>DAIQNV010000042.1:10996-20711 GCA_036788215.1 Phycisphaerales bacterium | reverse complement strand
ATGACGCGGGTTGGACGGGCCGCGGGATCGGTCATGGGCGGAGTATAGGGGGTGGGCGGATGCGCAAAGGGCCACATGGGAAATGGCCAAAGGGCCAAAGAACAGCAGACAGCAATCGGTGCGCGAGGGTGGGGGCCGGGTGCCGTGGTCTCGCGAGCCGAAGGCGAGCTAGACCACGAACGCGCGACCTGAGAGCCCATCCCTGGGTGCCGTGGTCGATCCGGCTCTGCGGATCGGCCACGAACAAGCGGAGCGCCTTAATGGGTGCTTGCAGCGGTGGGGGGCGGCGCCCCCTCGGGGGCCAGGGGCTGGGCCGCGAGCGTGGCGCTCCGGGCCTCCGCCTCCAGCATCTGGTCCTCGATCTGCTTCTTCCGGGCCAGCTTGATCGAGTACACCACGATGAACGCCCCGCACAGCAGGGCCAGCGTGTAGATCAGCCGGGCACCCGACGCCGCCAGCAGCACGCCGATCAGGGCAAAGGCAAAGCCGATGCCATAGAGACTGAAGACCGCCCCCTTCACGCCCAGCGCCCGCTTGAGCATGTGGTGCAGGTGGTTGGCGTCGGGGTCCGACATCTTCTTGCCCGCCAGCTTCCGCCGCACGATCGCGAGCATCGTGTCCAGGATCGGGATCGCGTAGATCACCAGGCCCGCGATCACCAGGTCCGTCCGCCCGTTGTCGCCCAGCGTCAGGATGATGACAATCGTCGAGAAGCCCAGCAGCAAGGACCCGCAGTCGCCCAGGAAGATGGTCGCCGGATTGAAGTTATGGGGCAAGAACCCGAGGCACGCCCCGAGCACCGCCAGGCACAGGACGATCCGCTGCGAGTCCCGGGGCCCCGCGTCCTCGAAGACGAGCATGATCGCGATCGCCAAGAGCCCGAGGCACGCGATCGCGGTAACGCCCGACAGCAGCCCGTCGAGCCCGTCGATCAGGTTCGCAGCGTTGCACGCCCCGAGCACGAAGATCGCGATGACCGCGGTGCCGGTCCAGTAGATCAGGTCGAGCTCCACCGTCCCGCCGATGAGCGGGATGTCCATCGGCAGGTTGAAGACCCAGGTCAGGTCCCGATGGTTGATGAGCGCCCCGAGCGTGGGTGACAGGACGCCCTCAGCCACCTTCACGCCCACGTCCCCGTACGCGAGCGCCGCGGCGGCGAGGAGCTGCCCGCCGACCTTGACGCGCGGGGAGATGCCCACGACATCGTCGTAGAGCCCGATAAACATGATGATCGTCAGGCCCAGCAGGATCCAGGGAGGCACCAGGTCCGGGTGACCCGTGATGGAGACGAACCGCGTCACATGGAAGCCGACGATCTGGGGCCACTCCACACCCAGGTAGCTGGTGAAGACCCCCGCCATGATCCCGAGATACACGCCGACACCGCCGAGATAGGCGATCGGCATGCGGTGCATCTTGCGGTGATCGGGCCGGTCCACGATGCCGTTGTCGATCGCGAGCTTGCGCAGGAGCGGGATCGTCACCACCGTGACGAGGAACGCGACCACGAGCACCGCGAGATACCCGTTCAGGACCTCGAGCCAGGTCTGCGGTGGCTCGCCACCCAGCCCGATGACGCCCATGAGCTCCTGCTGCCGGGCCGCCAGCGTCTCGATCTGGTTGCCGAGCTGCTCGATGCGATCGGACACCCCCGGGGGCACGACCACGCGGGCCGCGTCCGCCGCAGCGGAACTCGCCGGACCGATCGGGGCGAACGAGCTCACGGCGCGACCCCCTTCGCGATCTCGGCGCGGATCGATTCCGCGAGGTCACCGATCGTCGTCGCCAGGTCGGTCCTGGGCTCGAAGGCGATCGCCTCCCGCACGCGAGACAGGTCCGGCCGCCGACGCTTCAGGTCCTCGAAACCTGGCGGGTAGGCCTCCGTGTAGGGCACGAACTCGATCGTCGAGCCCGACCCAACGGTGTCGATCACCAGTCCCGCGAGCTCCGCGATCGAGATGGGCTGATCGGAACCAAGGTTGAAGACCCGCCCGTGGCACGCGGTGTTCCCCAGGAGCACCGGCACCGCAGCCACAACATCGCGCACATCGCAGAAGCAGCGCGACTGGGCACCGTCCCCGAACACCCGCACCGGCTCGCCCTCGATCGCCGCCCGGACAAACCGGGGCAGCACCATCCCGTAATCGCCGACCTGCCTGGGACCCACGGTATTGAAGAACCGCGCCACGACCACAGGGCACGCCCCCGCCCCGTGGTACGCCAGCGCGAGGTACTCGTCGATCGCCTTCGTCTGCGCGTAGGACCAGCGCGTCACGACCGTCGGCCCGTAGACCACGTCGTCGTCCTCGCAGAAGACCTCCCGCGTCGGCTTCCCGTACACCTCCGAAGAACTGGCGATGAACGTCGGCGTCCCCGGGCCCGGCGCATCCGCGGGGTTGTCCCGCCCATCGGGGTCAAGCCCCGCCGCGAAGCGGAGCAGCGCCGCCGTCTGCTCCACGTTGATCTCGATCGCCAGGACGGGGTCCTTCATCACCAGGTCCACCCCGACAGCCGCCGCGAGGTGGTAGATCTCGTCGAACCGCCGCCCCGCCAGGGGCCCGGTCAGCGCCCGGCGCAGGTCCGACTCGATGATCTCGAGCGCAGGGTGCGCCGCCGGAAGGTTCGGTCGCCGCCCCGTCGTCAGGTTGTCCACGACCGTCACACGGCTCCCCCGTGCGAGCAGGGCCTCGGTGAGGTGCGAGCCGATGAACCCCGCGCCTCCGGTGACAAGGACCTCGGAGGGGACGGGCGCGCCACCCCCGGCCCGGTCGGGCTCGATGGCGTCGCTGCTGCGTTTCCCCGTCGGGCTCACGGGCGATCTCCTCGCGGGGGGCCGGGCCCCCGGAACGGATGAGGGTCAGGCCTTCTCGTCAATCGAGCCGGAGACGGCACCGTCCTGGTACTCGTGGGTCGCGCGGATGTTCCGCTTCATGTACCCGCCGGCCGAGGCGCGAACGCCGTTCACGATCACGCCGAGCAGCTCGGCCCGCCCGTCCGCGAGGTCGTTCTTGATGCGGTTCACCATGCCCCGCTTCTCCGACATCGCCCGCACGACCATCATGACCGCATCGCAGCGGGTCGCGATCGAGAAGGCATCGCCCGCGACCACCGCGGGGGCGGTATCGATCAGCACCAGGTCGAACTTCTCCGACGCCCGCTCCAGGAGCGCGCCCATCGGCTCGGTCCCCAGGCGCTCGAAGACACGCTGCTCGGCGCTGCCCACGGGGAGCACCGAGAGCCCACGCGTGTCCGTCGCCTGCACCACCGATTCCAGCGTCGCGCTGCCCGCCAGCACGTCCGCGAGCCCCGGCGCCTCGGCGAGCCCGAACACGCGGTGCACGCCGGGCCTGCGGAAGTTGGCGTCGATGACGAGCACCTTCTTGTCCGCCGCCGCCGCCGCGAAGGCGAGGTTCGTGACCGTCCCCGTCGTCCCGGACCGCGGGAGGCCCGAGCAGACCAGGAGCGACCGGTGCCCGCCACGCTCCATCTTCTTCAGGACCGTGGTCCGCACCTGCCGCAGGCTCTCCGAGAGAACGCCCCGGGGCTGGTCGCGGAAGATCGTCTCGAAGTGCTTGGGGTTGTTGGGGTCCTCCGCCGCGAGCGGGACGACGCCGACGACCTTCGTCCTCGGGATCATCGCGACATCGCTCGGGCCCTTGATCCGCTGATCGAGCAGCTCACGGGCCACCACCGCCCCGCCGGTCAGGCCGGTGACGAGGATGAGGCACAGGGCGATGCTGACCAGCCGCGTCGGGCTGGAGATCTCGTCGGGAACCCTGGAGCCCTGAGCGATGGTGATGCGCCCTCGCTGCAGCCCGCCCAGGCTCTGGATCTCCTCGAGGCTGGCCTGGTAGATGTCACGCGTCTCCGTGATGCGCTCCACCCGGACGTCGAGCTGGTCCAGCTCCTTGTAGATGCGTGTGAGCTCGGTCAGGCGGGCCCGCAGCTCCTCGGCACGGGCCTGCAGGTCCGCCTCCTGGGCCTGCAGCCCCCGGAGCATCTGGCGGAGCGAGTCGACGTCCGCCTCGAACTGCTTGCGCAGCTCACGCTCCCGAAGGTCGATGAGCTCCGCCTCCGAAGCGTCGATGCGAGCCTGCAGCAGGCGATAGTCGCGGTGAGCAGGCTGGATGCCCTCGCGCAGCATCGAGCCCAGCTCCGTACGCAGATCCTGGATGCTCGACGTCTGCCGCATCATCAGCGGGCTCTGCTCCACGATCGCCCGCTGCGTGTCCGTGTACTGGATCGCCGAGTCGTTCTGCAGCATCGTCTCCATCCGCTGCAGCTGCTCCCGGGTCGCCGCCATCTCCCGCTGGATCGTCGAGATCGTCGCGACCGTGTCGTCCAGTTCCTTCGAGGCATCGTCCTCGCGCTGCGTCGCCGCGCTGATCCCCTCGTCCCGCGTGAGCCGCGTCCGACGGAGAATCAACTCGTCCAGCTCCGCGTTGTACCCGTCCACGATCCGGCGGATCTGGTCGAGGCGAGAAGCACGGTCCCTTCGGGCCCGCTCGTCAGAGTTGTTAACGAACCTCTGCTCGAGCATCCGCGCAAGACCGGCGGCATCGCCCGGCGTACGCCACCCGACCGTCATGGTGAACAGCTGCGTGTCCTGGATGATCTGCGTGTTGATGATCTCCCGGAGCCTCCGCCGCGCGTCGTCCACGTCGATGGCGCCGCCCTTCCTGTACTGCTCGATCCAGCGGGGAGCCTCGATTTCGATCCGAGGGTCGAGGATCACCGAGTCGAGCAACGCGGGCTGACGGAACTCCTCCATCCGCGTCGCCATGAAGGTCATCAACTCGTCCTCGTCATACGCCGTCGCGGTGTTCTTCAGGTCCGTCGTCGGCACCTGCACCTCGAATACCGCCGTGCTGCTCCAGACAGGGAAAAGCCGCTTGCCCACCTGGAAAGCAACCTCGCCCAGCAGGATCCCCCCGATCCCGGCCGCGATCAGCAGCCACATGTACTTCTGCAGAAGCTTCACCGGGTCGATCGCGGGCGTAAAGCTCCCCGCGCTCGCGGGACCGGCGGGCGGGCGGGAAGCGGCCGGTGAAGTCGGGCGTGCGGCTGGCGCGGTCGTCATCTCGAACCTACCCATTCTCGCCGGTCGCCCGGCGATGGCTTAGCCGGGCGCTCCCGGCGTTCTCGGACGGGCCCCTCGGCCCAGGATCGGCGCAGGGCCGCGCGGGCGACCCCGACTGTCTTTCGGCTCGCAGGGCGTCCAGCCGCGTGCGAGCGTGTCTCGAACCCCCGGCGGTCAGCAGCCTGATTCGATCAGCGCGAGGACCTCCCGGATATCGGTCTCGAACTGCTCCCGAAGCTGGGGCAGTGTCTCCGAACTCGTGCGGGCCTGCGACAGCAGCGTCCGAGCCAGCTCGCAACGCCCGCGCTTCGCCTCGAGCCGCGCCCGGTTCAGCGTGATCGTGATCCGAGCCGCCGGCGTGCGGATCGCCCGCTCGCCCTGGTCCAAGGCCGCCTCCGCGTCATCGAGGTTCCCAAGGTTGATGTGGATCCGCGCCAGCGTATCCCACGCCTGGCTCTCCCCGCCCGCAAGCTCCACAGCACGACGAGCCAGGGGCAGCGCATCCTCCGGACGGTTCAGGTCCCGACCGACGCAGTACGCCAGGTTATTGGTCATCTCCCAGTCGTCCGGGAACTCCGCCAGCCCGGCCCGCCACGCAGACTCCGCCCTCTGGTAGTCCTCACGGTCGTACCACATCGCCCCAAGCGTGCGGTAAGACAACAGCCGGACCGTCCCCGTCGACGCCGACTCCGACAGCTCGCGCAACCGGCTCTCGCCATCCGCGAACGTCGCCTCGCGATCCATCATCAGCCGCGCCGCCGCGTAGTCGAGCCACTCGGCATCCTCGGTCCCGGCCTCCCGGCCTCCCGCGAGCTGCCGGACGAAGGCGACCGCCGCCCCGGGCTCGGCGGTGTTGTACACACGCACCACGTTGCGGATCCAGTTCAGCCGGGCGGTGGGGGAGTCGTCCTGCGCGTCGAACGCCTGCGAGAGGAACGCCTCCGCACGCACCGGCCGGTTGCGGGCCCGCTCCACCAGCGCCTGCGCGATCAGCAGCTCGGGGTCGTTGGTCAGGTCCGCCCCGAGCTCCGCGAGACGACGCAGAACCCGCTCCGCCTCATCCGGGCGGGGCGGCTCCGAGTTCACCAAGGAGTCGATGTACCGGATCGCGAGGTCGGGGTTCTGGCTCAGCTCCCACGCCTTGCCGTACAGGATCGCCGCCCGACCCCACCTCCCGCGCTGCGAGAGAACCTGCGCCGCCGTGATCATCAGCGTCGTGTCCGTCGGACGCTGGTCGATCACCTCCGAGGCCGCGTCGAGCGCCTCCCCGTCCCGGCCCTGGCTGATCAGCTCGGCCATCAGCCCGAAAAGCACATCATCCAGCGTCGGGTTCGCCCGGATCGTGTTCCGAAGGTCCGCGATCGCCTCCTCCATGCGCCCCATCTGGTAGTACACCGACGCCCGCAGCCGCAGCGTCCGCCACTCGTTGGGCTGGATCTCGAGCGCCGTCTGCAGGTCCGCGAGCGCATCGTTCAGACCGGTCTCCTGGCTCAGCAGCACCTGCGCACGCTTCGCGTACACGACCGCCGACCCCTGGTGCAGCGCCACCGCCCTGTTCAGCAGGTCAAGCGCCGCCGCGCGATTGCCCTGCCCCAGCAGAATGTCCGCCCGCTGCAGCATCACCGTCATATCCTGCCGCAGGTCCTCGCCGAGCGCCGCGACCTGCTCCGCCGCCTCGTCGAACAGGTTCTGCCGCAGCAGCATCTCGATAAGCCGCTTGCGGTACGTCTGCTCAGCGTCGTCCGCCCCCGCCTCGACAACCTTGTGGAACGCCCTCGCCGCATCCTCCGAGCGCCCGAGCGTCAGCATCAGGTCGCCCCTCAACTTATCCGCACGAAGACGCGTGGGATCCTGGAAGGGCACCGCATCATCGATCGCCCTGTTCGCTACCCCGTACTGACCGCGCTGGATCATGAACCGCGCCAGCGCCAGGTTCGCTTCCAGCCCGACCTCCTGCTCGTCGCGACTGACGATGTAACGCGAGAACAACTCCTGCGCCATCTCCAGCCCGTCGCGGAACCCGTTCGGCGTCCGCACACGCCCCTGGTCCGCGTGCCAACGCGCGTCGAGCGCCACCAGCTCGATGCTGTCGTTCTCCGCCCGCAGCGCATCGATCATCCCACGCGCCTCGAGCCACTGCCGGTCCTCGATGAAGTGCGTCGCCAAGGCGATCCGATTCCGGACATCATCCGGACGCTCCGTCATGATCCGGCGACGCTGCTGGATCGCCCGCCGGAGCCCCTCGCGACCGCCGGCCCCCGCCTCCAGCGTCAGGTACAGGTCCATGAACGCCGTGTTCCGCTCCGCCTGGGGACGCAGCCGCCGAGCCTCCGCCAGGGCCTCGTCGAGCCGGTTCGCACCGGTGAGCGTCGCGATGTACGCGTTGATCGACGCCACATCATCGGGACGGATCGACAACGCACGCTGGAAAGACCGGAGCGCATCCGGCGTACGCCCCGCCGTACGCTGCGCGATCCCGAGAGCACGCCAGATATCAGCGTCCGCACGCCCCGACTGCGCCGCCTCCTCGAAGAGACGCACCGCCGCGGCAGCGTCCCCCTTCGCAGAAGCCAGGCGGGCGCGGAAGGTCACGCCGCCCATCCGGTCCGCACCGTCCTCGCCGATCGCCTCCGCCTCACCCGCCAGACGCTCCGCCGTCGCCAGGTCCCCCTGCTGGATCGCACGGACGAACCGCAGCTCGAGCACGCGAGGGTCGTTCGGCGCCACCTCGACGAGCCGATCGAGCATCTCCGACGCCCGCTCCGGCTCGTTCGCCTGGATGAAGACCCGGTGCTTGTTCAGCAGCCTGTCCTCCTCGGGCGCGTCCGACTCGTCGATCATCATGACGACCGCGTCGGTGATGCTGTCCGCCTGCAGCATCACGCTCAGCCGGCGGAGCTGCTCGTTGTCCCGGTTCCGCGGAAGGGCCTCGTCCACCAACGCCCGCGCCTCGTCCAGGCGCCCGGCGTTGATGAGCATGCTGCCCAGCGTGTTCACGATCCGCGGGTCATACCCGTTCTCGTCGAGCCCACGGCGCAGCAGGTCCATCGCCTGCTGGGTGTTCCCCAGCTCGCCCTCGTTCCCCCGCGCAACACGCTGAGCCTCGAAGATCAGCGTGACAACAGGGTCCTCGCTCGCCCGGTCGCCCAGCATGATCTCGTACTGCTCGAGCATCGCCAGCGCCGCCTGGTTGCCCGGCTGCAGACGCAGCACCGTCCGGCAGAGCTCGGCTGCCCGACGCAGATTCGCAGGCTCGCCGAACGCCTCCTCCACCTGCGCCAGCAGGAGCACCGCAGTCCAGTCGTTCGGGTCGAGATCGAGCAACTGCTGCAGACGGTCACGCGCCGTGCCCAGCCGCCCGAGCCCCCGGGCCACCTGGGCCTCTCGCCGAAGCCCGAGACGGTTCTGGAACTCCGTGTCCTGGTTGAAGGCCGCAAACTGCGCCAAAGCGTCCACCGGGCGGTTCTCCGCCAGCGCGATCAGGCCGTCCAGGAACTTCAGGTCCGCACTGGTCTGGGGCACCATCCGCGCGAACTGCATACGCGACGCCTTCGCCGATGCCAGCGCCGCCTGCACCTCCGCCTCGGACCCGCCCCCGTTGCGGAGCCGCTCCGCCTTGCGCAGGTGAAACTCGCTCACCGACCGCGCCGCCTGCGCCTGCATGAAAAACCGGACCAGCCCCTCGAAGCTCAGCTTCCTGGGCTGCATCGCGATGATCCGCTCGAGCTCCGAGATCGCCCGGTCCAGCTCGCCAAGGTCAGCGGTCAGCAACGCGTAACGCAGACCCACCCGCGCATCATCGGGCTGACCTTCCGCCAGCCGCGTCACCAGCTCGTACGTCCGCTCCAGCCGCGCCTCGGGATCGATCGCCGACTCGACCAGCTGGAACCGGTCCACCACCGGCAGCTCGATCTCGTCGACAGGACGCGACATCAGCCACGCGTGCAACCCGTCCAGGTCATCAAGGAAACCGTCGAACGCCGCCCGCACCTGCCGCGAGACCTCCTCCGGAGGAAGATTCTGCCGCCGCAGGCCGTCCCCGATCTGGTCGAGTTCGATCGCGAGCCTGAACACGCGGCCCCACGGGTCGTCGGCGTCGTTCTCGAGCAGCGTCCCGATGATCTCGCGGGATTCCGTGCGATACCGCTCCACGACCGTCACCCGACCCGCGCGCCGCGCCTGGTCGATCCGCGTGTTGAGAAGCTGCGTCAGCGCGACCGCCACCTCCCCGTCGCCGGGGTCCGCAGCGAGCGTCTTGCGGAGGTCCTCCTCCGCCCGCTGCAGCTCG
The DNA here is from genome assembly GCA_036788215.1 of Phycisphaerales bacterium. Lineage (GTDB taxonomy): Bacteria > Planctomycetota > Phycisphaerae > Phycisphaerales > UBA1924 > DAIQNV01. The sequence goes on along the minus strand of DAIQNV010000042.1, from coordinate 11,343 downwards.
TCCTCCGGCAGCGTTCCGAGGAGCCCCAGCACCCGCGTGAACGCCAGGCCGCGGTACCGGAGCAGCCGGTCCTGCGGGCCGCCATCCCCGCCGAGCAGGGGCATCACCCGCTCCGTCTCCGCGTGGATCTGCTCCGCACCGTTCCGCACAGCCTGAGGGCTGCCGCTCTCGCGTATCTGCGAGTAGATCAGGGACAGCACCTCCTCGTGCGCGTCGCTGTCCGTCCGCTTCACCACCGCGATCTGACGCTTCACCGGGACCAGCTTCGTTCCGAACAGCCGCTCGTACTCCACCTGGTCGCCCGGCGCACGCTCCTCGAGCGCCGCCCGCCACTTGCCCAGCCACGG
>DAIQNV010000042.1:0-10896 GCA_036788215.1 Phycisphaerales bacterium | reverse complement strand
CCTGGTCGCCCGGCGCACGCTCCTCGAGCGCCGCCCGCCACTTGCCCAGCCACGGGAGGTTCGTCCGCTCGTGCCCCACAGCACGCTCGTAGGCATTCGACGCCCGCTCGTAGTCGCCCGCCGCCATCGCCTCGTCACCCTGCCGGGCCCAGCTCGCCCCGGTCTTGTTGACCATGAAGTACCACGCCCCGACCGCCGCCCCGCAGACGCCCACGAGCACAGCCGAGAGGATGATCACGAACTTGACATTCACCCGAGCCGCCATGAGTCCATTCTCCCGGCTTGCAGCCCCCGGTCACCGGGGGCATCTCTTCTCGTTCAACCGTCGTTCGACGCGCCGGCGATGTACGCCGAGGCCCGTCGGGGGTTGTCCTCTGGATAGTTGCCCCGCTGGACCTCGATCCAGTCGGGGACGCACCGCATGATCTCGGGCATCAGCTCGCCCACGAGCGACCCCGCCAGCAGCGCGAGCTGTTCCTTCGAATCCACCTGCGCCGTCGTCACCTGAACCTTCAGGTAGTACGCGTAGTCGCTCTGCAGGTCGAACGCGAGCGTACGCACGTCGTTCGCGCTGGCCACGGTGCCCCCGTTCGCCACGAAGAAGTACCCCGCCACCAGACGCGTCTCACCCTCGGGACCCGCGAACGAACTCATCATCATCCGGATCGGACGATCGGGCGTCACCCCCCGGGGCAGCCGCACCCGCATCCCCGGACGGTCCGAACGCCGGTTGTCCGTCCGCGCCGTGTAGATCGCCCCCGCCGGGCCCGCGAACTCGGGCTCCACCGTCGTGTCCGGCAGCCAGCCCGAGGTGTCCATCGGGAGCGGCAGGCGCTCCGAAGTCCCGCCCTTCTGCAGCCCGCCCCCCACGAAACACCGCTCGGGCACGTGGGGCACCGTGTCGATCATGCCGGTGTAGTACGCCACGTGCAGTTCGATGACGATCGGCTCCCCCGGGCGGTCGCGCCCCAGGATCTCCGCCGCCGCCTCGTCCCGAAGCCGGTACATCCGCGAGACATAATTCTCCGTGCCCAGGGTCGCGACGACATCCTTGGGCATCACCCGGTCCTGCCCCGTCCGCACCCAGCTGCCGGTCTCCGTGGGCAACGCCGAAACCCGACGCCCCTCCGGGGGCTCGATCGGCAGCTTCCGCAGGTGCACCTGGTACGCGCCGATCGCCCCGCTGAACGCGACCGCCGAGACCGCCAGCAGCACGACCGCAACGATGAACGCCGGATTGCCAAGACTGCGCCAGGTCACGCCGTGAGCTCCTTCTCCGGGGAATCAACGACGCGGTTCAGGGCCCAGACGACCCCGAGGAACAGCATCAGCGAAGGAACGAGCAGGATCGTCCCGATCAGCGTGTGCGCGTTCCCAGCCGCCAGCTCCGGGTCCACCAGCGTCAGCAGCCCAAGCACCGTCACACGCACCATGTTCATCAGCAGCGCCACCGGGCCCGCCAGCAGCAGGAGCGCGATCCGCTGCCACCACTGCGAGCACCCCACCAGCGCCGCCGCCCCCCCAAGCGCGTAGAACGCCACCACCATCCGCATCCCGCTGCACGCCTCCGCGACATTCAGGGGATGCACCTCGCCCGCGTTGGTCACGACGTGCAGCGTGTTCCCGTCCAGCTCCACGCTGAAGCCAAAGGGCATCCCGATGATCCCCAGCATCACCCACGACCCCTGGCTCGCCAGCAGCTGCAACGCAAAGGTGATCTCGATCATCACCCGCTCAGCCAGCGTCACCCCGAACACCAGGAACGCGATCGGCAGGAACAGGTACCGCATCGCCTGCGTGCCGAGAAGCAGCAGCGTCAGCCCGAAGACCGTCAGAATGACGAACAGCCCCTCCACCATGTGGCTGCGGATCCCCACCACCGCGTAGAAGTACCCCGCGATCCCCACCAGGACCGGCACCACCCCGGGCCAGAACGTCCGGAACTCCGCCCGCGCCAGCTCCTCCCGCTTCTGCCAGACGAGGTACAGGCTGATCACCGGGATCAGGTAGGCGTGCCCCCAGTCCTCCAGCTTGCTCCAGCTGAAGAGGTGCTGACGCTCGAACCACCGCCAGAACAGCCCCACGTAGGTGACCAGCAGGATCCCGACATACGCCATCCCGGGCCCGGTCGCGAGCGCAGCGAAAGGCGACCGCGACGCCGAGCCCGGCGCCGTCTGACCGCTCACTTTCGTCGCCACCGAACTCATGCCGCTCATTCCGCTGCAGCCCGACCGCGACAACGGGCAGGACAGTGAACCCGATTCCCGACCCTCCGCCCCCCCGATCGGCGCACCGCCGGGGCGGGATGAACAACCCTCGCCTCCCCGCGCTCCGGGAAGGACGATCGCAACACAACGCCGGGGGAGAACCAACACCCGGGCGACAGCCGGGCCCTGACGGGCATCCCACCCTCGTCGCGGGCCTCCCTGCCCGCCCATCCCCCTGTTTCCCCGGGCCCAATCGCCCGGGGCCAACGCCGGGGGCAACCATAGACCCGCGGCTCCGCCGGACGCAGACGGAACGAGTACGCCATGCCAAGCCCGAGGTTCACGAACCTCATGCCAATTCTCGGGTTGGCTGGGTCCGCCAACGCTTCATCGATCAGTTCCGAAAGTTGGTAGGCGGCGCGCCGAAGACGTCGTTGCCAAAGTTCCGGTCCAGCAGGAACCCGAAACCATACGAAGCCCGGAAACCGCCCCGGATCACCGCCAGCGGGAACGCCCAGAAGTTCGTCCCCACGTTCACCACATCGTCCCGCTTCAGGAACACATCGGGCTGCGTCCCCTCAGCGATCGCCCGATAGTTCAGCATGATCGTCGCCTGGCGATCAGGCCCGATCATCCGGGTCAGGTCCACCCGCTCCGGAATCGCCAGCTGCCCAAGACCCCCGCCTGCCACGATCGCCCTCGTCAGCGTCAGGCGACCGACCTGGGGCATCGAGTACACGCCAGGACGGGCGATCTGCCCGCCCAGATACACATTCCCCGACTCAGGCAGGGGCACCCGGATCACATCCCCGGGCCGAACCACGATGTTGTAACGCGCATCACCCTGAAACAGGGGTGTGACCGGCACGCGGATGATCCGCTGCGTCAGCAACGCATCGACCGCGTCCGCCAAGGGGTCCGCCTCCGCCTCCCGCTGCCGCACCGAGCCCGGAGCCGTGGGCCGCGCCGGAGCCGAAGCGGTGCGCACCCAGCGCCCGTTGAGGAAAACCCAGCGGGTCCCCCCCTCGCGCCCGCTGTCATCCGCCCGGCCCCCGTTGGTCCTCACCGGCGCCCCGTTGTCATCAGGCAGGTCGATGATCGGATCCCGCGCCCCATCCTCGTCCCGACGCCCGGGCTGGGCGGACGCAAAGCCGCTCCCGAACGCTGCAGGCGAGCCATCGCCCGAGAGGTCCTCGATGATGTCAATCAGGTCATCGACATCCGAATCATCCGAGCCCGGACGCCCCGGTGCCGGGCTGGGCGACCCACCCGGCCGGTTCTCCGGCGCCCGCTCGCGCACCACGTCGGGCCGCGCAGGCTCGACACCCGCGAGCGACACCTGCCGGATCACGTAGAGGTAAGGCACCGACTCGCTGATCCCGCCCGCAGTGATCAACGCCTGCAGAAGGCGATAATCGCCCGAGGGAATCGAAAACGACCCGGGCTGCACCACCGCACCGCTCAACTGGAACGCCTGCTCGCGACGACTCTCGATCGTCACCGAAACCAGGGGGTCCGCGACGAACGCCGCCATCCGCTGCGCGATCCGATCCGCTGCCTGCTGCTCGTTCAGCCCCGCCACCTCGACGCGACCCAACTGCAGAAGATCGACCGCCCCCGTCGCGTCCACGCTCTTGGTCTCCACGAGCGGCTGCCCACGGATCACGAGGTCCCACAGCTGGAAGGTCAGCACATCACCCGCAGCGATCTGATAATCGCTGGGCTCGGGCAGCAGGTCCTCGGGTTGGACCTCGGTGTACTCCGTGAACTGACCCGTCTGCTCCTCGATCTCCGCGATGTTCTCGAGGATCGGCACGATCGCGGGCGTATTTTCCCAGCGACCGACCACGCTCGGGTCGAGGTAGGAGTCCCAGTGACAACCGGTCAGCGCAATGAGCGAAGCGCCGGCAAGGCCGGTCACGAGGGCTCGGTGGGCGCGGGCGGGTTGATCGATCGATCGGGCGTCTCGGTCTTCCATCTTCCTCGCAGGAGCCAAAGGCCCCTTCCCCGTTGGGCATAAGCCCGGGTCTCATGAGTCCGCCGCGGGAGGCAGGTGCCCCGCGGATCGGTGGGATGCGTCTCCAGACGCCCCTCCATCGTTCATTACGACAGGGAGATCCACGGTATCACGGGCACACGCGGTGTCAACGCACCGCGCCCGCCCGGGCTGTACCCCGTTGTCGGCCGGATGGTTCGCACGCATGAGCCCCGAAGACGCCTCCAGACCGAACAGGGCCCCCTATCGCCCGCGTCCCCTGCCCCTTCTACAGTCCGACGATGACGATCCCCGCCACGCCGGAGCCGACCGTCCCCGCAAACCAGGCCGTCACCGATCCGCACACCGCCCAGGATTCTCGGGCCGGCGCGGAACGGGCGGCCCCGGGGCCCAGTCCCGCTGCCCTCAGCCGCACACTCGCGCGTCACCCCCGCCCCCTCGGGGGAGATCCGATGCGCAACTTCCGCCCCACCGTCAGCCTCTCCGCGATGGTCCTCAACAACCAGGAGCAGCCCGTCCACCAGCTCCAGCAGAAGCGCAAGCCCGGATGGCTCCGAGCCCGCGTCCCGGGCGGGGGCGAGTACGCCAAGCTCAAGAAGAACATCGACGAAAATCGACTCTTCACCGTTTGCGAGGAAGCTGCATGCCCCAACATGGGGGAGTGCTGGGCCAGGGGCGTCGCCACCATCATGATCCTGGGCGACACCTGCACCCGCTCCTGCGGCTTCTGCAACGTCAAGAGCGGGAAGCCCCCCGTCCTCGATCTCGATGAGCCCAAGCGCGTCGCCGACAGCCTCCGCGTCATGGGCCTCAAGCACGTCGTCATCACCTCGGTCAACCGCGACGAACTCCCCGACGGCGGCGCCGCCATCTGGGCCGAGACGATCAAGCGCAGCCACGACGCCTGCCCCGATCTCTCCATCGAGGTCCTCATCCCCGACTTCATGGGCGACTGGGACGCCCTGCAGACCGTCATCGACTCCGGCCCCAACATCATCGCCCACAACCTCGAGTGCGTCCGACGCATGTACCCCGCGGTCCGCCCGAGCGCCAAGTACGACCGCAGCCTCGAGATGCTCCGCAGGATCAAGGAGCAGGGCGTCGTCGCCAAGACCAGCTTCATGGTCGGCATCGGCGAGAAGGACGCGGAGATGATCGAGGCCCTCGAGGAACTCGTCGAGTACACCGCCAACCACCAGGGCCCCCGCGACGAACGCCCGGAGGACAAGGGCGGCACCGGCCTGGGCGACCCCTGCGACATCGTCACCGTCGGGCAGTACCTCCAGCCCACCCGCAACCACCTGCCCGTCGCACGCTGGGTCCACCCCGACGACTTCGCCATGTACGAACGCGAGGGCCTCAAGCGCGGGCTCAAGGTCGTCATGAGCGGGCCCCTCGTTCGCTCGAGCTACCTCGCGGACGCCGCGGCGGACCGGCTCCAGGCGGCGAATGTCGACGAAGCCCTGAAGCTCGCGGAGAAAACCCGGGGCCGGAGCGAGGGCGCCGCCATCGACTACCCCAATCCGGCGGGCGACCCCGACCGCCACGGATGAGCGGACCTTCCTAGGGCCCGCCCCAGCGCCAGAGCCACCGTGCCCGGTGCGCACAGTGGGGGGGGCTGGCACGCCCGAGAACCAGCCATGATCCGCGGCAGCGAGCCGCCCGACCCGGACCCCCGGGTACGATGCCCCCGCATGTCGCCCGAGACCGTCGAACAGATCGTCAAGTCGATCGAGGCCAAGGACCTCTCCACCGCCGCCCACACGTGGCGCGTGGTGCTCTACCTCCGCGCCATGTGCGAAGAGCACGGGGTCGGGGGCGAGGCCCTCCAGATCGCGACCCAGGGCGCCGCCCTGCACGACCTGGGCAAGCTCGACATCCCCAACGCCATCCTCCAGAAGCCCGGGAAACTCACGGAGGAGGAGTTCGACCTCATCAAGCGCCATCCGCTCTTCGGCTACCAGAGACTCGTGGAGATGGATGTCACCGAGGAGCCCATCCTCGATGTCGTCCGTTACCACCACGAACGCTGGGACGGGCTGGGCTACCCGAGCGGGCTGTCGGGCGCGGACATCCCCCTCATCGCGAGGCTCTTCGCGGTCATCGACACCTTCGACGCCCTCACCAGCATCCGCCCCTACCGCCAGGAGATCGGCGAGGAGGCGGCCCGCAGCGCCCTCGACATCCTCGTCGAGGGCAAGGGCACCCGCTACTGGGCCGATGGCGTCGACGCCTTCAAGGCGCTCTACGACTCCGGCCGGCTCGACTACATCCTCCACCACTTCAACGACAGCGCCGACCTGCCAGCCTTCGGCATCGACACCACCCGCGACATCGCCCGAGGCTGAGTCCATGCAGACCCGCGCCCCGCTCTCGGATGCCGTGCTCCGGATCTGGGTGCCGTGTTCGAGACTTGGGTGCCGTGGTCTCGCGAGCCGAAGGCGAGCTAGACCACGAACGAGCGAGAGCGTGCCGGGTGCCGTGGTCGATCCGGCTCTGCGGATCGGCCACGAACGAAGCTACGGAGCGTTCAAACTACCCCTCGTACCGCCCGATGATCAGCGTGACATTGTGCCCGCCGAAGCCGAAGGTGTTGTTCATCGCGTACTTCACCGGGCGCTCGCGCGAGTCGTGGGCCACGAGGTCGATGTCGAACGACTCGTCCGGGTTGTCGAGGTTCGCGGTCGGGGCGATGACGCCGTCGCGTACCGCGTGGATGCACGCGATCGACTCGACCGCGCCCGAGGCCCCGAGCGCGTGCCCGTGCACGCCCTTGGTCGAGCTCATCAGGAGCCTCCCGCCGGCGGACTTGCGGGCGTGGTCCCCGAAGATGTTCAGGACCGCAGCCACCTCCGCCTGGTCACCGAGGGGCGTCGAGGTCCCGTGCGCGTTGATGTAGTCGATATCCGTGGGCTTGAGCCCCGCGTCCTCGAGCGCCCACCGCATCGACCGCGAAGCCCCGGAGCCCCCGGCGTCCGGCGCCGTGATGTGGTGCGCATCCGCCGAGTTGCCCGCGCCGACGATCTCCGCGTGGATCGTCGCGCCCCGCGCGATCGCGTGCTCCAGGCTCTCGATGACCAGCATCGCAGCCCCCTCCGCGAGGATGAAGCCGTCGCGATCCACATCGAACGGGCGTGAAGCCCGCGTCGGGTCGTTGTTGCGCGTCGAGAGCGCCTTCATCGTCATGAACGAGCCGAGACACAGGGGCGTGATCGCCGCCTCCGTCCCCCCCGTCAAAATGACCTCCGCGTGCCCGCGACGGATGTAGTTCACCGCGTCCGCGATCGCGTGGCCCGAGGAGGCGCACGCGGTCGCGTGGCAGGAGCAGGGCCCCTGCAGCCCAAAGCGGATCGAAACATTGCCCGCTGTCGCGTTCGCCATCAGGCGCGGAACCGTGAACGGGCTGATCCGGTCCGGCCCCCGGCTCGCCAGCGTGTGCACGCCCTCCTCGATCGTCGAGATCCCGCCGATACCGGAGCCGATCACGACCCCCGCGTGCTCGCGGTCGATCGCGCCGAAGTCGATCCCCGAGTGCGCGACCGCCTCCACCGCCGCCCCCAGCCCGAGCAGCGTGCACCGGTCAAGACGCTTGGCCTCGCGCTTCTCGACGAAGCGGTCCGTGTCCAGGTTCTTGATCTCGCCCCCGATGCGGACGGTCCAGGTGTCCTTGAAGGCAGCAAAGGGCTCGGGCGTGAGCGGGGCGATCCCGCTCGTGCCCGAGCGCATGCCTTCCCACGTGGACCGAGCGTCCTGACCAAGGCAGGTGAGGGCGCCGTACCCGGTGATAACGACGCGCCGGTTGAGGGGCATCGGTCGTTCCGCGGAAGTGGTGCTGGTCATGGGATCGTGACTGGGCTGACGGGGCCGGCGGAGCCACTCCGCGACATGCACCCCTATCCGGGGAGGCCCCTCGGGGGGTCACTCGAGCCCGTGGGCCTGCTTGATGAAGTCGATGGCCTCGCCGACGGTCTTGATCTTCTCAGCCTGATCGTCCGGGATCGACGTCTCGAACTCGTCCTCGAACTCCATCACGAGTTCGACGGTGTCCAGGCTGTCCGCGTTCAGATCCTCGACAAAGCTGGTCGCGCGGGTGATCTTGCTCTTGTCGGCCCCCATCTGCTCGGCCACGATGTCGATCACCTTCGATTCGATCTCTTGCTCGGTCACGCTGCGTTCTCCGTCTGTCGGCCGGCGGTGTGCTCCCGGCGTGCGAGGCCCCGGTCTCGTGCCGGTTGGCCGGTTGAGCGGCGATTCTAGCCGGGGATGGGTCAGCGGTGCGGTGATACAAAGGTATTGTGAGCCCTGCCCGGTCATTTTCCGATCGCCAGGCAAGGCCAGCGACGACCGACCCACCCCGCGTCCCGGGGACCGCACCGGCCCACCCCGGGCCCCATCCCCCGTGAACACGGTGGGGCCCGAAGCGGGGACGGGCCACACACCCAGCCACTCCCGGGTGCTCCGACCGGTTCGGACGCGCCCGTCGGACCGGCTGTGCGGGCGGCGCCGCCTCCCCGGGCCGGAAAGCGGAACCGCGGGCTTCGGCGTGCGGACAGGGTGGACGATGAGCAGGCCGTTCTGGCCGGGCTCGAGACCTTCGCGACGACCCCGAGGCCGTGCTGTTGCAGCGCTCGCTCGAACGAGGAGGGGCGGTCGATGTCGAATATGCCGATGCAACCCGAGGCCTTCGCGGAGCAGGTGGCCACGCTCCTCCGACGCATGCAGCCCGACTACGAGGTCATCCTCGTCGGACCGAGCGAGCTGCTCGTCAATGGCCGCCGCCTCGACCTCGACAACCTCTTCCGCATGGTCGCCCACGAGCCCGCCCGGGGGCAGGAGATCGTCGAGCACTTCCTCGACCAGCTCTTCAGCGGGGACTCCCTGAGCCTCGCGGACATGCCCCTCGACCTGGCCCGACCCAGGATCATGCCCCGCATCCAGCCCGAGTCGATCTTCACCCACCTCAGCCGCGAGCTCGTCGCCCACGTCCCCTTCGTGAACAACACCGTCGTCGTCTTCGTCACCGACCTCCCGCAGATGACCGTCAGCATCACCACCGAGCAGGTCCTCCGCTGGGGCATCGACATCGAGGAACTCGAGTCGATCGCCCGCGCCAACCTCCACGCCTACGCACCCGAACTCGAGATGCAGGTCATCGAGAGCCGCGAGGGTGGACGCGCCGTGATCCTCAGTGAACAGGACGGCTACGACGCCGCAAGGCTGCTCCTGGGCGATCTCTACCGCAGGCTCAGCCCCCGCCTGGGCGGAGACTTCCTCGTCGCCACCCCCGCCCGCGACATGTTCGTCGCCATGAGCGTCGGCCCCAACCCCTTCGTCGACCGACTGCACAGCCGCGTCAAGGAGGACTACAGCCGAATGCCCTACCCGATCTCCAAGGACCTCTTCTACGTCACCCGCGACGGCGTCGCCGGCACCCAGGGCCCCAGCCTCGCCGCCGACGAGGCGGCCTGACCACCCGGAGCCGGCGTACGCTTTGCCCGATGATCCTCCTGATCGACAACTACGACTCGTTCACCTGGAACCTCGTCCAGCGCCTAGGCGAACTCGACCCGACCCTCGAGCCGGGCCGGGACCTCGTCGTCGCCCGAAACGACAAAATCACCCCCGACGGGGCCGCCGCCCTCGACAACGGGCGCGGGCCCACGCACATCCTCGTCTCCCCCGGCCCCTGCACGCCCAGGGAAGCCGGCGTCAGCGGTCAGATCATCCAGCGCTTCGCGGGGCGCGTCCCGATCCTCGGGGTCTGCCTGGGCTACCAGTGCATGGCCGCGGAGAACGGCATGATCGTCGAGCGCCACCCGATCCTGATGCACGGGAAGACCAGCGAGGTGGAGCACGACGGGCGGGGGATTTTCGCCGATATCCCGAGCCCGTTTACCGCGACGCGCTACCACAGCCTCGCGGTCCGCCCCGCGAGCATCCCCGAGAAGCCCATCGCGGGCGAGGACGGGTGGGAGATCACCGCCACCTCGACCGAGGGCGACGGGTCGACCGTGGTCATGGGCCTGCGCCGCGTCTGGGGCCAGCCCACCTGGCCCGACGGCACCAGGAAAATGCCCCTCGAAGGCGTCCAGTTCCACCCCGAGAGCTTCCTGACCGTCGAGGGCCCGCGCCTGTTCGCGAACTTCCTGGCGATGGGCCCCTACGGGCGCGACCTCAGCGTGCCGGAGACGCCGGCGTACGGCTGACCCCCGCCCCGCCCCTCCCCGGGCGATATCCTGCCCCCATGCTCCAACCCGCACCCACCTCCAAGGTCCCCACCGGCGTTGCCCGAGGCATCCTCGCGGAGCGCCGCCCCGAGACCGCGACCAAGCCCGCCGAGGTCGTCCTGTCGTTCTACAACACCCAGTACCGCACCCACCTGATCCCCCTGGGCGACGCCTCCGACCCCCAGGCCATGCCCGAGGGCGACCGCGTCGAGGGTCGCATCCGCGCCGACGCCCGGCGCGTCGACGTCGTCACCAGTGGCGGGCGCTACGTCGAGCCCGTCCACGGTCGCCCCCGGCGCGTGCAGGGCAGCGTTGTCGCCATCGACAACGGGAAGAACACGATCACCGTCCACGCCGGCATCCCGATCGAGTGCCGCCTCACCGATGCCCGCCAGCGGGCCAGCCAGTTCGAGGTCGGGCAGTTCGTCAGCTTCGACGTGATGCGCGGCGCGACCTTCGAGCGGGC
>DAIQNV010000041.1:9090-28225 GCA_036788215.1 Phycisphaerales bacterium | reverse complement strand
ACCCGCAACCACCGGATCGACAGTCCGGTACTCTAACCAATTGAGCTACCGCCCCAAATTATCAGACAGGCTTGTCAGACAAACCCGCCGGGCACGTCGGAATCGGCCGGGGCCGCTCCGCGTGCGGGAAATCTAGTCCACTCCCGCCCGGTGTCAAGCGATGCGGGCAACCATCCTGACCTTCCCACGACCCCTCCGGGCCGACCAAACCCTACCGCCGCCGGCACAGGCGTCAGCGATCCGCCGAAAGCTGCACCCGGCCCTCTTCCTGCAGCTTGATCGGGCTCCCCTCGGGGCCCACCAGCGTCCCCGCCCGCCACAGCAGGCCGACCGCGACGCCCAGCGCCACGACCGCCACGAACATCAGACCGGTGTACACGTCGGGCGAAGCACCCTTCGCCGCACGACCCCCCGGCATCTGCATCCCGAACTGGCTCATCTGAGCACCTCCTCAATGCACCGATACTGGGGAACCACTCACGGAGCCAGACGCGACAGCACCGCATCGCCCGGACGCACGCTCAGCCCCTCGCCCGTCAGCGTCACCCGCGCCGTCGCGTTCTGCAGCTCGACACTCGTCACCACCACATTCGCCACGAAGGTCGCGCCGTCGCGGACCACGTACAGCTCGGTGTTCCGGCGGAGCCCGTCGCTCGAGCCCAGGTTCAGCTGCACCACCGGCTCGCCCGTGCCCGTCTCGGTCCGCACCTGCAGGACCTGCCCGCTCACGAAACGGTCGAGCGAGCGGACCGGCTCGGCGCCCTCGCCCCCGGTCGACGCGACCCCGCCCGCCTGGGCAGCGTCCCGCAGCTCCGCGATCTGCTCCTCGAGCGCCCGGCGCTGCTGCTCCAGCACCAGGATCTGGCTCGACTGGTCGGCGATCTTGTCCTCGAGCTCCAGGCGCTGGTCACGGAAGCGCAGCTCGTTCCCACGCAGCTCCGAGACCTCCTCGCGGTACTTCGCGATCAGGGAGCCCTGCGTCGCGGTCGCGGCGCCGAACTGCGTGATCTGGGCCCGCACCTGGTCCGCTTCGAGCCGGGCATCGTTCAGCTCCTTCATGAGCCGATCCCGGTCCAGCTTCAGCGTCCCCAGCTCACCCCGCAGGTCGGCGACCTGCTGGTCGCTCGACTCGATCTCGCGACGCAGCGCCGCGATCTCCTGCTCGTGCATCTGGGTCTGCGCCATGCCCGCGGTCCGAAACGCTTCCGCCTCGTTCTGCGAACTCTGGTACGACCGGCGGATCTGCTCCGCGTTCACCGAGTAGGTCACCGTCAGCGCCGAGAGCAGAAGGCTCAGCACCGCCGCCAGCACCACGAACACCTTCGTCAGAATGTGCACCACCGACTCCTGTTCAAGGACCCGAACGCTCCGCCGGGCCACGCGCTGTCAAAGGCTCTCGCTCGCGGCCCCGGGGTCCGCCCCCCGGCATCGCCATTCGTCCGTTCCGGACCGACCGCGCCCACCGGCATTGCACCGAAGAGCCCTTGTGGCCGCCCGTTCGCCCCTCCGCGGAGCCCGGAAACCCGAAACCAGGGACAACGCTGTCCCAAGCACCGGGCAACCCGACACCCGCAGGGACGCTGACGATACCGTCCGCGTCCGGCGGTCGCTTCGGGCCCGGTCCCCGCGGGCCGACCCTCTGCGGCGGGAAGTATACCGATTCCCGCGCTGCCCGTGCCGCCTGCCTGAGAACCCCGCCCAATCGCCCCCGCCCGGTGGATCCCGCGGGGCCTCGGTGCTCTGTTTCCCCGAAACATCCCGGAGCAATCGTTCCGGGCAAATCTTCCCCCCCACCCCCGCCTTCACCGCACCAGGAGGGCCGCAAATCCCCCGTCCCGGTGCCCCGTCGGTGCGCCCCCCGGCGCCCCGCTGGGCCAGGCCCGGCGCTGGTCGACCAGGCGCAGGCCGAGTCGGGCGCAGGCTTCGCCGGCGCGGTCTTCGTTTTCTGCTTCGTCGATCGAGCAGGTCGCGTAGACGATGTGGCCCCCCGCTCGGGTCAGCCCGGCGCCGCGGTCGAAGAGAGCGTCCTGGATCCGGACGAGTCGGCGCGTCTGGCTCGGGCCCAGGCGGTAGCGGGCCTCGGGGCGGCGGGCGAGGACGCCCGAGTTCGAGCAGGGGACATCCAGCAGCACAAGGTCCGCCCGGTCGGGGCCCACCGCGTCCTCGATCGCGTCGAGGGGCACCACCTCGACGCGATCGTCGCCCGGGAAGGCGTCGCGGAGATCCGCGAGACGCTCGGTGTCCGAGTCGGTCGCCACGATCCGGGCGTGCGGGAACATCGCCCGCAATTGCTTCGTCTTCGTGCCCCGCCCGGCGCACAGGTCCACCGCGAGGCGGGGCTCGAGTTCGCCTGCGATCCCGAGGCTCCGGACCGAGCCCGGGTCCTGCACCCAGACATCGCTCCGCCCCGACAGCAGGTCGCCGATCGCGTCGCGCGGGCCGGTGTAGACGAACAGCCCCGCGTCCTCGTGGGGCTCGACGTACTGCAGAAGAGGATCGCGGGCGTGCTGGGCGTTCAGGATGACCGGGGGCAGCGTGATCGCGTGCACCGCCAGGTCCCGGGCCTGCTTCCTTCCGAAGGTGTCCGTCCACTCCGCGACGAGGGGGGTCGGCAGGCTCGCGACAACCCCGAGGCGCTCGAACTCGTCCTCCGGCAGCATCGCGGAGGCCAGCACCCGGGCCCGCCCGTCCGCGAGGGGCAATTCGTCGAGCCCGTCCGACCATATGGGCCTGGGCTCGATGTCCCCGGGCACCGATTCGGCGATCCGCCTCAGGACCGCGTTGGTCAGGCCCGACGCCTTGGCCCGGACACGGCGCTTGACCCATTCCACGGTCTCATGCAGAGCCGCGTGGGGCGGGACGCGGTCGAGCAGGGTCAACTGGGCGGCGCCCGCGAGGAGGGCGCCGCGGACGCCCGGCTCGAGGCGGTCGGCGGGCCCGGTCGTAAACCGTTGCAACAGAAAGGACAAGGTGATCCAACGCCGGATCGCGGAGTCGGCGATGGCCCGCGCGAACGCGGCCTCCCTTGGGTCGAGGTCGCTCTCTCGCAGCAGGGCGGTCAGCGTGTCGGGCAGGAGGTCCGGGAAACGCTCCGCGTGGCGGGCGAGCACGCAGCACGCGGCATCCCGGCCTGAGGAGACGGTGGGCATGGGGCGCGGAGCCGGGCCTGGACGGGCCTGGCGCGGGCCGGATCGGGTGCGAGCGGGCTTGTTCGGATAGGGCACTTCGGACTGTACGGCGTATCGTGGGTCGTCGTGTCCGAATCCCCACCCCCTGAACCTGCCCCCCGGGACGAGTCACCCGTCGTCGTGCGCACCGGCGGCGCGGGCGGGCGCCCGGTTCGTCGCGCCGCGCCTCCGCCGGCGCTGGCGCTGCGCGGGGCCTCGCGGGGCCTGCTCGCGGGGATGCGGGTCCGCAAGAAACTGCTCTTTCTCCACACCTGTTTCAGCCTGGCGCTGGCGGCGGTGCTCCTCGTGGCGCTGCGGCCCGCGATCGACCGGGTCGTCTCGCAGGCGGAGCAGGCAAAGGCTCGGGCGCTGCTGACGGTGCTGCCCCCGGATTCGGCGGATGTGCGCCCACTGGTGATCGACGCGGTGACGGAGGTCATTTCCGGGACGCCCGGGGCGCTCGGGCTGACCGAGGACGAAGCAGCGGACGCGCGGGCGGCGGACGGGCCGGTCGTGGTGTCGAGCGACGACTTCGGGCGGACGCGCCTGGCGCTCGCCCGCGCGGACGGGTCGATCATGTCGGTCGTGACCGCGGTGCCCGAGGCGCGGGAGGCGACGGCGCGGGTGTACCTCTTGCTGGTCTCGGCGCTCCTGGTCGTGTACATGCTGATCGCGGCGGCGCTCGAGGTGTTCGTCCTTCCCCAGCATGTGTACGGGCCGATCAGCCGGATGCTGCGGGCGGATCGGGCGGTGCAGGAGGGAGACCAGGGGCGGGAACTGATCCCGGCGGAGGAGATCCCCGCGGACGAACTCGGGGCGATCATGCGCAGCCGCAACGAGTCGGTGCTTGCGTTGCGCCGGCACGAGGCGGCGCTAGCGCGGGCGCTCGACCAGGTGGAGACGGTCGCGGCGGACCTGAAGCGGAAGAACCATTTGCTTGAGACCGCGAGGCGGAACCTCGAGGGCGCGGACCGGCTGGCGAGCCTGGGCATGATGTCGGCGGGGATCGCGCACGAGCTGAACACGCCCCTGAGCGTGGTGAAGGGTCTGACGGAGAAACTGGCCTCGGACCCGGCGAAGGGTCTGCCCGACGCGGAGGCACAGCTCCTCGCCCGGGTGGTGGGCCGGCTGGAGCGCCTCGGAGAGAGCCTCCTGGACTTCGCCCGGGCGCGCGAGACGCGGGCGAGACCCGTCGCCCTCGGGACGCTGGTCGACGAGGCGATCACGCTGGTCCGGATCGACCGGGAGACCGGGGCGATGCGGATCGAGAACCGGGTGGACGCGGGGCTGATCGCGGAGGTGGACGCGGACAGGGTGATCCAGGTGTTCGTGAACCTGATCCGCAACGCGGTCGATGCGGTCCGGCGGGCCCGGGCGCGGGGGGAGCGGAACGGGCGCCAGGAGGGGGCCGGTGAGGCCCCCGGGGTGCGGGTCGAGGCGGAGCCCCTGGAGCGGGACAGGGTGGGCTGGGTGTGTCTGCGGGTGACCGACGAGGGGCCCGGGATCGACCCGGCGATGCTGAGCCGCCTGTTCGAGCCCTTCGTGTCGGATACGCTGGATGCGCGGGGCACGGGTCTCGGGCTGGCGGTCGCTGAGGGGATCGTCCGCGAGCACGGGGGGACACTGATCGCCCGGAACCGGCGCGACCGGCGGGGGGCGATCTTCGAGATCATGCTGCCGGAGCGGCGTGTGTGGACGGGTTCGGCGGCGGAGGAAACCCAGGCGTGAGCGACCACACCGGACAGCTCGATGCGGTGCCCATGTCGATCGCGGCGATCGACGACGACCCGGACTTCCGCGAGTACCTGCACGCGCTCCTGGAGTCGCGGGGGCACGAGGTGCGGACGGTCGCGACGCCCGAGGCGCTGTTCGAGGCGTGCAGCGGGGCGCTCCCGGACGTGGTGCTGCTGGACATGAAGATGGGGGACCACGACGGGGCGGAGGTGCTGCGGGAACTGCATCGGAGGTGGCCCAAGCTGTGCGTGATCGTCGTGACGGGGTACCCGACGCTGGACTCGATGCGCCAGCTCTTCAAGCAGGACGCCTTTGACTACATCGCCAAGCCCTTTGGCGCGGAGGAAATGGACCGGGCGCTCGCGCAGGCGGCGGATGCGCTCGGGCTCGGGACGACGCCCCAGGATCGGCTGCGGGCCCAGCTCGGGCGCCGGATCCGGCTGGCGCGCACGGAGCGTGGGTGGACGCTGAAGGAACTGAGCGAGGCGTCGGGGGTGTCGGTCAGCCAGCTCAGCTCGATCGAGCGGGGGGCGCATCTGCCGAGCCTCGAGAGTTTGCTGACGGTGGCGGAGGCGCTCGGGAAGAAGCCCAGCGTGTGGTTGGGGGATGCGGGGTTTTAGGTGCGGTTGGTCGTCGGCGGTCGTGGAAAGATCGCTTCGCGATATTTCCACGGCACCCGACTGGGATCGTTCTGCACCACCCGCTTCGCGGATGGTGGCACCGGGCACCGGGCGGGCTTGGCACGGGGGCGGGGATTGTGTGGGTGTGCCCGGGCTGGGTGGAGGCTCTAGACTGTGCCCTTGCTCATCGGGCCCGGGTGGTCCGGCGGGCGCTCGAGCGATCCGATCAGGCAGTGTCGCCGGCCCGCCGGAGTGCGGGGTGCACGCGAGACCCGGGGAACCGATGAATCTTCTCGATATCTTGCAGCCCGAAGCGGTGATCGCCCCCATGCAGGCGGGGAGCAAGCGGGAGGCGATCGATGAGCTGGTGGACACGCTGGCGGGAATCGGGACGGTCGGGGACCCCGAGGCGCTGAAGACCGCGGTCTGGACGCGTGAGCAGACGCGGACGACCGGCATCGGTCACGGGCTGGCGATCCCGCACGGGAAGTGCGTGGGATTGACCGGCCTGGCGATGGCGGTGGGACGCCCGGCGGAGCCCATGGAGTTCGAGGCGATCGACGGTCAGCCTGTGAAGCTGATCGTGCTGCTCGCGAGCCCTCCCGATCAGACGAGCGACCACATCCAGGCGCTGGCGCGGATCAGCAGGCTGATGAACGCGGAGGCGTTCCGCGAGTCGATCTACGGGGCGGGGTCGGCGGGGGAGATCTACGAGCTCATCCGGGGTCAGGAGCAGCCGGCATAGGGATGGGGCCCTCGGGGGGCTTGGTCGACCGGGGATCGGTTGGCGTGGCGGCACTCTTTGCGGTGTTCCAGCCCGCTCCCTCACGGTCGGGGCTCCAGTTTGATCGTCCTTCTATGGTCGGGGCTCAGGATTGTCCGTTGCCTTGCGATCGCGGTTCTTTGGGGGCGTGCTCGTTTCGTCGGGGTCTTGGCGCTCGGCGCCCTCTTCGGCGGCGGCGGCGATCGACTCGAAGATCACGAGGCACCCCTCGGCGCGGGCGCGGAACAGGGCGTGGGGGAAGAGCGTCAGCAGGGCGATGACGAGGCCGAAGGCGGTGGTGAAGAGCGCCTCGGCGATGCCGGACGCGACGACCGCGGGATCGGAAACGACCGCTTCGGAGCCGATCAGGCGGAAGCTGCGGATGATGCCGGTCACGGTGCCCAGGATGCCCAGCATGGGGGCGGCGGTGATGATCGTGGCGTGCAGGGCGGCGAAGCGCTCGATGGCGGGGCGGAAGCGCTCGGCGGCGGCGACCGCGACCGATGGGGAGGCGGAGCGGGTGCGCATCGCTTCGGAGGCAAGGCGGCTCGCGTAGGCGGCGTGGACGGAGCGTTCGTCGGAGGCGTCGCGGGTGACCGAGGGCCAGTCGGCGGTGCGGAGGGACTCGAGGGCGCGATCGAGCCAGCGCCGGTCGAGTTTGGCGGCGGGGCCCAGCCAGAAGAGGGTGCGTTCGAGGGTGACCGCGAGGGAGAGGACGCTCAGGGCGATGAGGGGGTACATGACCCACCCGCCGGCGTCGATGAGGGAGAGGAGTCGTTCGAGGAGTGGCATCGGGGCGATGGTACGGGGTGGGTCAGCGCAGGGGAGCGTCCGGGCGTTCGCGGGCGATGAGGCTTGGAGGGTTGAGAGGCGCTGCGCTTCGGTAGCCCCTCTCCTGCCCCTTCGGGGCATCCTCTCCCCGATGGGGGGAGAGGAAGGCGGACGGATCGGGGGTGCGCGAGGGGCGGGGCACGCTCTACACTGGCGGGACCATGGTTGAGCAGCAGACCCGGATGTCGCGAAGGGTGGAGGTGCGGGCGGTGGGAGCGGAGTCGCCGGGGTGGATCGAGCCGATTCGGGAGCGGGTGGACGGGGCCCTGTCCGCCTTCATCGACGGGGCGGACCTGCCCGAGAGCCTGCGGGAGGCGGTGCGGTACGCGACGGTGCAGGGGGGCAAGCGGGTGAGGCCCGTGCTGGCGTGGCTGTGCGCGGAGGCGGTGGGTGGCGCGGGGGAGGCGAGCCTGCCTGCCGGCTGCGCGGTGGAGTGCGTGCACGCCTTCAGCCTGGTGCACGACGATCTGCCGGCGCTCGACGACGACGACCTCAGGCGGGGGCTGCCCACGCTGCACAAGCACGCGGGGGAGGCGATGGCGATCCTGGCGGGGGATGCGCTGCTGACGCTGGCGTTCGGGGCGATCGATGGGGCGGAGGGGCCGGTTCGGCGGGATGCGCTCCGCCGGGAGCTGGTGGCGGGGACGGTCGGCATGATCGGGGGGCAGGTCTACGACACGCTGGGGGGGATGCCGGCGGAGCTCGATGAGCGGGCCCAGCTGGAGCTGATTCATCGGGGGAAGACCGCGGCCCTGCTGCGGGCGTCGTGTCGGATGGGGGCGATCTGTGCGTTGCCCGGGGGTGGGGAGGGGCAGGCGGACGAGGAGAGGCTGGAGGCGGTGTCGGCGTACGGGGAGGCGGTCGGGCTGCTGTTCCAGGTGGTGGACGACCTGATCGATGTGGAGGGGACCTCGGACGTGGCGGGGAAGCGGACGGGCAAGGACGCGGAGGCGGGCAAGACGACCTACCCGGGGCTGCTGGGGCTCGAGGGCTCGCGCCGGGCGGCGGATGTTCTGCTGGAGTCGGCCCGGGCGGCGGCGCGGAAGCTTGGGGCGGGGGGCGAACGCCTTGAGGAGCTGGCGGTGTACATGCGGTGGCGGACTCGGTGAAACCCTCGACGCGTGATGGCGAAATGAGATTCCGGTGGGCGATTCTGCCTATCGTTTCTTTCAGGAAATCCTGAAAGCAGTTCGGGTTTTCCCGTAGATTCGCGGGAACGGGCCGATGGACTGGCCCTCGAAAGGACGGCGGCATGGGACACCTGGCAACGCTCACCGGCTCGCGCGACCTGCAGGCGTTGTCGGTGGAGCAGTTATCGGAGGTCGCGGCCGAGATCCGGTCGGCGATCATCGATCAGGTGAGCCGTGCGGGTGGGCATCTGGCGCCAAACCTGGGCGTGGTCGAGTTGACGCTGGCGCTGCACTATGTGTTCGACTTCGGGTACGACCGTCTGCTGTTCGACGTGGGGCACCAGTGCTATCCCCACAAGCTGGTGACGGGTCGGGTGGACAAGCTGAGCAAGCTCAGAACGCGGGCGGGGATGTCGGGATTCCCGGAGCCCCTGGAGAGCCCGTATGACCTCTTTCGGGTGGGGCACGCGGGGACGGGTGTGTCGACCGCGGTGGGGATGGCGCGGGGGGACCAGCTTTCGGGCGAGGGGTACGACCCGGAGAAGAACCCGGGCGGGCGTCGGGTCGTGACGCTGGTGGGCGATGCGAGCATCGTGAACGGCGTCTCGATGGAGGGGCTGAACAACGCGGGGACGCTGAAGCGGCAGATGCTGATCGTGCTGAACGACAACGGGATGTCGATCAGCAAGCCCCAGGGGGCGCTGGCGTCGTACTTCGACCGGGTACGGGTGAGCCACACCTACGCGGACCTGAAGAAGGCAGGGAAGAGCCTGCTGCAGCACATGCCGGGCGGGTCGATGATCCGCGAGGCGTACCACCGCGCGGGGGAGATGACCAAGGCCTTGGTGAGCGAGGACTCGTGGTTCGAGAAGTTCGGGCTCTTGACCGTCGGGCCGATCGACGGGCATGACCTCGAGACCTTGATCGAGTTCCTGACCGAGGCGCGGGACATCGATCGGCCCATGGTGCTGCATGTGAAGACGGTGAAGGGGAAGGGGCTTGACTACGCGGAGCGGGACGCGACGACCTTTCACTCGCCAGCGGCGCACACCTACGACCAGTCTTCGTGCCGTGTGGAGATCAAGTCGAGCGGGCGGAGCTTCACGAAGGCGTTCGGCGAGGCGATGCTCGAACTGATGGCGGAGGACGGGAAGATCGTCGCGTGTACCGCGGCGATGCCCGGGGGGACGGGGATCGACCGCGTGCTCGCGGAGTATCCCGATCGGGCGTGGGACGTGGGGATCTGCGAGAGCCACGGGATGGACATGATGGCGGGGCTCGCGAAGACGGGGTGGAAGCCCTTCTTTGCGGTCTACTCGACCTTCCTGCAGCGGGCGTTCGACCAGGCGTTCCAGGAGGTGTCGCTGCAGGGTCTGCCGGTGCGCCTGTGCCTCGATCGTGCGGGGCTGGTGGGCGGGGACGGGAGCGTGCACCATGGGTTCTGCGATGTGTCGATCCTGCGGGCGCTGCCCGGAGCGGCTTTGCTCGCGGCAATCGATGAGCCCAGCCTGAAGGCGGCGCTGCGGTTCATGCGGGACTACGACGAGGGGCTGAGTGCGGTGCGGTATCCGCGCGACAACGTCTCGGAGCGGTTCCTTGACCGGGCGTGCCCGGCGTTCGAGCTGGGCAAGGCCCGCCTGCTGACGCCCGGGTTCGAGGACCTGGACCGGGAGAAGCCCGACGCGGTGGTGCTCGCGTTCGGCGTGCCGGCGATCACCGCGATGGAGGCGGTCGAGAGCCTGGGGGATGAGTACCGCGTGGCGGTGTACGACGCTCGCTTCGCCAAGCCGGTGGACGCGGGGCTGGTGAAGGCGCTCCTCAGCCGGTCGATCCCCGTCGTCACGGTCGAGGACCACGGGATCGTGGGCGGGTTCGGGGCGGCGGTCCTCGAGGCGGCGGCGGAGATGCGGCTCGACGCGAGCGCCGTGACCCGCCTGGGCCTGCCCGACGCGTGGATCCACCAGGACAGCCGGAAGGATCAGCTGCGGGAAGCGGGGCTGGATGCCTCGTCGATCGCGGGGGCGATCCGGGCTGCTGTCGGGGGGCATGAGCGTCCTCGGGCGCAAGTCCTGCACCGGGACTCAGCGGCGGCGGAGGCTTGAGCGTGTGGTGAGCGGTCGTGGAAAGACCGCTTCGCGGCGTTTCCACGGCACCCAGAGTCGTAGATGGTTCGGCACTCAGCCGCGGTCCGGCGCTGATGCCTTGGGTTGGTACAGGTTGACGGGGCGGTGGGTACACTCCGGGCGTGGCCCGACGCGTTGTGCTGCTTGTGAATCGGATGAAGCCCCGCGCGGGTCGCCTGCGGTCGGTGGTGCAGGGGCTGATCGAGCGGCACGGGGAGTTGGTCGACTCGATCGATATCGATCACACGACGGCGGGCATGCGCCTGCCCGAGGCTGAGATTGTCGCGACCATCGGGGGGGACGGGACGCTGCTCTCGACGGCGCGGCTGTGCCTGGGGTCCGAGACCGCGATCCTGGGGATCAACGCGGGCAAGCTCGGGTTCATGGCGGAGTACGACGCGGACACGCTGGCGGAGGATGCGCCGCGGGTGTTCGGCTCGGACGAGCCCCTCGACACGCAGGAGATCCCGACGCTGCTCGGGGCGGTGCGGTCGGGCAACGGGGCGGAGCGCTGGCGAACGGAGGCGGTGAACGAGTTCGTCGTGACCGCGGGCCCGCCCTACCGGATGATCTCGGTCGCGCTGCGGTTCAACGGGGTGGACGGGCCCACGGTGAACGGGGACGGACTGATCGTCTCGACGCCGCTCGGATCGACCGCGTACAACGTGTCGGCGGGCGGGCCGATCGCGGCTCCGGGCTCGGCGGGGATGATCGTGACGCCGATCGCGGCGCACTCGCTGGCGTTCCGGCCCCTGGTGATCGGGCGGGACACGACGGTCGAGCTGGAGCTCATGCGGGCGAACGATGAGTCGAGGCCCGGGACGCAGCTGGTCGCGGACGGGCAGGTGTCGGCGCCGTTGTCGCGCGGGGATGTCGTGACGGTTTCGCCCACGGGTCGGGCGGTGCGGTTCGTCCGGAACCCGCGCACGAGCTACTGGCGGACGCTGGTCGAGAAGATGGGCTGGGGGGCTTCGCCGATCGGGCCTTGAGGGTGTTCGATCGTGGGAAAGTCGCTTCGCGACGTTCCCACGGCACCCGGCACCCAGGCCCCAAGCGCCGCTTTTCGGCGCTTCGGGGCACCGGATGGCGTAGTTTGTCGTTCGTGGAGAAATCGCTGCGCGATGTCTCCACGGCACCCAGATCCCTGGCCTTCCAGCCCGCTCGCTGACGCTCGGGGCTCCGTTCGCGTGTTCGGTCGTACGCGTGTGTGCAGCGGTGCTTGGGTTCAGGGGATCCGGGACGCGGTGGGCGGTCAACGAGCGCAACGGGGTTGTTCGTGGACAGGGCGAGGGTGCGGGCGAAGACGCTGCAGACCGCGGCGGCGACGATGCCCCGGGGCGCCGAGGACGAGGGACGGGAGGACGTCGGCTTGGTTCACCGGCGAGCTCAGAGGGTATCGGGTGTGACGTAGGGGGCGGGGGCGAGGAGGGCTCGGACGATCCCGAGCGACGACTCCGCAGCGAGGCCCGCGAGGTTCTTCAGGAAGACGCCCGGGGCGTCCTCGTCCGCGTGGTCGGAGATGACGCGGGCGACCGCGAGGGGGACGCCATACTCGTAGGCGACCTGGGCTGCAGCGGCGCCCTCCATCTCGACGCAGAGGGCGTTCGGGACCGCGGCGCGGATGGTTTCGACCTGGGCCCGGCTGCGGATGAACTGGTCCCCGCTGACGATGGTGCCCCGATGGACGCGGGCGCTCGGGCGGTGCCCGCTCGTGTAGGCCTGTGCGGCGCGGGCCACCTGTTGCGTGAGATCGGGGTCGGTGTCGAAGGTCTCGCGGTCGATCAGCGGGACGGTGCGCGGGGGCCACATGGGCGAGGCGTCGATATCGTGCTGGACGAGGGCGTCGGCGACGACGATGTCGCCCGGGTTCAGGGTGTGGTCGAGGGCGCCCGCGACGCCGGTGAAGAGCAGCTTCTCGACGTTGTAGCGGACGATGAGCTCCGCAGCGGTCGTGGCGGCGGCGACCTTCCCGCAGCGGGAGACGACGACCGCTGCCTCGCGGCCCCAGAGCATGCCGATGTGGAAGACGCGGCGTCCGTGCTCGACGCGGTCGGTCGATCCCTGGGCCTCGTGGATGAGGGCCTCGGCTTCCTGTGGCATGGCGGTCATGATGCCGAGCATCGGGTCTCCCGTGTGCTGGGTGAGCGGACCGCGCAGCGTACACAGCCCCGGGCGGCCCGGGTGCCGGCGGGGCGTGAGGGGGTGATCATGCCGGCGGCGCGACGCTGCCCCGCTCGACGAGGACGGGCGGGCGGCGGAGGCACTCCGCGGGGGCGTTGAGCCCGTCGACGCGTTCCAGCAGACGGCGGGTGGCGGCTTCGCAGACGTCCTGCAGGGGGTTGTCGAAGATGGTGATGGGCGGCTCGAAGGCCTGCAGCGCGGAACTGTCGCCCAGCAGACCCACGATGCTGCAGTCCCGCGGGATGGTGCGCCCCGCGTGGCGGGCGCCGAGGGCGGCGCCGAGGGTCATCTGCGAGCCCAGCCCGACGATCGCGGTGACCGCGGGGTCCTGGCGGAGCATGTTCTCAACGGTGTTCGCGGCGGCCTGCCAGACCGGGACCTTGCCCACGCTGCCCCGGTCTGCGGCGACGATGGGGGCTGCGGCGGGATCGATCCCCGCCTCCGCGAGGGCGGAGCGGAAACCATCGGTGACATCGGCGGGGAGGCGGGCGTCGTTCTCAGGCCTGGCGAGCGCGATCCTGCGGTGGCCCGCGTCGACGAGGTGTCGCACGGCGCAGCGCCCGGCCTCAACGGGGTCGATCGCGACGACGTCGGCGCCGACGGTGCGGGCGGTGATGTCGACGACGACGGTGGGCACGGCGCGCCGGCGGAGGGTCATGAGCAGCTCGTCGTGCTCGCCCACGCTGGGGAGGAGGACGAGGACGCCCGCGACGGCGGAGGAGCCCAGGTACTCGGGCATGCCCGTGGTGGTGCGGGCGTCGCCGGCGTGGAGGCTGATGCGGTGGCCCGTGCCCTCGAGCCCGCGCTTGACGCCCACGATCGCGAGGTGCAGACGGTTGACCTCGAGGCTGGGGAGGATGATGACGACCTCCCGTCCCGCGGGCATGGCGTCGGAGACATAGACGCCCCGGCGCGGCGAGGAGCGGAGATAGCCCTGGGCGGCGAGCGTGGTCACCGCCTGCTTGACGATGCCCAGGCTGCAGCCGAAGTCGACGCTGAGGCGGCGCATGCTGGGGAGCTTGGCCCCCGGCGCGAGCTCACCGGAAACGATCTTGTCACGCAGCGTCACCTGGATCTGGCGGACCATGGGCTGGTCCGACCGCAACGCCCCCGCGAACTCCGTCATGCGCGTGCCCCTCGATCAGCCTCCGGCCCGGCCCGCCCTCGGGCCACCTGACCGAACGGGACAGAGTACCAAGTGTGCGCGCACAACGCCCGGAGCACAGGGCTCCGGGCGTTGTGCGGAAGTGACCCCACGGGGATTCGAACCCCGGTTTTCAGGATGAGAACCTGACGTCCTGGACCTGGCTAGACGATGGGGCCAACAAGACTGACAAGCCCGGCGGTCCGACCGGGCCTCAACCGTAGATGCCATCAGCGAGAGGGTCAAACGAGATCAGACACCGGCGTGCGCGCGGCGGAGCTGCGCGAGCGCGTAGACCGCGGCTTCGAGCTCGGTCTGGCCCACGACCGCGCCCGCGGGGATGCCGGCACCGTCGGCCCATTCGGCGCGGTAGCAGTCGAAAAGCTGGATGTGGCGGACCGACAGGGCGAGCCCCTGAGCGTCGAACTCGCGACGGACGCGGTCGACGGTGGGCGCCCAGCGGCCCTCGTGGGGCTCGCAGCCCTTGGTGTCGAGCGCCGACCAGCCGGTGGCGTACAGCTCATCGATGGCAAAATCGAGCCCCATGGCGTCCCTTTCGAGGCGCGACCGAATGGCCGCACGGGACACTGTACCCCATGAAAGCCTGTTCAGTCCAGAGCGGGCTTCACTCTGGGCAGGGTTGGGGGCCGCCTGGACGGGTGGGGGTGACTTCTCCGGGTGTGGAGTGTCGGTCAACCGCCCCGGCTATCCCCCTGATTTGGTGATAACAAGCAGGGCGACGATGTCGTAGACCGCGTGGACGCCCACGACGACGCCGAAACCTCGCCAGAGGAAGAGCCCCCCGAAGAAGAGGCCCGCGAGCAGAAAGAGCAGGAGACGGGCGGGGTCGATGGTCGCGCCCGGGCCTGTGAGGTCGTGGTAAAGAGCGAAGAGGAGGGCGGAGAGGCCGACCGCCCCGACGCGGGCGCTCGAGAGCTGCAGGCGGGCGAGGTCTCGGAGGATGACGATGGCGACGGGGATGAGGAGGAGGCGGAAGAGCATTTCCTCGTAGAGACCGGCCCCGACCGCTAGGGTGAGGCGGGCCTGCCAGGGCCAGAGGGCGGGATCGGAGGCGATGGCGCCGCCCCCCCCACCACCCCCACCGCCCCCACCCCCGGTTTGCATCGCGGCGGCGGGGCCCACGAGGACCGCAATGACGAGGAGGGGGAGGGTCCAGGCGGCGGACTCGACGGTCATGCCGGCGAGGACGCCCGGGCGGACTTTCCAAGAGTCGCGGGCGACGAGGTGCCAGGTGAGCAGGACCGCGACGAGGATGATGGCGGGGATGGCGACGCCGGCAACGCCGAAGGTCTCGGAGGCACGCCCGATGATGGAGTAGGCGGAGATGGTCTCGACGAGGCCGGTGTCGGGGTCGGTGAGGTAGACGAGGGAGCCGATTTCGTAGAGGACGAGCAGGGGCAGGAGAAAGACGAGGCAATGGAGCGGGCGGCGGGCCAATTCGGCGTATCCCCGAGCGGGGAGAGCGGTGGAGGTGCGATCCCGATGTGTCCGCCTGGGCCTGGTCACGCGTCGATGGTAGAAACAACGCGACCCGGCGCCCTCGTGGGCACCGGGATCGGCGAAGGAATCACTCGGTTTTGGAACAGAATCAGGCGGTCTTGAGGGCCTTGAGGCGGGCGCTCATGCGGCTCTTGCGTCGGGCGGCCTGATTGCGGTGGATGACGCCATTCTGGGCGGTCTTGTCGACGACCTTGCTGGCGGCGCGGAAGGCTTCCGTGGCCTGCTCGGCGTTCCCCGACGCGACGGCGCCCTGGAAGGTCTTGAGCGCCTCACGCATCGCCCGGAGGCGCCAGCGGTTGCGGGCGCGGGCGGCGACATTCTGACGGATGCGCTTCTTGGCGGAGAGCGTGTGGGCCATGGGGAACAGGGACCTCGGGCTTGGATCGTGGTGGACTGGAGCCGGACGCCGGCCGCCGTTCGGCCGATCGGTCTCGGGCCCCAATCGTTGCCCTGCCGCGGGCTCGGATCAAGCGAGGGGCTGAGACGGCGTCTTGCCGACGGGGCGAAGGTCCCCTAGCATCCCCCTCGCCGGGTCCGGCAGGGCCCGGTGTGACATGTTGCGGGCGTAGCTCAACTGGATAGAGCACCTGACTACGGATCAGGAGGTTAGGGGTTCGAATCCCTTCGCCCGTGCTTACGCAAGCCCCGTCTATGGCGGGGCTTGCGGTGTTTTTGGGGCTCTTTGGGCGCTCGGGTTGCTGTGACCCGCTCCCATGCGTTGTGTCCGCTCCAATTGTTCCGGAAGCAGGCTCACCCGGTGGTGGGCCGCCCGGAGCGCGGTGGAGGGCTGGACAGGCGTGATCGATTCCGGGCCCGGGGGACGGTGGGTCAGATTTGAGGGCGGCCGGACGCGGGTTTCCCGCTGCGTGGAGAGGGTTTCGCTCTTGGGCAGCTCGATGCGGAGTTTGCGGGTTCACCTCGCCGCGTACATCGTTCTCCGACGGGCGGGCGAGCCGGATGATCGGCGGCCCGATAACCCGCGCCGCTGTGCCCCGTTTCCGCGCGACCGAGAGCCCTCCGTGGCTCGGGGCGGAGCCTCTCGGGCTCTGAAATGGACCGGCTTGGGCCGGCGTTTAGTGAGCGGTGACCTGCACTGTGGTGCTTGAGTCCTCGAGCCCCGGAGCGATTGCGGTGATTCGCACCGGCCCGGAGGCACCGGCTTTGCTCCTCAGGATGAGCATCGCCTTTCCGTAGAAGAGTGGGTGTCGATCGTCATGGAACGGATCGAACCCTATGGGGTTTCCGTTTCCGATCCCTGCGATCGAGGCCGGGCCATCGACGGTGAACCGGATCTCCGCATCCGAGTGGGGGCACAGCCGGCCCTGGTGGTCGATCGCCTCGACGAGCACGTAGGTCAACGCGTCGCCGGTCGCGGGCATCGAGCTGCGTTCGGGCGTCAGCCGCAAACGGACGGGCTCTCCCGCGGTCTCAACGGATGCCTCGCCGATGGGCACGCCTTCGCGGTATGCGACGGCGCGGACGATGCCGGGCTCGTAGACGGCGTCTTCCCATCGGAGACGGTAGCGATCCATGACTTCGTAGTAGGGCGACTCCTCTGAAGCCAACGCGGACCCCGGCGGCTGCAGCACCAATTCGCGGATGCTGGCCGGGACGCCGTTGCGTGCGCCGGTCACGGTGACACGGATCATCTCGGCCCTGAGGTCCTGCTCGTACCGCCACCGCCGGCCGCTGCTGGCCCCCGCTTGCCGATCGGCGATCGCTACCCACTCGCCGCTGGCGGTGGCCGCCTCAACGACGAAGTCGTACAACGCAACGGACTGCTCCCAGTCGACCTGGATGCCCGCGATGCTCTCCTCCCGCTCCAGATCGATGGTGAGTGTTTGGGGGAATGTCGGAGTATCGGCGCACCACCGGGTGTCCTGGCTCCCGTCGACCGCCTTGTCCGCCCGGTTCTCGACGATGACGTTGCCTCCCACATCCTGGACGATCTCTTCCGAGGTTGCCCGGGCCGTTGCGCCGATGGCGAGGTTGGACCCCGTCGCTCTGCCCGAGCCCTGTTTGGTCCGGCGGCCCAGGCTCCGGCCGTTCACGAAGACCTCCGCTTCTTCGCCCGATGTATAGACGTAGATGGGCGTTCGCTGGCCCTCGCGGCCCGGCCATGTCCAGTGCGGCAGCACGTGCACGGTCTCGTCGCGCTCGTTCCAATGCGAGCGATACAGGAAGAATCGGTCCTTGGGGATGCCGACAAGATCGACGATGCCGAAGTAGCTGCTCCGCGCATGGTCTGTGTGCGGGGTGGGTTCGCCGAGGTAATCGAACCCGGTCCAGACGTACTCTCCGGCGACGTAGCGATCGCGCTCCATCCGATCGAACTCGACATCGGGGATGTCGCTCCACTGCGCGGCGGTTCGGTCGTACGACGACTCGGTAAAGTCCGGGCTGTACCTCTTCGGCCCGGCGGGGTGTGGGAACGCGTAGTAGCCTCGGGTGCTGAACGCCGACGCCGACTCCGTGTAGATCATCGGCACGCCGGGATGCAGGCGTCGGGCGGTCCGGTACTTGGCACCGTAGTTCCATCCTTGGGTGTCGACCGACGAGAGGATCGGCCCCTCGGCGGACCCGATCACGTGCAGGCCCATGTTGGTCGGCCTGGTCGGATCGAGCCCTTTGAACATCGCGTTCATCGCGGCGACATGCTCGGCGCCACGCCCGTCTTCATTGCGCAGCACGTCGGGGATCTCGTTGCCGATGGACCACATGACCACCGACGGGTGGTTGCGGTCCCGGCGGATGAAGTTCGTGATCTCGGCCTCGGCGTACTCCGCTATGTACGTCGCTGTATCCACATCGACGCTCGCCGTCGGTCCCCACTTATCGTACAGCTCGTTGATCACGACGAGTCCCAGCTCGTCGCACAGCTCGAGCAGGTGGGGCGAGGGCGGGTTGTGGCTCGTCCGGATCGAGTTCGCGCCCATGTCCATCATGATCCGGAGCTTCCGCTCGATCGCGTCCCGGTAGGCGGCGCCGCCCAGCGGCCCGTTGTCGTGGTGCAGGTTGACGCCCCGGATCTGCAGACGCCTGCCGTTCAGGTGGAACCCATCGTCGCTGGTCCATTCAAAGGTGCGGACCCCGAAGCGGTCGCTGGTTTCATCAATCTGCTGGCCGGACCGGAGGACCCGTGTCCGCAGCGTGTAGAGGTGCGGATCCGCGACGTCCCAGCGCCTGGGCGTGCGGAGCTCGAGTTCCTGTGTCACGGAGACCGTCTCGCCCGGTGGCACCACGATGCCCGCCGACGAACGCTCCGCTACTCGAGAGCCATCGGCGGTCAGCACCGCGGACACGAGCTCGACCGTCGCCTCCTCGGCGAGGGAGGAACGGATCTCCGTCGTCACACGGACGACCGCGCGCTCGTCGGTGACGACGGGCGTTTCGATCGACACGCCCCAGATGGGCACCGAGACGGGCCCGAGCGTTACGCGGCTGACATCCCGGTAGATCCCGGCCCCCGGGTACCAGCGGGACTGGTGCCGCGTGTTGTCCACGTGCACGGAGATCAGGTTCGTCCCGGGGCGGACATGGTCGGTCGCATCGACGATGAATGAGTTGTATCCGTACCGCCACGAGCCGGCGAGGGCGCCGTTGACATACACCGACGGATTCGACATGACGCCCTCGAAGACGAAGACGGTCCTTCGATTCTCCGCGATTGCGAGGTTCGAGACGTCGAACGTCCGGGCGTACCACCCCTGGGCCCGCCACGGGAGCATGCCCTGACGGCCGCCCAGCGATGGGTCGAAGGGGCCCTCGATGGCCCAATCATGCGGCAGACGGACTTCCCGCCACTCGAGAATGTCGGCGGCGTTCGGCGGACCGGGCCGCTCGCCGACCTGAAAGCGCCAGGAGTCGTTGAAGAGCTCCGTCTCGCGGGCGGTCGGAGCGGGGGCTTCGGCCGCGGATGCG
>DAIQNV010000041.1:0-8990 GCA_036788215.1 Phycisphaerales bacterium | reverse complement strand
GTTGAAGAGCTCCGTCTCGCGGGCGGTCGGAGCGGGGGCTTCGGCCGCGGATGCGAAGGTGCTCGCCCAGCTGGCCGCGATCATCGAGATCGCCCCGAGGCACATGGCGAGCAGTCGGTGGTTATCCCTGCGCATCGAACTTCTCCCTGAGCCGTTGTCGGAGGCCACCGGGGCAGCCGTCGTTCTGTGCACATGCATCGGTCATTCGGTGGGCGGAGCGGCCAGCGGCACGATCTCGAAGCCGGTTGCCGAGAGTACCCGCACGCCGGTGGCTCCGTCCGGGTACCGGAGCGCGCGCTCCTGCCCGGGGCGAAGTTCGTCGATCGTAACGCGAGACACGACATCGCCCTGCTCGTTGACGAACTCAACGGCGGCGTTCCGCACGATCCGGGACGGGAACGCGGTCCGGCAGGCGACGATGGGCTGGCCGCCCTCGAAGCGGAGCGTGAGCGGGGAGAACTCTTCCTGCACGACATCAAAGAGAGGACGCTCGGAACGATCGTACCGGACGATGCCCCAGTGGCGTGTGCCGTCCGGGTTGGTCCCGGGGTACATGCTTCGGTAGTCGTTGAACGACCAGTAGCTCAGCCCGATGATGTCCTCACGCGAGCGGGCCAGCTCCGCGAAGGAGCGGAGATGGGCCTCTCGACGCTCGGGCGTCGACTCGTCGGCGCGGACGCCGAACTCGGTCACGAGCACGGGCCTGCCCGGCCAGAGCGCGGTCACAATCTCCAGGTTCCGCGCCAGCCCGTTCGCCGATCCGTACCAGTTGATGCACAGGATGTCCTGGTGGTCGAGGCTGAAGAGCGATCGATCGACCTGATCCAACGAGGGGGCGGCGGCAACGAGCTCGCGGACATGGCCCCAGGCCACCGAGTGCTCGGCGTTCATGATCGGCAGCGCGACGCCCAGCTCTTCGCGTAGGAATCGCTTCATCTCGCGCGTCCACGCCACGCCCTCGGGTGTCCAGGACTCGTACTCGTTGCCGACGCTCCAGCCGATCACGCACGGGTGGTTGCGGCTCATCTCGACGGTCTCGCGCAGCTGGGCCTTGTACTTGGCCTGGATGAGCGGATCGGCGAGCTGGGCGGCGGTGAGCTGCCACGCTCCCGCTTCCTGAATCACGAGCAGCCCGTTCTCGTCGGCCCAGTCGAGCATGGCCTTGGAGAGCGGCTGGTGCTGGAGACGGCCGAAGTCCATCGAGCCGCGCTTGAGCAGCGTGCCATCCTCGGCGACAACCTCCGGCGGGTCCATTGTTCCCGCGCGGGGATGATCGAACGCCCGGTTCGCCCCACCGAGACGGATCGGCTCGTTGTTCAGCAGCACCTGTATGCCGTCGATCACGAAGGAGCGGATGCCGAACCGCTCGCGGTCCTCCGCGAGGAGCTCGTCCCCGTCGCGGACACGGATCGTGCTGAAGTAGAGCTCGGGCCGATCCAGATCCCACAGCTCGAGCTCGTCGAGAGCCGTCTCCCACGTCGCTCGGATGCTGCCATCGGCGTCTGGAAGCGTCTCGCGGATGAACGTGAACAGGGGCGCGTCCGGGCGCTGCGTGTCCGCGATCACGACCTCGATCGAGACCGGGGAGGGCTCGGCCCGTTGGTCGGCCAGCGAGAGCGTGACATCAACCGTGACCCGGCCCAAACCGAAGTCGATCGAACTCGCGACCTCGTGGTGCTGAACCGAGAGGGGCGGGTGCTCCCAGAGCGAGACTCCGCCCACGAGCCCTCCGGACGGCCACCACGGGAAGACCTGGTCGGCGGGCTCTCGGCCCGGTCTTGCGCCGGGCAGCGTCTGCTTCGTCCAGCTGTTGTCGACCTCGACCGCGAGAAGGTTGAATCGCCCGGGCTCGATCTGCTCGGTGATGTCGATCTCGAAGGGGGTGTACCCGCCCTCGTGTGCACCGGCTTCAACGCCGTTCACGAAAACACGGCAGCGGTGGTACACCGGCCCGAACCTGAGCACATACCGGCGGTCGGCAGCGCCTTGCCCCACCATGACGGACCTGCGGTACCACGCCTTGCCGAAGTACGGGAACCGAGGGTCCAGCGTCCAGTTGTGCGGGATGGTCACCGGGTCCCACCGAGGGTGCTCGACGGGCTCGCTCCCGTTCCAACCGTCCGGCGGACGGTGCCAGCCGTTCTGTTCGCCCGACCCGAGCGGATCGATAGAGAAAACCCAATCCGAGTTGAGATCGGTGCGCTCGGTCAGCCCGCCGGGCACCGGTGCCGCCAGCAGTGACCGGCCGCCGAACACGAGAAGCGCCAGGGCCGCTGCGATAAAGGCTGTTGATCTTTTCATGATGAGGCTCCGTGCGGGTCATGGATCAGATGCGATGCCTTCCCGTAGACCCTGAGGCCGAACAGGGACGCGGGGCAGTGTGGTGTGTGATCGACCTCGATCCGAAGCGCCGATGTCTCGATCGGCTCGTCGAGTACGAGCGTGCGCCGCGTTTGGTGATTCTCCGTCAGCACGGCGACCGTTCGATCGTCGGCGACATTCACGACGCGGAGCGACCGGACGCACTGCGGCATGATCCGCTCGGGGTGACCCATCAGCGTCGATTCCATCGGGTGATCCCAGTCCGTATCGAAGTCCAGCTCGATCCGCGCGATGCTCCTGGGCTCATCCCACGCGCACGTGACCGCGGGCGCCGGGTCGTCCGGCCTCGCGACCCAAGCGTTCGACCGCGTCGTGGGACGGGCGAACCCGTTGCCCAGGTGTTCCACCGAGAAGGCCGGGAGCGGCTCGTCGAAGGACATCGCCACGAGCCGGCCTGCCGGCCGACGCAGAGGCCTCCAGAACTCGAAGCGATCGATGCCGGAACCCTCCGGCGGCTGCTGCACGCTCGACTTGGCGACGCGGCGGTTGAATCGATTCGTGGCCGATACGAGCCCCGTCACGAGCAGGTCCGACGTCGCGACTCTGAGCGCCGGATCGGGCCGGACGAGCAGCAGCACGTACTGGTCCTCCTCGATCCGCCCGTCCAGATCGAAATGGACCTGCTGGCGTTCCCCCGCCTCAACGCGGACGACGGCCCGGGCCGAGAGCGTATCGGGCGTGAACGAACCATGGCGCGAGCACGTCCTGGCTTCCACGACCACGTCCGTCGGGGAAGCGGCGTCGATCATGAGAGTGACCCCCGGAAGGGCGCCGGCGCGGACGGGGATCCAGTTGCCGACGCCGTCCTCGAGCGTCAGCATCTCGTCGCTCACCGGCACGCTCTGGATGTCGAACGTGCTGGTGGCCGAGAGCCGAGCGGAGCGCACGAGATCGTCCGGGTCATCCAGCGCCACCCCGGGTATGTGCTGGCCACGGCGCAGCAGTTCCCGCTGCATCTCCTCCATCCGACCCGACTCGACGAGACCACGCGGGTCGACCGCGTGCTCCAGGCACAGGGCCGCCGCGACGCCCACCGTCTGGGCGTTGTGCCCGCACGTCGCCATGACCCGGGTGGAGCCGAACGCGACATGCGATGTGCTGATGATCCGGCCGGCGAGGAACAGGTTCTCGATGTTGCGGCTGTACATCGAGCGGTACGGGATCTGATAAACACCCTTGCTGTGGTACTGCACGCAGCCGTCGCCCTTGCTGTACACGCCGTCCGCGGGGTGGAGGTCGAGGGCCCAGCCGCCGAAGGAGACCGCGTCGGCGTGGCGCCGCTGCTCCACGATGTCTCGCTGCGTGAGCATCGTGTCGCCTTCGAACCGTCGGCTTTCACGCTTGCCCGGGATCGTGCCCACCCACTCGAGGGTCATCGTCTCGGCTTCCGGGAACTCGCCGGAGTTCTTGATGTGGTTCCAGACGCCGTAGACGACCCGCCACAGCTCCCACTTGATCTCCTCGGTGTCGTGGATCGTGTCGAGCCGCCCCCCGTACTCGATCCACCAGAGCTGGCAGCCCTGATCCTTGGCGTTGAAGGTCCGGTAGCGCGGGATCGCCCTGATGTCGTCGAGCGCGAAGCTCGGCGGGACGAACTCGACCGGCCGCCCCGTGTCCTTGCTGTAGAAGTAGATCGAATGCCCGAGCAGGTGCCCGAACGCCTCGTCGGGGGCGAAGCCCTCGTCGAACTCCTCGCGCGTCTCGGCGCCGATGCGGAACGCGGCGCCCGCGAGAAATCCAACGACGCCGTCGCCCGATGCGTCGCAGAAGAAGGGCGCCCGGAGGTCGTACATCGTCGAGTTCTGGCTGCAGAAGGCGCGGACCCCTTCGATCCGGTCGGGCCCCCGCTTGCCGACGTCGAAGGCCGCGGTGTTCAGCAGCAGCGTGATGTTCCGTTCCCGCCGGACCCACTCGAGGAGGATCGTGTCGAAGATGAGCGGGTTGCCCTCCCGGTTGCGGAACATGTTCTCGCAGAGCAGCTCGTCAAGAACGCCCCCCTCCCTCGACCAGCGGTTGTTGTTCCCGAGGTGGCTCGTCGCGCCGAGGATCCACAGGCGGACCTCGCTCGACGCGTTCCCGCCCAGCACCGGCCGGTCCTGGACAAGGGTCACCCGCAGGCCGCACCGGGCGGCGGTGACCGCGGCGCACACGCCCGCGATGCCGCCTCCCACGACGACGAGATCGCACTCGATCTGTTTGGTGCGCAGCGAGCGTTCGCGCGATTCGTCACGATGAAGCACGATGGTTCCCCCCTGTGTTGTCCGCACCCCCGAGACGCGAGCGGGCGAATCGCGAGGCGAGCAGCACGACCGCCGCGATCACCGCGAGCAATCCCGCGAACGCCAGGAGGATCAACCGGTCCGAAGCGGGCTGCGCTGCCGCAGCGGTGGGCGGTGGCGACGGGGCCAGCAACGCGATCAGCGCCATGAGCAACGCGATCGCCGCGACCGTCCATCCGGAGATCGTTGCCGGGAGCGTCGAGGCCGAACCGGTGATGCGCGAGGCAACATGCTGAGACCTGAAGCGATCGACGCGGTCCCAGCCGGCCTGCGTGCCGCTCCGGCTGAGCAGGCCGGTGATCTCGGCGAGGGCGAGGATCGCGAGCGGCGGGACGGAACCGATCAGGAGATCGCCGACACGCCCGTTCGACTGATACCACCGCGCCACGACCAGCCCGTCCATCCAGCCGCCGGGTACGCACCCGGTCTTGGCGATGACGGCCAGGATGAGCCCGGCGAGCGCCACCGCCCACGCCGAGACCGAACCGATGCGCCGGCTGTACAGGCCCCAGAGCGTCGGGATCAGCAGGGGCGGCACGATCAGTGCCGTCGTCGCCAAGACATACTCGGTGTACCACTTGTACTTGTTGAGCACGAGGGCGCCCGCGAGTATCAGGACGCCCAGGGCGACGGTGAGCGCCCGGCCGATCCAGACCAGCGCCCGGTCGGAATCACGCGGGATGCGGAAGACCGTGGCCAGCTCGCGGGTGAACGCGCCGGCATACACGTTCAGCTGAGTCGTCGCCATCGAAGCGGTCGCGGAGATCATCGCGGCCACCATCAGCCCGACCATCCCCGCGGGGAGGACCGACTGGCAGGCGAGGATGTACGCCTGCTCGCCCAGGATCACCGCGTCGGTCGACGCCGGGTCGACGCCCTCGGGGAGCGGCCGGATGAGCCGGAACGCAATCGGCGGCATCATCCACAGGACGGGGCTCAGCAGATACATCACGCCGAAGAGCACCCCCGACAGCACCGCGTCGCGCTCCGAGGGCACGCACGTGAATCGCTGCACGAAGGCCCACTCGGCACCGATCTTGAAGAAGTGAACCGCGACCCAGAGCGCGAGGAACCACCAGGTGAACGAACCGGCGGTCAACGCGAACATGCCCTGCGGCGCCTCTCGAACGAGCCCGCCCAGCCCGCCCACGGACGGGTGCATCAGCATCAGCGGCACGACAACGGCGACCGAGCAGGTCAGCACGATGAACTGAAGAACATCGGTGACGAGCACGCCCCAGAGCCCGCCACTGAACGCGATCAGCACCACGACGCCGAGAACCGCGATCGACGTGAGGGCTACCGAGAGATTGGCGGCCCCGGTCACCGGGTCCAGGGTCTGCGGGTCCGACAGGACCATGAGCGCGCTGCCCGGAGGGATGACGACCAGAGCGCACACGATCACCGCCAGCCCGTAGATCGCTCCACCCGCGGTGAACATATAGAAGATGCCCTGGACCCAGGTGTAGAAGCGGACGAGCCCCTTCCCGAAGCGGAGCTCGATGAACTCCGCAGCGGACGAGACGCCGAGCCTCCGCCAACGCCAGCCCAGGAGCAGCCCCGCGCCGATCGCGGCTACGCCGTAGCACATGCTGATGGACACTGCCACCAAACCATAGCGGTACGCGATGCCCCCCCACACGACGAACGTGCCCGCGCTGAACATCGTCATGAAGCTGCTCAGGCCGCTCACCCACCAGGGGCTTCGCCCGCCCGCCTGGAACATGTCGCTCGAACTGCGGACCAACCTCGAACACGTGATCGCCACGCCCGCCAGTCCGAGGAGGTAGACGAGGATCACGATGTAGTCGAGTGTCTGCATCGGTGGGTCGCGCCGGTTGCCCGGTTCGTTGTCTCAGGAGTGTCGCGGACCGAGCGGCCCGCCGCAAGACGCGATTGCGGCATAAAATGCAGAAATTGCGTCACATGGTCTGGCCGAGACGAGATTGGGCTGGTTCAATGAGAGCGTGAGCGCACACCCACGCATCGCCCTACTCGTCGATACCTCGTCGGGCTGGGGCCGCCGGATCGTCCGAGGGATCTCCCAGTACGCGCACGAGCAGGGCGGGTGGGACCTCTGGCTCGAGGAGCGGGGCCAGCGTGAGTCGCTCCGCCTCCCGAAGGCCTGGGCAGGAGACGGCGTAATCGCCCGCGTGACCAGCCCGGCGATGGCCGAACACCTGGCCGGCACAGGCGTTCCAGCGGTCAATGTCTCCGGGATCGAGTTGAGCGGGACACCCTTCTGCCGCGTGACGACCAACCAGCGATCGGCGGCGGTCATGGCTGCTGACTACCTCCTGGAACGAGGGTTCCGGTCCTTCGGCTATTGCGGGCAGCGCCCGAGATCCTTTGTCGAAACCCACCGGGCGGCGTTCCTCGAGCGCGTGACCGCCGCCGGATGTCTGGTCAGCGACTACAAGCCGGCGAAAGGCCGCGAGTCAACGGCCGATCCCCTCGCCGGGCTCTCGGCGTGGCTCGGTTCCTTGACTCGGCCCTGCGCCGTCCTGACATGGTCGGCGCCGCGCGGTGTCCAGGTCGTCGCGGCGGCACGCCGCGCCGGGCTGGATGTACCCTCCGAGATCGCGGTCCTCGCGGGCGACGACGACGATCTGCTCTGCGAAGTGGCGCACCCCAGCGTGTCGGGAGTCGTCCGTCCCGCCGAACAGATCGGGTACCGAGCGGCGCACATGCTCGACACGCTCATGGCGCGGTCGCGTCCGACCGAGCGGGAGGTGTTCTTCGAGCCGATCGCCATCAACACGCGTGCATCGACCGATACCTTCGCACTCGACGATGACGACGTCGTCACTGCTCTTCGGTTCATACACCATCACACCAATCGGCCGCTGACCGTCGACGACATCCTCGACCGGGTGCCGATCTCACGCCGCGCACTGGAGCGGCGCTTTCTCCGCGCTATCGGGCGAAGCCCCGGTCAGGAGATCCGCCGGATCCGCGTCAGCAAGGCCGCCGGCCTGCTCGTCGAGACGGACCTGCCGGTCTCCACAGTGGCGGACCGCTGCGGCTTCGGCTCGACCCGATACATGATCGAGGCGTTTCGCGCGGACCGAGGCACAACGCCTCTCCGTTACCGGCGTGTGTTCCGCCCGAGGTGACCGCACGGCGCGGGGTCAACGCGCCTCGTTCGCACAAGACGGACCAGGGGGAGGTGGCCTGACTCCAGTGCTCGGCGTCCCCGCAGAAGGCTGCCGAGACCCGGCTGGGAAAAGGGGCGAGCGTTCCGCGTGCTGACCGCCTTTCCGGTTCATCCGGATCGACTTCTGGGCGTTTCTGTTCGTTCTTTGAAAGGAGTTCCGCCGTCGAACGCGATCGGACTTATCGTGCCTCCATGATCAACCGCTCCCGCACCGAGTCCCGACTCGTCCGGTTCGCCGGAAACTTCCTCCTTGCCTGTGTTGTGCTCACCGGGAGCTTGGGTGCGACGGATGATCCGCAGGTCGGGGGCCGATCTTCCCCGCCGCCGGGCGAGTCCGCTGGTCCGTCGCGGCCCGAGCCCCTTGTCGTGCATGTCTACCTGCTCGCCGGGCAGTCCAACATGGAGGGGTACGGCGTTGTCTCCGACCTTCCTTCAGACCTCAACGCCACGGTGCCGGGGGCGTACATCTTTCTGGGCGCGCCTCGAAATGACTTTGTGCCGGCGACCGGTGAAGGCGTGTGGAGCGGGCTCGGTCCGGGGTTCGGCACGGGCGCGACGTCGACGACACAGGCAGTGACTCGATCCGGCCGCTTCGGTCCGGAGCTGACGTTCGGCCGCCGCCTGCGCGAGCTGCGCCCCGACGAGGACATCGCGATCATCAAATATTCGAGGGGCGGGTCGAGCATCGATGATCGGCACGCCCCCTACGGCACGTGGGACCCGCACGACGCTCGCGGCGAAGGGCCGCGTCGCGGGATCAATCAGTACGACCACGCGCTCGCGACGATCGCCCGCGCGACCACGAACGCGGACGTGAACCACGACGGCACGCCCGACATCCTCGTTCCCGCCGGTATCGTGTGGATGCAGGGCGAAACGGACGGGCAGTCGGAGGTGACGAGCGCCGACTACCGGGCCAACCTGGCCGAACTGATGGAACTCCTCCGCGCCGCGCTGCGCGCGGATGATCTCCCGGTGGTCATCGGTCGCATCAGCGACAGCAGCGTGCGCAAGGGAACGCAGCCCCGCGTCTGGCCGTTCGGCGACGCGGTCCGCGCCGCCCAGCACGCGTTCACGGACGAGGATCCGCGTGCCGAGATCGTCACCTCCACCGACGCCTATGGCTATTCCGACCCCTACCACTACGACTCCGCCGGATACCTCGACCTCGG
>DAIQNV010000040.1:25433-28835 GCA_036788215.1 Phycisphaerales bacterium | reverse complement strand
GCGAACCCCATACCATCCAGACCCACGCACTCTGATCTGGAGCAGACCCCATGGCAGATAACTCTGGTGGCAACAAGCACTTCGATATCGTCGTCGTCGGCGGCGGGCCCGGCGGGTATGTCGGGGCGATCCGGGCGGCCCAGCTGGGCTACTCGGTCGCGGTCGTGGACCGGGCGAAACTCGGGGGCGTGTGCCTCAACTGGGGCTGCATCCCGTCCAAGGCGCTCCTGAGCAACGCGGAGCTGATGGAGAAGCTCGCCCACCAGGAGGACTGGGGCCTCACGATCAAGGGCGAGGTGAGCTTCGACTGGGACAAGGTCATCGGGCGCAGCCGTGATGTGGCGAGCAAGCTGAACAAGGGTGTCGAGTTCTTGATGAAGAAGAACAAGATCACCCACTTCGTGGCGCACGCGAAGATCGTGAAGGGCGGGACGGGCGGGACGCCCTGCCAGATCGAATTGCGCGACTGCGAGGTGCAGGAGGAATTGACGAGCGCGCCGGCGACGCCTGCGGACAAGGCGCGGGAGACGATCACCGCGGGGCGGGTGATCATCGCGACCGGGTCGGTGGCGCGGGACCTGCCCTTCGCGAAGTTCGACGGCGACCGGATCTGGGGTGCGCGGGAGGCGATGTACAACAAGGAGCGCCCGAAGAAGCTCATCATCGTGGGCTCGGGCGCGATCGGGATGGAGTTCGGCTACTTCTACAAGCAGTTCGGCACGGAGGTGACCGTCGTCGAGATGATGGACCGGATCCTGCCGGTCGAGGACGAGGACATCTCGAAGGCGATGCTCAAGACCTACAAGAAGATGGGCTTTACCTTCGAGCTGGGCCAGACGCTGACCGGTGTCGAGAAGACCAAGGAGGGCGTGAAGGTCACCATCGCGCCCTTCAAGGATGGCAAGGCGGTCGAGAAGGAAGCGAAGACCCTCGAGGCGGATCGGGTGCTGCTGGCGATCGGGGTGGTGGGGCGGTTCGACGGGCTGTTCGAGGACTCGCTCGGGATCGAGATCGTGAAGGGTCACATCAAGACGGACTACGTGCCGATCGGGCCCGACAGCCCGATGGAGCCCCAGGCGCTCACCTACAAGACGAGCGTCAGCGGGGTCTACGCGGTGGGCGATGTGATCGGGCCGCCCTGGCTGGCGCACGTCGCGAGCGAGGAGGCGATCGCGTGCGTGGAGCGGATCGCGTACCAGGACGGCAAGGAGAAGCACGAGCCGATCCCGATCGACTACACGGTCATCCCGGGGTGCACCTACTGCCAGCCCCAGGTCGCGAGCGTGGGCTTCACCGAGCAGGTGCTCAAGCAGCGCGGGCTCAAGAAGGGCGAGGACTACGAGGTCGGGCAGTTCCCGTTCACGGCGCTCGGCAAGGCGATCGCGGCGGCGCACACGGACGGGTTCGTCAAGATCATCCGTGGCCTGCCCCGGGGCGAGATCCTCGGTGCGCACATCATGGGCGACCAGGCGACCGAGCTGATCGCGGAGCTGAGCCTGGCCAGGCGGATGGAAGCGACGACCGAGGAGCTCATCGCGACGATCCACGCGCACCCGACGATGCACGAGAGCGTCCACGAGGCGGCGCTGGCGAGCGAGGGTCGGGTCATCCACAGCTGATCGGGCCCCCTGGGCCTGATGGTCGGGCGGGCCGGGCCGGGCGGGGGTCGGGACGGTGGCGCGGTCGTGGGCCTGGCTTGCGGCGCGGGCTCGGCGGGCTCGGGCGGCGATCTGTGCGAGCATCGGGTCTCCTCCTGGTTGTTCCGGAAGACCGGGAGGGCGGCGCGCCTGTGCGCACGGAGCGGTCGGGTTCGCCGGTGGGGCTGGGGGTAAGTGGTTGGGGGGCGGGGAGATAGAAAATGTGAGAGAATTTGGGGGTGGGGGGTTTTGGGGTGGGCGGGAGGTACGGAGGCACGGAGGCACGGAGGGGGAGCGGATGGGATCTCAGATCTCAGATCTCAGATCTCAGATCTCGGGGTTCTGGGTTCTGGGTTCTGGGTTCCGGGTTGAGGTTGGGGGGCTCGGGCTTGGGGGGCACTGACCTGCAGAGCCAGGTCAGTGGCACCGGGCGTGGTTGGTTCGGGGGCGGGTGCAATCTTGTGGGGCGAGCGGCGTTGGTGCCTTGGATGGTTTCCTCCGGAGGGCGGTTATGCG
Organism: Phycisphaerales bacterium; assembly: GCA_036788215.1. Taxonomy (GTDB): domain Bacteria; phylum Planctomycetota; class Phycisphaerae; order Phycisphaerales; family UBA1924; genus DAIQNV01. The sequence continues at coordinate 26,682 of DAIQNV010000040.1, read as the reverse complement.
CGCGATGACTTGGTTGTGTTTGGGGGCGTTGCTGGTGGGTGTGGTCGGCGTGTTCGCGCGGCCCGCGTCGGCCCAGCCCGATACCTACACCTTTGCGACGGTGGGAGGGGTGGGGGGGGTGGGTGGGGTGGCGTTGGAGCTGGACTTCTACCCGGCGCTCTCGGGGGATGGTCCGTCGCCCTTGATCGTGTGGATCCACGGGGGCGGGTGGCAGAACGGGTCGAAGGCGAACACGGGGGCCTCGCTCGTCTTCCGGCAGGCGGGGTACGCGGTGGCGAGCGTGTCGTACCGGCTGACGACGCAGGGGGACCTCTACAGCCCGGCGCCGGTGGTGTGGCCTGCGCAGGCGCACGATGTGAAGGCGGCGGTGCGGTGGCTGCGGGCGAACGCTTCGGACCTGGGGGTTGATCCCTGCGCGTTCATCGCGTGGGGCCTGAGCGCGGGCGGGCACCTGGCGGCGGTCCTGGGGACGACGAACGGGGACGCCTTTCTCGAGGGGACGCTCGGGGACTACCCGGGCGTTTCGAGCGATGTGCAGCTCGCGGTGAGTTTCTATGGTCCTGCGGACCTGCTCTTCCTGAGTCTCGACGTGACCGACCCGCCCGGGACGACGGTGGCCCACGATGCGGCGGACTCGGGCGTGTCGCTGCTGCTGGGCTCGGGCGTACACGGGCTTTCGGTCGGGGAGATCCGCGCGAATATCGATAGCACCGAGGAACCCTGGGTGTCGCTGGTGCACCTGGCTTCGACGGGGTCGCCGGCGCAGGCGGCGCTGGATGCGACGAGCAATGTGCCGATGTTCATCGCGCACGGGACGGCGGACGATGTGGTGCCGATCGGCCAGAGCGTGCGGCTGTACGATGCGCTGCGGCTCGCGGGGACCGAAGCGGAATACCTGCCTGTGCAGGGGGCCGGGCACGGGGTGCTGCCGGGCGCTCTGGGGCGCCTCTCGCCCTGGCTTGCGGCTCGGCTGGCGGCGCTGCCCTCGTGCGACTGCTTGGCGGACTTGGCGGCGCCGTTCGGGGAGCTGACCTTCGCGGATGTGTCGTTCTTCCTCGCGGCGTTCGCGTCGCAGGACCCGGCGGCGGACCTCGCAGCGCCGGCGGGGGAGTTCACGTTCGCGGATGTGGGGGCGTTTCTGGGGGCGTTCAGCGCGGGGTGTCCGTGATAAAGGGCCGCATTTGGAAAGGGCCAAAGTGAGGGAGAGCGGAGGCACGAAGGCATGAAGCCACGAAGCCACGAAGCCACG
>DAIQNV010000040.1:0-25333 GCA_036788215.1 Phycisphaerales bacterium | reverse complement strand
AAGTGAGGGAGAGCGGAGGCACGAAGGCATGAAGCCACGAAGCCACGAAGCCACGAAGCCACGGAGGTACGGAGGTACGGAGGTACGGAGGTACGGAGGTACGGAGGTATGGAGCCGTGGGGGGGGTGAGCGGGTGAGGGGGTGAGGGGGGGCGGTGCTGGGGGTTTTGGGGGAACCGGGGGGGGTGTTTGTGCGGATCTGGTGGGCCGGGTTCCCGGTCGCGGCGGGGCGGTGTCGCTCTTGTTGAGCCGTGGGTCTCGTTCGGGGGATGGCGACGGGGTCGCTTGCGCGACTCGGGAAGGAGCGGGACGTGGTTCTGACGATTTCGATCGCGGCGGCGTTGGCGTCGATGGGCTCGGTGGATCCATCGCGTGGGCGGGTGGTCGAGCGGGGCGTGGCGGAGGTGGTGATGCCGGACGGGCGTTTGGTGGAGGCTGAGCGGCTGGTGGTCTGGCGTCGGCTGTGCATGCCGGTGTCGCCCGGGGTGGATGTTTCGGGGGCGGTGGTGGTGCCGGCGCGGTCGGCGGGGCCCGGGGTGCTGGTGCGTTCTTCTGCGGAACGTGGCGCGGGGCTGACGCTCGAGTTCAACGCGACGGGCGCGTTGACGCCCGAGATCGTGGACGCGCTGCAGTTCACCGCGGACTACTACGCGTCGCTGTTCGCGGACCCGGTGACGGTGCGTCTCGATATCGAGTTCGGCTCGGGCGGGGGGCTCGGTGCGGCGGCGGTGACCTTCTTTGCGCTGCCCTACGAGGAGTATCGGGCGGCGCTGATCGCGGACGCGGACGCGGACGATGTCGTGCCGGGGCTGCTGCCGGCGGGATCGTTCCCGGTGGTGCGTTCGCCCGGTGGTGCGGTGATGCAGGAGACGACGATCGTGGTGACGACCGCGAACCTGCGGGCGATCGGTGTGACGGCGCCGGATGATGTGGATGCGCAGATCTTCGTCGCGGGGGATATCGACTTCGATCCTTCGGACGGGATCACGGCTCCGCCCGGCGGGCGGGCGCTCTCGGGTGTCGATGTGCTGGTGCACGAGGTGGGGCACGCGCTCGGGTTCGTGAACGTCGTTGAGTTCGGCATCGACTTCGGCGCGGCTCTTGACCTGCAGCGTTTCCCTGTGGGTGCGTCGGGCAACCCGGGCGTGCCCGCGAGCGGGGCGGAGTTCGGCGTGTTCCCCCGGGCGCTGTTCGTCGGGTTCAGCGATGGGCACGCCTTTGCCGACACGGTCGGGGAGTTCGCGATGTCGAACGGGACGGTGTACCAGGCGTCGCACTGGGACGAGACCGGGGCGGCGGGGTTCAACGGGCGGATCGGGGTGATGGAGCCCGCGATCGCGTTCGGGGAGAACGGGTTCCCGGATTTCTTCTCCGACGCGGACCTCCGGGCGTTCGATGCGATCGGGTGGGACATCGCGACGGCGGCGCCTTGTGTGGCCGACCTGGCGGCGCCGTTCGGGGAGTTGACCTTCGCGGATGTGTCGTTCTTCCTGTCTGCCTTTGCGGCGCAGGACCCGGCGGCGGACCTTGCAGCGCCGGCGGGGCAGTTCACTTTCGCGGATGTGGGGGCGTTCCTGGGGGCGTTCAGCGCCGGGTGTCCTTGACAAAGGGCCACATTTGGACAGGGCCAAAGGGCCAAAGTGAGGGAGAGGCGGAGGCACGGAGGCATGAAGCCGCGGAGGCACGGGGCGACGAAGTGGGGTAGGGGGCGGAGTCAGCCTGGCGTGCGGGCGCCCTGGGGTTGGTAGCGTTCGATGAGCATTTCGCCCAGGCGGCTGGCGGTCTGGGCGGCGGTGCCCTCTCGGTCGATGACCTCGAGGACGATGGCGCCCTGCATGAGGAGGCCGAACTCTTCGCTGAAGGCGTAGGGGTCGATCAGCCCCGCTTCCTCGGCGAGTTCGCGGACCATGTCGCGGAGGGCGTCGACATTGGCGCGGGCGGCTTCGTGGCAGGGGTCGCGGGGGTCGGGGAATTCTGAGCAGGCGTGGATGAAGAGGCAGCCGTTAAAGCGGATGTCGCTGAACCAGTCTCGCCAGACGGACCAGATTTCGCGGAGCCGGTCGATGGGGTCTGGCCCGGCGCGTTCGCGGAGCAGTTCGGGGAGTCGTTCGCGCCAGCGTTCGTCGCGCCGGCGGATGCAGGCGAGGGCGAGGGCTTCCTTGCTCTCGTAGTACTTGTAGAAGGTGGTCTTGGTGGTGCCGACCGCGGCGAGGATCTCGTCGAGGCCGGTGGCGTGGAAGCCCTGCTGGTAGAACAGGTCGAGCCCGGTCTGGATGAGTCGTTCGCGGGTGTCGGTCTGGGTCATCGGCGGGCTCCGTGCGTCTTCCCCCTGACCGCTGCCAGTCTACCCGGGGCCTTCCCGGTTTCCTCGTTGAATCTCCGGGGGTTGACCGGAAGTACACCCCCCTGCGCGGGCTGCGGGGCGGGGGTGACCGTGAGTCAATGGGTGACGGGGAAGGGGTGTGGTGGAGTGTGGCTTGGTGGTGGTGGGCCGGTGTCGGCGGGTGCCGTTCACCCACCCGCCAAGGAGCCTCTGCCATGTTCGTCCGATTTGCAATCCTTGTTCTGGCGCTCGGGGTGTTGGGTGCCTCGGCGCAGACGCAGACGACCTTTACCTACCAGGGGCGGCTCGATGTGCAGGGTGAGCCCTACACGGGGACGGCGGACTATCGCTTCAGCCTCTTCGGCAGCGCGCAGGGTGGCCCCCTGCTCGCTCCGGCCAGCATGGTTGCCGGTCTCGTCGTCGACGACGGTGTGTTCACCACAGAGATCGACTTCGGCCCAGAGCCCCACGGCCCGGGCCGGTTTCTCGAGATCGCGGTCCGCACGCCCGCGTGGGACGGCTTCGGAGTCGAGCCTGAGTTCTCCGTATTCCCGCAACGCACCCCGCTCACCCCCGCCCCCCACGCCCTGAGCACCCGCGGCCTGTCTGTGAACGACGCGGGACGGGCCGCCGTCGGCGGCGAACCCGGGCTGCCCCAGTTCTCGGTCCTCTCCGGAGACAACGACCTGGGGTTGCTTGTGCAGTCCGCCAGCCCGACCGCCACACGCCTGCAACTGAGCAACACGACCCCGGGGGGTCAGTTCTGGAGCCTGAACTCCAACGGCGTCGACGCGATCGCCCCCGGGTCCCTTTCGCTCAGGCGCGGCAGCAGCCTCCAGAGCGACTCGACCGCGCTCACCATCACGCCGGACCGGGACATCGGCATCCGCACCTCCTCGCCGACCCAGACGCTGGACGTCAACGGCACCGTGCGCGTCCGCCGCGAGATGACCGTCGAGGGCGGACTGGATATCCAATCCTTTCTGACGTCGCGCAGCTCCATATCAGCGGACGGTCCCATCACTGGACAAGTTATCGTCGGAAGGAGCGCGGTCTTCGCAGCGGGCGGACCGCCCGATGACGACAACCTCATCCAGCGTGGTTTCGCCTTCCTCGGCAACGGCGGCAGCCGGGACTCCGGGCTCTTCAGCCTCGGGGACAGGCAGGTCTCCCTCTTTGCCAACGCCTTTGAACGCGTCCGCATAGACGAGCGCAACATCGCCATCGGGGCGGGCTTTGCCCCGCTCAACAACATCCACATCCGGCACCAGAATGTCGGCGCCGGCTGGGGCATCCGCATCCAGACCGAAGCCCAGAGCGCCTTTCAGACCGGAATCCGCGTCTCCAACGACGGGTTCTTCGACATCAGCAACAACATCGGCGGCTCCAACTTCGCCCGGCTCACCAGCTCCGGCGTCTGGACCACCATCAGCGACGAGCGCACCAAGGAAGACATCCATCACCTCGAAAACGCCCTCGATCGCGCGATGCGTCTGGACCCTGTGGCCTACCGCTACAAGGGCACCGACACCGAGGAGATCGGTTTCACCGCGCAGAACGTCGCTGCGGAGTTTCCCAGTCTGGTCACGCGCGGCGACGACCTGATGACGCTGAACTACTCGGGCCTGAGCACGGTCGCCATCGCCGCGCTGCAGGAGCTGAAGGCGGAGAAGGACAGGGAGATCGCCGAGCTGCGGCGCATGAACGCGGAGTTTGCGGCCGAACTGGCCCGGATGCGCCGTCAGTTGGCGGGGGGGTGACCCCGAGTTCACCCGATCAGGCTCCTTCGTCTGCAACAGAGTGGCGGGGGCGGTGATTGGTGAAGTGTCCGCCCGCATGAGGCCGGCGTCCGACCGTGACACGGTGTCATCGGGGCGGCCGGGGCGCACGCCGGACCGGATGGTTCGAATCTCTGGAGATGCCACGATGCCACAAACGCGACGCACACACCGCCGACTGGTTGCCACGCTCGTCCTCCCGCTGCTGCTGGCGGCGGGGGCCTCGGCGTCGGCGCAGTCCGACACCGCGTTCACCTACCAGGGTCAGCTCGAGCGCGCGGACGCTCCGTACACGGGGTTCGCCGACTTTCGGTTCAGCCTCTGGGATGCGCCGACGGGTGGCGTTCCGCTTGGCACGCCACGGGTTGTGTCCGGGCTGGAGATCCAGGACGGCCTGTTCACGACCCCGCTCGACTTCGGGGAGCGCCAGTACGGGCCGGGCGACTTCCTTCAGATCGAGGTGCGCACGCCGGCCTGGGACGGGCAGGGGACCCCGCCCGCCTTCACGATCTTCCCCGTTCGCACCGCGCTCACAGCCGCGGTGCATTCCCTTTCGACGCGGGGCCTGGAGGTGGACCAGTTTGGAAACGTTGCAACCGGCGGGGCCCCGCGGGCGTCGCAGTTCGCGACGGTGTCGGATACCTCGGTGGTGCTGCTGGCCGAGTCTTCGAGCAACGCGGGAACATGGTTCCGGCTCGTGAACACCGCTGCCCCGGAGAGCAAGACCTGGTCCGCGATCTCATCTGGACCCTCGGCTGTCGCGGACGCCGCGGTCGCCGGTCGGCTGCTGCTCGGCGCGAACGTCGGCGGGCAGCCCGCGACGCCTGTGCTGACCATCACCCCCAGCACGGTGGCGGTCTTCCCGGGGCCCATCGCCAACATCCCCGACGGGCGTGTGGGCCTCAACACCACCGACCCGCAGGCGACGCTGGATGTCTGGGGGGATCTGTCCGTCATCCTCGGCATCACCGCCGGGGGAGGCGTCACGTCCGGCGGAGACATTTCTACGCGTCGCGGCGTGACCGCCGGGGGCGGGACGCCGAGCGGCGGGAACAATCGCGGCTACACCTTCCTCGGCAACGGCGGAGATGACGACTCCGGGCTTTTCAGCCTCGCGGACGGGCAGGTCTCGCTCTTTGCGGACGCCACCGAACGCGTCCGCGTCGACCGGCGGAACCTCGCGATCGGGGCCGGCTTCGTCCCGCAGAGCAACGTGCACATCCGCCACCAGGCGGCCGGCGCCGACTGGGGCATCCGCATCCAGAGCGAGGCCCAGAGCGCGTTCCAGACCGGCATGCGGGTCTCCAACGACGGGTTCTTTGACATGACCAACCGCATCAACGGCTTCAGCGGCTTCGCCCGGCTCACCAGCTCCGGCGTCTGGACCACCGTCAGCGACGAACGCGCCAAGGAGGACATCCACCACCTCGACGGGGCGCTCGATCGCGCGATGCGACTCGACCCGGTCGCGTACCGCTACAAGGGCACCGAGGCGGAGGAGATCGGCTTCACCGCCCAGAACGTCGCCGCCGAGTTCCCCAGCCTGGTCACCACCGGCGACGACCTGATGACTTTGAACTACTCGGGCCTGAGCACGGTCGCGATCGCGGCGCTGCAGGAGCTCAAGGCGGAGAAGGACAGGGAAATCGAGGGCCTCCGGGCGCTCGTCGACCGCCTGAGCGCGCGGCTGGAAGCGCTCGAAGCCACCAAGTGACCGATCGAAGCACCACAGGAGACCCCCCATGCACGCACGCGCCGCTCTCATCGTGTCCCTCGTCCTCGGGGCCCCTGCGCTCGGGCAGGACCTCAGCATCCCCTGGTTCACCATCGATTCCGGGGGCGGGACGCTCTCCGCGGGGCCCTACACCCTGTCGGGCACCGTCGGGCAGCACGACGCCCACGCGCCGATCAGCGCCGGGCCCTACACGCTGACCGGCGGGTTCTGGCCCGGGGTCAGCGCCCGGCCCGCGGGTTGCACCACTGCCGATCTCGCGCTGCCCTTCGGGCAGCTCACGTTCGCCGACATCTCGGCGTTCCTCGCTGCGTTCAGCTCGAACGACCCCCTCGCCGATCTCGCGGCGCCCGTCGGCCAGTTCACCTTTGCCGACATCTCGGCGTTCCTCGCATCGTTCACCGCCGGCTGCCCCTGAACCCCTAACCAGCATCGCACAGGAGTTATCCGATGAGACTCTGCATCGCCCTCGTCCTCCTCGCGGCGACCCTCACGGTCGCCTCCGCGCAGGTGCCCCGCCCGTCGTCCCTGAGCTACCAGGGGCGGCTCGAGGTGGACGGCACGCCCTACACGGGCTCGGCGGACATCCGGTTTATGGTGTTCGACGCCCCCGTCGGCGGCACACAGATCGGGCGCGACGACTTCGCCCAGAATGTCCAGATCGTCGATGGTCTCTTCACGGTGCCGGTCGACCTCGACGCGGGGCCGCGGGATGACTTCGTGCCTTACCTCGAGATCGCGATCGCGACGCCCGCGGGCTCGGGCGGCGCGGTGCGTTTGCCCGAGCGGATCGCGCTGACGGCGGCGCCCTACGCGCTGCGGACGCGCGGGCTCTCGGTGCTCGGTTCGAACGTGGGTATCGGGACGGACGCGCCGACGCACCCGCTGCATGTCGTCGGGATGCACCCCGCGATGCTGGTCGAGTCCGCGGACCCCGTCGGCACCTGGTTCAACCTGCAGAACGCCTCGCCGGGCGGGCGGTTCTGGAAGATGGTGTCGACGGGGTCTGGGAACGGAGAGGGGGCGGGGAATCTTCTCATCGGTCATGGCAGCCAGGCTGAGACGATTGTCCCCGTCATGACGATGCGCGGCAACGGCCATGTCGGCGTCGGCACGACCGCGCCCTTGGACCGATTGCATCTGGCGAACGGCGCGATGCGGTTCCCCGACGGGACGCGTCAATCGACGGCGTACGCGCCTCTCGTCCGGAATGTGTCGCTCGGGACCTTCAACGTCCCCGCCAACGGCCAGAACGAACTGCTCGCGTCGGTGCCCGGGGCGCAGCCGGGGATGGCGGTGATCGTGACGCCGCCCTACAGGCTGTGGGACTTCCATGCGATCGGCTACGCGTTTGTCGAGTCGCCCGGGCAGGTCCGGTGGCGGATCGTGAGCACGGGGTCCACGAATCGGCTCTACGGGGCCGGGGTCTGGCGGGTCACGGTGCTCCCGTAAGACCCCGGGGTTTGGTCTTGGCGTGCATCGGCCTTGGCGGGCGGGGGGTCAGCCGCTAGCCTCTGGGTGGAGGAACGCCATGCACACCACGATCCGTACCGCCCGCGTTGCCGGGCTCGCCGCTGCGGTTGCCCCGTTTATCGGTTTCGCCGGGCTCGCTGTCCCGGCGTTTGCCCAGGTCCCCACCGAGTGGGATATCGAGCTGGTCGCGCGGTCGAGCCTGAACCCCGCGATCCCGGCGTACCGCCTGCCCCAGGGCTCGAGCCTTTCCAGCCAGCCCGTGGCGCTCGATGAGCTCGGGGGCGTCGCGGTCCGGGCGGTGCTCTCGGGGAACCCGTCGGAGGGGATCTTCTATGGCACACCGGCCTCCGGCGGGCTGATCGTCAGCGCGAACAACCCGTCCGACCCCGTCTTCAGCCCGACGCTCGACGCGTACGGGGGGCGGGTCGCGGTCGCGGATGCGGTCTTCGGGGGTGGCGGGGCCACCGTCTACAACACCTCGGGCAACATCCTGCAGCGCTTCGACCCCGGAGGGCCCCTGGCGATGTCGGGCATCAACGGGCCGACGCTCTCTGCGGACGGCGCGATCGCCTACCGCGGGGACTTCGGGTTCGCGGGCGATCGTGTGGTGGTCGACGAGTTTGTCATGGGTACGCGGGAGCAGACGCCCGTTGCGGACGACTTCACGGGCACCTTTAGTTTCCTGCTCACGCCCCGGATGAACGCGGGGCGGCAGGTCGTCATCAACACGCTCCCGGTCTCCGGACCCGCGCGGCGCATCCTCCGCTTCGACCCCGATGGCTCGGGGGCGTACACGCCCGTCACCATCGTGGAGACGGGGCCGGTCTACGACTCGTTCGTCAACTCGACCGGCATCGGCAACGATGGCTCGATCAGCTTCACCGGGCGGCGGGCGAGCGATGGCATCCGCGAGGTCGTCTACGCGGCGCCCGACGGCACGCTGACCAAGGTCGCCGAGGGCGGGCAGATGACCATCAACAACGGGAACCTCGCGAACTTTCCGCCGGTGAACAATGCCAACGGGCTCACCGCGTTCCGCGTGATCGATGGCTCGGGCTCGACCGCGATCTATGTGGGCGACGGGACGGATCTCGTCCGCATCGTCAAGGCCGGCGACCTCCTCGACACCGACCTTGGGCCGATCCCCGCGGGCTTCGACTTCGGCGGCACCACCGGCGTGCAGACGATCAACTCCAACATCGACATCAACGACCGCGACCAGGTCGCCTTCGGCGCGTTCCTGCAGAACGGCACCGTCGGCATCTTCATCGCCACGCCCCGGGTGACCGGAGGGCCCTGCAACATCGCCGATTTCGCCGAGCCCTTCGGGAGCCTCACCTTCGCGGATATCGGCGCGTTCCTCGTCGCCTTCAGCGCCGGGAGTCGCGAGGCCGATCTCGCGGAGCCCTTCGGGAGCCTCACCTTCGCGGACATCACCGCGTTCCTCGGGGCGTTTGCCTCTGGGTGCCCCTGAAAACCGCGCCGATCCGTCGGAATCGAGGTTGGGAGAACCCACGGCGGGCTGTACACTCGCGGAGCCGCGTCGGAGCGGTCGTGGGGGGTACACTCGGTCTTTGTAGGGAGGACTTGAGCGCCGTCCGAACAAGGGGTTGACATGCGACGATTCGTTTCCACCGCCCTGATCGCGGGCATTGCTTGTGCCGCCACCGCTTCCGCCGGCGAGCTGCTCTCCACGGATCGCCCCGCGAACGGGGTCGATCTCCGCGTCGTGACCGACAACGAGATCTATGTCGACGGTGTCCGCTTTGGCTCATGGGCCGAAGTGGGCGCGTCGGGGGCGTACCACCAGCACGGGGCCCGCTGCGGTGCGCCCCTCGATGTGCGGATCGATGACGACTTCGAATCACCCAGCAACTGCACGGGGAGTTCCACGACCATCAACCCGGTCTACGACCCCTCGGGCGAGCGGTTCCGCATCCCGGTGGTCGTCCATGTCATCCAGAACACATCGGGCACCGGCTTCCTGTCGGCGTCGATGGTGCAGTCGCAGATCGACATCCTGAACGAGGACTTCCAGGCGATCGCCGGCTCGCTGGGTGCGCCCGGGGCGGACATGAACATCGAGTTCTTCCTCGCGGACGAGGATCCGAACGGCAACCCCACCAACGGCATCACCTACTCGACCAACAACACCTGGTTCAACGACTCGGGCAACTACTTTGACGTGCTCGCCTGGGACACGAACCGCTACCTCAACATCTACACCAACCAGGCCTCCGGGGCCCTGGGCTATGTCTCGGGCTTCCCCACGGACAGCAACTTCGTCGGGACCAACCGCGATCGCGTCGTCGTGCTCTACTCCACCTTCGGGCGGAACGCGCCCTTCAGCCCCTTTAACCTCGGGCGCACCGGCACCCACGAGGTCGGCCACTACTTCGGCCTGTACCACACCTTCCAGGGCGGTTGCGGCATCTCCTCCGCTCCGGGGTGCTACACCTCCGGCGACCGCATCTGCGACACCAACAGCGAGTCCGGCCCCTTCTTTGGCTGCAACACCTTCGGGCGGACCACCTGCGGCTCGCCCGATCCGATCGACAACTACATGGACTATTCCGATGACCGCTGCATGAACAAGTTCACCCCCGAGCAGGTCAACCGCATGCGGTGCGTCCTCACCAACCGTCGGCCCGACCTCGCGATCCCCGCCTTCACCGGCCCCTGCGGGGTCGCCGACTTCGTCGAGCCGTTCGGCCAGCTCACGAGCGCAGACCTCAACTTCTTCCTGCAGGCGTTCACCGTGGGCGGACGCCAGGCCGACCTCGCCGCCCCCTTTGGCGAGTTCACCTTCGCGGACATCAACGCCTTCCTGACCGCGTTCGCCGCAGGCTGCCCGTAACGCGCCGCCCGTCCACCCAGTTCCCACACGCGGGCGGGCCCCTGGGCCCGCCCGCTGTCTTTCCTGCGCGCTCCCAAGTGGTGCAGAGCGCTGGACTTGCCCAGCAAACCCCGGGATCGGCCCCCGGTGGTGGCGCTTTCATGGACCCCCCATCCGGGGTGTGCTACAACTCCTTTCCGAACGCCTGACCCGCGCCCCGGGGCGCTGCGTACAGGCTCTCAAGCCGCACTGTCCGAGACATTTTCGGGGAAAACACCATGACGAGAGCCGCCACGCTCGCCCTGCTGCTGTTCGCCGCGCCGCTCGCTCCGGTCCATGCTGCGCCGTGGCAGGCGGGGGCCGATAACGACGTCGAGTGGAACGGCGTCTCCCACTGGCCCGACTTCGACCGTCGCCCGCTCGTTCCGATGAACCGCGAGGCGTTCTCGGTCCGCTTCAAGACCTTCGCCTCGGACCTCACCGCGGCGCGGGTCACCTACGACAACGGCGCGATCGGGACCGCGAACGCGACCAGGGTCGGCTTCGACCGGGGCTACGACATCTGGGAAGCGCAGATCCCCGCGTCCACGCGGGACACGGTCTTCTACTACATCCAGCTCATCGACGGCACGGACCTTGACTACCTGGGCGCCAATGGCGTGCAGGAAGCGGTCCCCACCGGCACGCAGCTCTTCTCGATCAACTTCGCGACGCTGGCGCACGCCCCGCGTGGCGCCACGCCGGTCGACGGGGGCGCGGTCTTCCGCGTCTGGGCGCCGAACGCGAGCGAGGCCCACGTCATCGGCCCGTTCAACAGCGCGCAGCTCACCGACCCCCTCGCCCGACTGGGCGCGGATTTCGTGGGCTTCGTCCCGGGGATCGAGGTCGGTGAGGAGTACAAGTTCGTCTTCAACCGCTCGACGGTGAAGCCCGATGCGCGGGGCAAGGCCCTGAACCCCGCGACCAACTATGGCACGGTGCTCGTCGATCCGCTCGCGTACCAGTGGTCCTCGATCGATACCTACACCCCGCCCGCGATGGACCGGGTTGTCGCCTATCAGTTGCATGTCGGCACCTTCGCGGGCCGGCGCGACCCCGCCGGCTCCACCAGCGATCCCTCGCACTACCGCGACGTGGCCGACCGCGTCGGGCACTTGGTCGAACTGGGCGTCAACCTCGTCTACCTCAACCCCGTCAACGAGTTCCCGGGGGAGCGGTCCGGGGGCTACAACCCGATCTCCGCCTTCGCCCTGGAGTCCGCCTACGCCCCTTCGCCCCAGGAGGCCTACGACGACTTCAAGTTCCTCGTCGACACCCTGCACGCCAACGGCATCGCGGTCATCCTCGATGTCGTGTGGAACCACTTCGACAGCTTCCAGAACTTCCTCTGGAACTACGATGGCACCCAGATCTACTTCGACAGCCCCACCGCCGTCGAGACCCCCTGGGGCCCGCAGGCCGACTTCAACAACCCCGAGGTCCGCGACTACTTCGAGGACGCGGCGCGGTACCTCGTCGAGGAGCTCCGGATCGACGGCGTCCGCTTCGACGCCGCGATGTACATGACCTACAGCAACCTCACCCCGCAGTGGTTCTTCGGCCGGCGCATCCTGCAGTCGATGAACGACTCGTTCGACCGGCGCGCGATCGGGGGCTACACCGTCGCCGAGATCTTCGACAACGCCAACATCAACACCCAGCCCACCAGCATCGGCGGCTACGGCTTCGACGGCATCTACCACGAGGCCTTCAAGAACGCCCTCCAGGGCGCGGTCGCCGGCGCCGCCTTCGGCTCCGCGGATCTCTCCCGCCTGGCGGGCACGCTCGCCGGCACCGGCGGCGCCTTCGGACAGGGCGCGTTCAACTACTTCGAACTGCACGACGACGCCTGGGCCCTCAACGGCACCCGGCGGGCTGTCCGCGACATCGACCCCACGCCCCCGCATGACGACCAGTTCGCCAAGGGGCGCACCAAGGCCGCCAACGCGATGGCCTACTTCGCCAAGGGCATCCCCGCCATCCTGCAGGGCACCGAGGTCCTCGAGGACGAGTCGTGGGAGAACGAGCGCTTCGACTGGTTCCACCGGGGCCGCTACGACGAGATCTTCCGCTTCTACCAGACGATCACCCGCCTCCGCACGGGCCGCCCCGAGCTCTCCGCCGACGCGGAACTCAACGTGATCCAGGTCAACGACGGCGCCGACATCCTCGCCTTCGAGCGCTGGCGCCCCGGGGGCGGCTCCTATGTCGTCGTCCTGAACCTCTCCAACACCAACTACACCAACTACGTCATCGGCATGCCCCGCCCCGGGCAGTGGGGCGCCATCCTGAACTCCGACGCCCGGCGCTTCGATGGCCTGGGCTTCGGCACCGACGGGCTCTTCTCCACCGACCCCGTCGCGCGAGATGGCTTCCCGCAGTCCGCGAGCCTCAGCATCCCTGCCAACGCGATCATGATCCTGCAGCACAACCCTGAGTTCTTCGACTGCGGCCCCGCCGACCTCGCCCAGCCCTGGGGCCAGCTCACCTTCGCCGACATCTCCGCCTTCATCACCGCGTACACGACCTCCTTCCCCATCCTCGAGCCCGATGTCGATCTGGCCGCGCCCTTCGGCGAGTTCACCTTCGCCGACATCTCCGCCTTCCTCGCCGCCTTCAGCGCCGGCTGCCCGTAAAGGCCGCGGTCAGCGAACCACCCCGCAGCGCCGCCCCACCGGGCGACGCTGCCATTCCGAGGACCACTACCACTCTGCCCCTGACCCCTTGCCCCCTCCGCCCCTTTCCTTCCCTCACCCCATCGCCGCCCCGCACACCGCTTCCGCCCAGCCCTTCCAGGTGTGCTCGCGCCGTGTCCGGGCCATGCCCGCCTCTGCCATTGCCCGGCGCGCGCCGTCGTCGGACAGCAGGCGCTGCGCCTCCGCCAGCGCCTCCCCGGGCCCGTCGAAGGGCGCGATCTCTGTTCTCGCCTCGAACATCCCCGTAAGCCCCGCCCGCTGCTCGCACAGGCACGCGGTCCCGCTCGCGGTGATCTCGAGGGGCTTGAGGTTCAGGCCCACGTCGTCCTGCCAGCGCATCACGTTCAGGCCGAGCCGCCCCATCGAGTACATCCGCGCCATGTCGCGGTAGCCCACCTCGCCCAGCATCGTCGCCTTCACGCCCCAGGCTTCGAGCTTCGGGCTGCCAAAGATCGCGACATCCAGCCGGCGCGACAGGTGCGCCATCGTGAACGCGCGGCGCCACTTGTCGATCCGGCGCACCGCGTCCGTCACCGGCACCCACAGACGCGGGCTCCCCCGGAGCGTCCGCGCCCCCTCCGCCCCTTCGTCCCCCCGGGCCTCGATCTCCGCCAGCCGGTCGAGCATCGGGCGGTGCCGATCGGCGAGCTGCATCTCGATCAGGAGCGCGCCGGCGGTGCGCACCGCGGGCGGCGCCGAGGCGCACGCCTCGTGCAGCTGCCCCCGCGCCTGCTCCACGCGTTCGGCGCGGATCGCCTCGACATCCGGCGTGTCCTTCGCCAGTTCCGCCAGCATCAATTTCGTCGGGTTGGGGTCGCCCGGCCCGCTGCCAAAGACGAGGTCGTGCTTGGTCGCCACGCCCTCCGCCGGGCGGAAGACCTCGACATCCACGCCATAGGGCCGGCCCAGCACCCGCCCGAAGCCCATGAGCGATTTCATCTCCTCCGCTGTCGCCGGGTTGTTCACGACGTGCAGCAGGCCCGACCACTTCACCATGGGCTGCCCGAACAGTTCCGCCGCCCCGCCACCGTGGGCCCAGTGCGGCGCATCCAGCCAGAACAGGACATGCCGCACGCCGATCATCTCGAACAGGCTCGCCGCCCGGCCCTCACGCTGCCCGCTCGGGACCGCCATGAGCCCGTTGGCCCACATGCCCACCGTCAGGTCGACCCGGTTCATCCGCACGAACCGCTCGAACAGGCTCGCCAGGTCCTGGGCCGCCGCCTTCCGCCGGTTCGGGTCCGCCGCTGCGTGGGCCACCAGCTTCTGGATGGGTTCGAGCTCCCAGTAGATGACCTCATGCCCCGCGGCTTCGAACCCGCGGGCCGCGTCGAGGAAGATGTCCCGCGAGTTGGTCCCGGGGTGGGACATGACGAGTACGCGCACAGCAGGGCCTCCGCGGGACCCATCCGGCCCCGGGTGGTGTCATCGACGCTTGGGGTTGTTGTCCCGGAAACGACGGCCCGAAAACGACAGCGAGGCCCGCTGGGGCCCCGCCACGCTCGCTTCCCTGAATGGAGGGACCCGCTCTCCTCGATGCGGGCCTCTGGAAAACGCGGTCGTCCCCTGGTGGGGGACGATGCGATGGCCTCTCTCCCCTCCCGAGGCCGGCCCTTGCTGCCGGAGCTCTCTCCTTCTCCGCTGCGGGCGAACCGCAAAGTAGCACCGCGCGGGCATGAGGAGAACAGCCCCCAAGAGGAAAGAGGCCCGAAAGAGTCGATTGGCGCGATTTTAGAAATCCACCTGAGTCTGCGGTATCAATCGGAGACGGCGAAAGGTCGGCGCAAGATCAGCTTGACACGGTATTTATGTGCTGTGACCTCGGCGAGTACTTGACCGGTCGCCCACCGGTTATCCACATCCGATTCAGCAAACTCTGACCCGAGATCATCATCACGCAGGGCAAGAAGATCGCCCAAATCAGGGTAGCCATTTGGCCCATGGACTGGTCCCCAAAGCACCCGGAGAGACCCCCGGCCCGCAGCCGCCACGGTCCGCTCGGCGCTCAGCAGGATCTCGGGTCGGGCCTCGACGACGCCATCCGCGACGAGCGTGACCTCGCCCGCCGGCAGCATCCCCGCATCGAGGGATTGAACGATGGCTGCGCCCAGCGCCTGGCCCGCCTCCTGCCCGGAGGTCGCGCGACGGTCCGCCTCCGCGAGGTGGATGTATCCGACCCAGCCCGCGGTCACGATCGCGGGCCAGACCCAGGCCCACCCGAGCCCGAGGCCCTGCGCGATCGCCCTCCGTTTGGGCAGGAACCGGCCGGTCGCGAGCCCCCATGCGACATACCCCGCGAGCGGGGGGATCAGCACCGACGCGGGCATCGCGTAGCGCGGGTTCCCGATGCCCAAGGCCCACCACAGGGCGACCGCGAGCGCCCACGCCAGCCCCAGGGTGATCGCGACGCGGTAGGGCGACCGCCATCCTCGCTCGCCCCGGCGACCCTCCGCCCGGGCGTCCGGGCCCCAGGGGAAGAGCAGGGCGAGCGACCCCGGCAGGGCGCTGACCCAGGCGGCGATCGGGAAGGCCCCGATCTCCCAGATCGGGCCCGCCCACATGAACGCACCCGGGCTCTGGAGGGCGGGATCGACCGCGCCGGTGTACCCCGCCAGCCAGGCCCGGGCCGCGAGGGCCCACCACGCGAAGAGCCCGAACCCCGGGATGAGCACCAGCGCGACCCGCGTGCACAGGACCGGGCGGATCGACCGGCGCGCCAGGCAGGCCCCGACGATGACGGCGCCGGGCACCGCAGCGCCCGCCGGCCCCTTGGCGAAGAGCATGACGATCGTGCCCAGGCACCCGATGACGACCGCCACCCAGGCCCGTCGCCCCCGCGTCGCCATGAGGTGGACGAGCGCCAGGGCGGTCATCTGCGTGCCCAGTTGGTTGAGCGACTCGATCTCCGCGTGTCTCGCGACCTGCCAGAGCTGGGGCATCAGGGCGTGGGCGAGCCCCGCCGCCAGCCCGCCCCACGCGCCGAACCAGATCCGCCCGAACCACCAGGAGACCAGGACGCCCAGCGTCATCGCGCCGGCGCTGACGAGCCTCGCGGACCAGACGCTCTCGCCCAGCACGCTCGTAAAGGCACTGACCGCCCAGGGCATGCCCGGGGGCTTTCGGACATACGGGCGCTCGAACATGTGCGGGACGAGGTACTGCCCCGTCTCCAGCATCTCGTAGGCGGGGACGACGCGGTGGCCCTCGGTGTCGATGAACCCACCGGAGCCCAGCCGGTAGCCAAAGAGCAGGAGGCACAGGGCGACGAGGACCGCGACCTGGGCCCATGGTTGGCGGAGCCAGCGCGGTGGCACCCGGCTTCCGGTCACCGACCCCGGGCCTCATCGGGCAGGTTCTGGATCGGGATCGTCCGGGTCGGCCCGTCGTAGTCGATGGCGTTGCCCGAGTCGACCGCCTTCCAGATCTCGTCGCCCCAGGTCTCGAGCATCTCGCGGACCTCGGGGGTCTTCACCGGGTCGTGGCCATACTCGCGCGAACGCTCGATCACCTGCTCGACACTCACACCCTCGTGGCGCATCCGCCACAACCCGGCAAGGCAGCCGGTCCGCTCCGAGCCCGCGGCACAATGCACGAGGACGGGCTGGCGGGCGGGGTCCTCGATGATGCGGAGGGCTTCGGCGTAGCGATTGGGATCGCCCGAGCCATCGCCCCACAGGGGCAGGACGATCCGGTCGACGCCCAGTTCCTCCGTGGTGCGCTGGGCCCGCCGGTCGGCGTCGGGGTGCCGGTCCCAGCCCCCGAAATCGATGATCGTCCGGATGTTGTGCTCGCGGACGACCTTCGCGGTCGCGGCGGGGGTGAGCCGGCCCGCGCGGTAGAGCAGGTCCTCCTGCACCGTGCCGAAGTTCTTGGGCACCAGATTCGGGTAGACGCCCTCGACGCCGTACCAGGCCCCGAGCCCGATGGCGGTCGCGATGAGGGCCGCGTTGCGGGTGAATCGGAACCAGGACCAGGTGGATTCGGGCGTTGGGTTCATGGGGTTGGTCCGAGAATCATCGGCTCGGGGGCATCCGCCTTGATCACGGGCGGCTTCGGAATCGTGCGCTCCTAGTCTCACGGATCGGGGTCGTTTGGGCCGATCCCGTTTGGCACGCGGGATGCTAGGGCGGGGATCCGCCCGGGCCCTGCGGGAGGTCATGCGATGGCGCGGAGCGCAGGCGGGACATCCGAAACCGGGGGGCGGGGCACGGGAGCGTACCCGGAGGCGGTCGACCGCCTGATCGGGGCGCTCGCGCAGCTGCCCGGCATCGGGCGACGCAGCGCCGAGCGCCTGGCGTTCCATCTCCTCAAGGGCGACGAGGCGACGGCGCTGGGCCTGGCCAAGGCGGTCGCGGATGTGAAGAGGACCGTGCGGCACTGCTCGGTCTGCTTCCACCTGACCGACGCGGCGGTCAACCCCTGCAAGGTGTGCACCGACGGGCGACGCGACCGGGCGACGGTGCTGGTCGTCGAGCAGCCCCGGGATCTCCTGGCGATCGAGGAGACGGGGATGTACCGGGGGCTGTACCACTGCCTCCTGGGTCGGGTGAGCCCCTTGGATGGTGTGGGCCCCGAGGATCTGACGGTCGCGGCGCTGGTGGAGCGCGTGCGCGACGCGACGAAGAACGCGGGCGGGGTCAGGGTCGAAGAGGTGGTGCTGGGCCTGAACCCGACCTTGGAGGGCGACGGCACGGGGCTGTACCTGCAGGACGAGCTGGCGAGGCTGGGCTCGCAGCTGGGCGTGAAGGTGAGCCGGCTGGCCCGGGGCCTGCCGACCGGGAGCTCGATCGAGTACGCCAGCAAGGCTGTGCTGGCGGATGCGATCGAGGGGAGGCAGAGGGTGTGAGGGGGAAGAGACGGAGAGACGGAGAGACGGAGAGACGGAGTGGGGGGATGTCCCGCGCCGGCGGTTTCCAGATTTTTGTCGGTTCCGGCGAGCCTCCCGCTGGGTTTTTCGTACGATATAGGTATAGCCCTGCGACCCGCGAAGGTCCGCGTTCCACGCGGATCACGGCATCAGCCATAGCGGTCGCGGGGTTTTTTTCGTTTTGTCAGGCTGTTGTCGACACCTGCGCCTTTCGGCACGAAGAGCCAGTGCCGATAGGCGTGGTTCCAGCGGTCGCTGGGGCCGTTGGGTTGCCCGGTGGAGACGCCGACATTGAACCGTGGGTAGATCTTTCGGATGCAGGCGTTGATGTGCTTGTACACGCGCTCCTTCTCCCGCGTGCGTTTGCTCCGAATTCGGGCGCCGGCTGGCTTCGCCAGGTGCCTGTCGTTCAGATAGAACGCCATGGAGCCGAGCACAACATCGAGAGCCTGGGCCAGGATGTGCTCCTTGGAATCGATCTCGGCGATTTGTTCACGCGGGACCTCGATCTGTGCTCGCCGGAAGTCCGGCTGGTGGGTGAGGGCGCTCAGGTAGCCGCGGAAGCGAGCGACCTGTTCACGGTTCGCGGGGAGCTGGTCGAGCATGAGCCGCAGGCGGGTGGCCTCGCCGGGCGTTCCGGCGCACTGCAGGCCGAACGCGTGTTTGATGAACTGGTAGTAGAGCCGGGTGTAGCCGGTTTCGCGCTGCTCCGGCGTGAGCGTGGCAACATGGCGGTTCTGCGTGAACATCACGCGGATCTTGATCCGGCCGGTCCCGACGAGGGCGAACAGGCTCGTCATGAACTCGATATAGCGGTCGGCCACCGAAGTGTTGACGCGCTCCCACTTGATCTCGCCCGTGATCCCAAGCGCAGTCTTGAGGTCGGTGAGCTCCGTTCTGATGGGCTCGACGTGCTGCGATTCGACCAGCAGGCCCCCGTAGAAGTTGGAGAAGAACTCTCCGTTCGAGACCGATTCGTCGCAATAGATGACCAGCTCTCGCGCCATGGCGGCAGCGAGTGTAGAGGAGTTGCCGCTTGACCGGCATGCGGTTCGAGACTGGGCAGTCGATGCGGATGGGCCAGCAGATGAAGCTGGCGCCCAGGATGATCCAGTCGATGGAGATCCTGCAGATGTCGCTCGCGGAGCTCGAGCAGCGCATCGAGGAGGAGCTCAGCAGCAACCCGACGCTCGAGCTCGTCGAGATCGAGCCCGAGGAGTGGGACGGGGTTCAACGCGAGGACGCGGGGGGCGAGGCGGCGGACGACTTCGAGCGCCTGGACGCCTTCGAGGAACTGAACCCCGAGGCGACGGAGAACGCGTTCGACGAGGATGCGCGGGCGAAGGACCGGGAGTGGGAGCCCGAGTGGGAGCCGGGGTCGCGATCGCGCCTCAATGGCGAGTCGGACGGGAAGATGGAAGCGATGGCGAACGCGCCGTCGCGCGCCGAGCCCCTGCAGGATCAGCTCGTCCGCCAGTGGGCGGTGGTGGATGTCGACGAGCGGATGCGGACGCTCGGGCGGGTGATCATCTCGTTCCTCGAGGACGACGGGTATCTGCGGGTGACGCTCGCGGAGGTGCGGGAGAAGGCGGCGAGGCCCGAGGGGTGGCGGGCGGAGTGGGGGGCGTGGCCCGTATCGGTTGAGGATCTCGAAGAGGCGCTCGAGGCGGTGCAGATCCTGCTCGAGCCGGCGGGCGTCGCGGCGCGGGACGCGCGGGAGTGCCTGCTGCTGCAGATCGACGCGGCCCTGGCGGGCGAGCTGCGGGCGGGGGACGGCGAGGTCGCGGCGATCGCGGACATGGCGACGATGGCGCGTGCCCGGGTGGTCGTGGGCGAGCACCTCGAGGACCTGATGAAGAACCGGCTCCCGAAGATCGCCGACGCGACGGGGTACGCGGTCGACGAGATCCGGGGCGTGCTGGAGGCGCTGCGCCGGCTGAGCCTGAGCCCGGCGGGGCGCCTGACGGAGGAATCGGCGAGGCCCGTCGTGCCCGACGTGATCGTCGACTACGACGAGACCGACGACCGCTACATCGCGTATCTCAACGACAACCGCCTGCCGGTGCTGCAGCTCAACCGCGAGTACGCGCACATGAGCAAGGACCGCGCGGTGCCCAAGCGCGACCGCGAGTTCCTCAAGAAGAACCTGAGCAACGCGCAGTGGCTGATGGAGGCGGTGGAGCAGCGCCGCACGACGCTCCTGCGGGTCGTGCAGGTGGTGATCGAGGAGCAGCGGGAGTACTTCGACTATGGGCCGGCGGCGCTGAAGCCCCTGCCCATGACGCAGGTCGCCGAGCAGCTCGGGATCCATGTCGCGACGGTGAGCCGTGCGGTGAGCGAGAAGTGGATCCAGACGCCCCGGGGCGTGGTCCCCCTGCGCGGGTTCTTCACCGGCGGGCTGGCGACCGAGAGCGGGGAGGACGTCAGTTCCAGCGCTGTGAAGGCGGCGATGACCGAATTGATCGAGGGCGAGGACAAAAAGAAGCCCCTGAGCGACGAGGCGATCGCGAAGCGCCTGCAGGGGCAGGGCATCGAGATCGCGCGGCGGACGGTGGCGAAGTACCGCGATCAGTTGGGCGTGCCCAGTGCGCGGATGCGGAAGGCGTTTTAGAGCCGTTTCTTCCGCTCCGTAGCGCCCTCCGGGCGCACACTCGCTCCTGTACGGCCGCGCCGGATGGAATCCGGCGGGCCTGAGCGGAAGTACGCCGCTACGCCTGAGACATAGCCGCTCCAGCAAAGGGCCACACTTGCAAATGGCCAAATGGTCTGAGCGCCAGGAGGTTGTCAGCGTTCGCCGGCGAGCTTGCGGACGGTCATGTCGAAGGTGCGGACCATGCTGGCGTGCAGGGCCCACACGACGACGCCGTAGAGCAGGATCGCCAGGGCGGCGCCGATGGCGAGGCCGATGCGGGCGCCGTCGAGCGATGTGGTCGAGGCGGCGGCGGTGTCGCGGAGGCCCTCGAAGGGGTTGACGACCGCGAAGAGGGCGCTCGCGGGGCTGAGGCCCGCGAAGGTGGGGCCGACGACCGCGAGCGACTGCCCGCTCTGCCAGCCGCACAGGCCGATGGTGCCGGCGACCGCGATGACGACGCCCACGGTGGCGACGACCGATCCGATGGTGCCCCGGCTCTGCAGGCTCCACTTGAGCCCGACCATGACGCAGAAGGCGACGAAGGGGACGAGGACGAGGGCGGCGATCGCGCCCGCTTCGGGCAGCACGATGGGGAAGGTGGCGAGTTCGCCCGCTTCGCCGACCGCGTGGGTGACGGTCGCCCCCTGCGGGTTGCCCAGGGCGTCGAGCCCGAAATAGCCCCCCGCGAGGGCGAGCGTGCCGACGGGGACCGCGAGCAGGGGCAGCAGGTAGGCGATGAGCCCGCGCAGCTTGCCGGTGAGGTAGTCGCCGGGCTGGATGGGCGTGGTGAGCAGGAGGTCGAGCGTGCCATCCTCGCGTTCGCGGCTGATCGCGGTGGCGCTGGCGTTGATGGCGATGAGCGCGATGACGGTGCTCTCGGTCCAGACCGCGGCGAGCAGGATCGCGCGGAACTGCTGGGGGTCGAGACGCCCGGTGTGGTAGGCGAGGATGAGCCCGATGCCGAAGAGCACGCCCATCGCGACGAACGACCAGCGGGCGACGATGCGCCAGAAGGTGCTGTTGCGGGCCGCGGCTTCGCGCCAGGCGATGGGGTTGTTCCAGACGGGGCGCGGGGCGCGGTGCTCGGCGCCCTCCGCGTCCTGGATGGACTTGCCCCGGCGCGATGGGCGCGCGACCGCGCCGAGCCCCCCGACGCGGACGGTCAGGGCGCTGGCGGCGATGAGGAAGGCGCTGAGCAGCGTGCTGAAGAGGATCCAGGTGGTGACGGGGCGCTCGAGGAAGAGGATCGCGAGACCGGTCTGTGTGCCCGCCTCGGCGCGGGGGTAGGTGGCGGGGTTGAGGAGCGCGCGGAGCGCGAGGAAGGGGTTGAACGCGGTGAGCCAGGTGACGCCCGCGCCCGCAGCCTGCTGCAGCAGGGCGTCGCCCGCGGCGGTGGCGGCGATGATGCTGACGACCGCGATGTAGAAGGCGAAGACGGCGCGTCTGCCGACGAGCCGGCTGACGGAGAGCGCGATGGCGGAGGCGCCGACGAGGAGCGCGGCGCCGCCCGCGACGAGGTAGCTGGCGAAGATGGCTTCCGCCGGGACGCCCCCGAAGTACTGCGTGATCGCGAAGAGGGGGAGCGACGCGAGCAGCAGCGCGAGGATGAAGAAGAGGCGGCCCATGAGGTTGCCCAGCACGATCTGTCCCGGGCTGAGGGGCGTGGTGAGCAGGATGTCCCAGGTGCGGGGGTTGGCTTCCTGCGCGATGGCGCCCGCCATGACGACCGGCGTGAGGATGCAGATCAGCGCGATCTGGAGATACGCGATCGCGACGAAGCTCGACGCGCCGGCTTCGGCGAGCTGGCGGTAGCTGATGGTCGCGCCGCCCGCGTTGAGCAGCAGGAGCCAGAGCAGGGCGATGATGAGGACCGCGAGGTAGCCCGAGCGCATAAAGAAGTCGCGCGAGCGACGGGAGCCCGACTGGACGAGGCGGACCGCGATCGGGTTGGTGGGGCCCAGGTCGAGCAGGGCGCGGAGAAAGGGGGGCATGGCGGGCGGATGCTAGTCGGGTGGGGGCTCGGTCTCGGCCAAAGAACGATTTGGCGGGGTGCCAACGAAAATTGAGAAAAAACGCGTCTGGGGGCTTGTGTCGGTTGTGCGGGCCCGGTATCTTCCGGGTGGTTCGGAGAGAAAGGGGAGCCGACCCAGGCCGTTCGGGCCAGAGGGGCGACTCCTGACAACAACTGAAGACTGCTCGGTGCGGGACTTCCTGCACCGGCCCCCCGCGTTGGTCATTTCTTCGCGGGCGGAGCACGGAGTGATCTGAGCCCAAACGGTCTCGGGTTGCTGAGTCGAGCGATGCTCGTCGGGGTCTGGCCCCGGCATCGTTGGAGCTATCGGTGTGCTCGTGGGTGATGCGGTGAGGTGACGGTTGCCCGAAAGGGGCAGGGCGATCGCTTTCTTCCGGTAGCTCGCTTCCCAGGAAGCAACGCTGCGGTGGAGGAGTAAGGGAGGCGAGGCTGTGCTCTAGCGAGCGGGGCCCGCATTGGAGAAAAAGGGAGCCTGACCGGAGCACGCCGGTTCCCTTCTCATTGGATCTCTCTCTCTGTGCTCGTCTCGGCTTCGCTGCGCCGGAAACGGCGCGGCAAAGCCTTCTCTCTCTCTGTGCTCGTCTCGGCCCACTGTCGTCTGAAAGGACGACGATGGGCCTTCTTTCTTTTTGAAGTGTGCGGCGCGATCGGGTGCCGGGCAACGGTGCCACGGACCCGGCTGTGCGGGTCCGTGCGTCTTCAAGGTGTCTACCGAGCATTGACCTGCGTGGCAGGTCAATGGCACCGATTCGGGTGGACCGCTCTACCCCACCAGCTGCAGCAGCACCAAGACCGCGATCAGCACCGTGGCGTTGTGCAGGGCGTGGGCGGTGATCGCGGGGACGAGCGAGCCCCGCAGCTCCCGCATGATGCTGAAGACCGAGCCCAGCGCGATCAGCGGGAAGACGAAGAGCGGGCCGTAGCCGTGCATGAAGCCGAAGACCGTTGCGGCGGCCAGTCCCGCGGCGATGGGCCCGAGGCGTCCCCGGAAGTGGCGTTGCAGGGCGCCGCGGAAGACAAGTTCCTCGCAGAGGGGCGCCCAGACGGTCGCGAGCAGGAAGAGCAGGACCAGGGCGAGGGGGCTGCCCCCCGCGACCATCTCGACGACCGGGCTGGTGGGCGGGGCGGCGTTGTCGGCGCCCAGCAGGATCTCGACGAGGGTCATCAGGCCCAGCGTCAGCGCGACGCCCGCCAGGAAGATGGGCAGGCCCGCGAGGTAGGCGAGGACGCCGAAGCCCATCTCCTTGAAGAGGCCCGAGCCGGTGTTCCAGCCGATCCGGTCGGCGAGCTCCGCCCTGGTCATCCCCCGGAGAAGGGGCCAGAGCGGGGCGAGGAGCAGGAGCCACTGCGCGAGGAGGGGGATGTAGTTGGGCCAGGTGGCATCGGGGTTGGCGTTCTGGACGACGCTGCGGACGACGTCGGCGCCGAGGCTGACGACCAGGAAGCCTCCGACGAACCAGCAGAAGACCTCGAGCATCACGCTGCCCCCGGGCTCGGGGGGCTGGAAGCGGGGGCGGAGGACGCGGGTCGCGAGGAGGACGATCCCCACGACGAAGAGGACGCACCCCGCGAGGATCGCGCCACCGAAGATGAGCCCGAGCGTGCCGAAGACCGCGAGGAGCGTCGCGCCCCCCTCGATGAGGGAGGCCCGGGCGGGATCGGTGTCGGGGAGGCCATGGGTGAGGGCGACCTCGCCGAAAAAGCCGTGGTGGGCGGCGAGCCGGTCGCGGGCGTCTTCGGGGAGGGCGTCGGGGCCCTCGGTGTAGAGGATGGCGAGGTCGGCGGCGTCCTGGCGGAGGGCGGCGTCCTCGGGGAGTTCGCTGGCGAGTGTCGCGAGGCGGTCCAGGGCTTCCTCGGGGCCATTGATCTCCGCGGCGACGATCGCGGCCCTCACCCGGTCGGCCGGTTCGGTCGCGAAGTTGTCGAGGGTGGGCATGGCGCTGGGATCTGCGGCGACCGCGTCGGCGAGCTTGATGTAGAGCTTGCCCATGATGCCGAAGGGGGTGGAGAAGTCGGGGGGGCGGATGGTCGGAGCGGTTTCGGGCTCCGGCTCCCCGATCGGAGCGGGGGATGCGGCGCGGTCGACGAGTTCGAGGATGGGGGGGATGTTCTGGAGGGAGAAGGCGACGCCCCCGAGGATGATCGCGAGGACGAGGGCGACGAGGCGGGACCGGGGGGAGCCCGGGTCGGGCGTGGTGCGGGGGCGGGTGGTGGGGCGTGGGGCGGCTTTGGGCATCGGGGGCATCATCGGCTTGCGGAGTCGGTCGGGTTCTGGACCATCTCCTAGTATGAGCCTCCCGGACTGGTACGCGACGGCCCGCGTCGCGTTTCGGGGACCTCAGGAGCGATCTTCATGGCCTGGATCACCAAGCCCTCCGCGACGCAGCGCGTCGAGAAGCGTGACGAGCCTTACCTGACGGAGGCGATGCGCACGCAGCTGCGCGACGTCTACCTCCCGCGGTACGAGACGACGATGGCGGCGCTGCTGCCGGCGCTGCACCTGATCCAGCACGAGTACGGGTGGGTGCCCAAGCAGGCGATGCTGGAGATCGCGGAGTTTCTGAAGGTGCAGCCTTCGGATGTCTTTGACACCGCGACCTTCTACGAGGAGTACTGGCTGAAGCCTAAGGGCCAGGTGGTCATCTCGGTCTGCCGGTCGATCGCGTGCGAGTTCTGCGGGCAGCAGGCGATCACCGACGCGTGCCGGCAGAAGCTGGGCATCGAGGTGGGCGAGACGACGAGGGACGGGAAGTTCACGCTGATCGAGCTCGAGTGCCTGGGGAGCTGCGGGACAGCGCCGGCGGCGCTGGTGGGCGAGAGGCTGCACGAGGTGCTGACCGCTGAGCGGGTGGTCGAGATCATCGATGAGGTGTCGCGGGAGCTTGACGCGGGGGGCGGGCATCACTGAGGGTCGGGGTGGGGCGGG
>DAIQNV010000039.1:14073-30663 GCA_036788215.1 Phycisphaerales bacterium | reverse complement strand
GCGTCTCCCCCCAGTGCCGCCAGCACCCCGCCAGGCGATGAATCACCTGCTTGGCAGACTTCTCAGGGCCGGTAGCCCCCTTGCCTTCCCACTTCGTCTCTCCGTCTCTCCGTCTCTGCGTCTCTGCCCCCGGGCTCCCCACCCCCCGAGGCCCACCATCCTGAGGCACCCCCGCCTTCCGAAAGTACTTCGACACCATGATGTCCGTCGCCAACTGGCTCCACGACTTCGGAACCTCGGCATCGGGCATCTCGAACACGACGGACCCGTCCGGGTTCGAGATCTTGCTCGAACGCGTCGTCCACTCGACAGTGGCGAAGGGATCCTGACCGGCCTTGGTGAACTTCCTTGTGATCTTCATCGGGTACCTACTTTAATACTTTGATCGCTGGTCAGAACAACAAGAACACAAAGCACAATTACTTCGACTGATTCGACGGGTTTCCAATCGGCTTTGGAGCCTGGACAGGTGTCGTGATCGGCTTATGCCCCTTTTGTTCGACAGAGGGCTGCGGATAGTCGCGAACGACAGGCGGCGAAGGGATATTTGGCGAGCTCGGCGGACGAATTCCTTCAGTCATTTGAATCTCCGTTCAATCGCTTCCTTGCGTCGTCCGTATTCAAGTTCTCGTATGAATAAAATCGGACGCATTCAACTTCACTGTGCGGAATCCAAATTCCAAGAGTTCCAATCTCTTGCTCTAGACCACCATCTGCAGCCTGGCAATATGCCTGCTCCAGATAGATGTCTCGCTCACTCGCCTCCGTCGAAACGAGCGATTTGCTGCCATATACGCCGTATCGGTTAGTCCCATCTTTGAAAGTTACTCTGACAAGGCAGCCCTTGGACCGCATAAACGCTCGGTCCCACGCGGTTTGAAATGGATGAACCGTAGACAACCCTAAACGACCACAGACCCATCCAACACCGTCAAACCTGCGCAACAGTCCAGTACCGATTCCGCCTAGAGTTCCGCTGATCCCGCCAGCAACGAGTGTTTTAGCTGAGAGTTCCAGAGAAATGTCGCCCAACTCGCTCACCCCTGCGTAATCCGCAGAGAAGAGGATAAGTGGAACTGTGTAGGCGAGAAGTGAATACAGAACATAGGTGTATACCTCCTCGACCCGTCCAATGGAGCCACGCGAAACGAACTTCCCCTCACTTTGCTGCCAAAGGAAGCCCGGGAGAAGAAGTGCGGCAACTGCCGGCGCCAGACTCAATAGATTGATCGCGTCGGTGGCCATCAAGCAATCAGTCTGCATTCAGCCAATTCAGTCCCATCGACCTCGGACGCCATGACCTGCTACGCACAAGCCTGCAGGTGATTAAAGGTCCGCCACGCCGCTTGACGCGGCGAACCATCGAGCGTCAGCTGCTCCCGCAGCTTGCTATTAGTGCTGAGCATGCCGCCGCAATCATGCGACCAAGCCCAGCAAGCGAGTTGGCGATGGAGATATCAAAACTCTTCATCGACAACCCATTATCGGAGACACTGACGCTCTTGTAGCCAAGGGTGAGCATAGGGCTCATCTCCTTTATTTGAAGCAACCGAAAGCAACTACAGGTATCGACCCCTAATCTACCTTCGGCAAAGTAAGACCTAGTTGATCCTGATACTTCCCAGCCTTGTCCGCGTAGCTCACCGCACACACCCGGTCCGCCTTGAGAAAGACAAACTGCGCCACACCCTCGTTCGCATACACCTTCGCCGGCAGAGGCGTCGTGTTCGAGATTTCCAGCGTCACCTTCCCGCGCCACTCCGGCTCGAGAGGCGTCACATTCACAATCAACCCGCACCGCGCATAAGTGCTCTTCCCCACACAAAGCACGAGCACATCCCGTGGAATCGAGAAGATCTCCACCGTCTCGCACAGCACAAACGAGTTCGGCGGGATGATCACATGGTCCGTCCCCTCGACCGCCGTATCGACCTCCACCATGAACCGGTCGTCAAAGTGCTTGGGATCAACGACCGCCAGCCCGCCCCCACGCACCGTGGGCGTGAAGATCTTGAACCGCGTCCCCACCCGGCAGTCATACCCGTAGCTGCTCACCCCGTAGCTGATCCGCCCGGGCCGCTTCTCCGCCTCCTGAAAGGGCTCGATCCCGATCAGCTCGCGGATCTGCGTGTCGCACAACACCGCCATCCAGCACCATCCTTCCAGCCGCCTCCCCGCGGCCTTCGGTCTTCCAGCAGCGGGCCAACACGCCCGCCCACCAACCCACCCCCAAGCACCAGGCCCCGAGTCGGACGCATCCCGGCCTTCTCTCCGTGTCTTCGTGCCTCAGTGCCTCCGTGCCTTCCCAGGCCCGCCTCCCCGCGGGCCTTCCCAACCTCGTGGCACGGGCGTCCCGCCCGTGTCCTCCCGGGCCTCCCGGCCCCTTCAGCCAAGCGCCAACGGGAAGCTCCTCGCATCCCCGCCAACGCATTCACCGACCAGCCGCCCAAGAACCACTCGCATTTGGCTAAATGGTCATTTGCGATTTGGCTATTTGAAACGGCCGCCCGGCGGCCGGGCTCGTCAGGCCATCCAGGCCCGCTCACCCGAGTTGCTCGTTCATCCCGTGGGCACCATCCATGTGCTCCGCTGCCCACGGCCGACAGGAACCAACCGGCCATCCAGGCCGGCCCTTGCCCCCGCGGCATTGTCCTCCGTGCCATCCGAATCGACCCAAACAGACGCGGGTCTCCGGATCTCCATCGATACGGCCGGGAACGAATCGGCCGCAGAGAGGAGCATACTACTACCACTGGTGGTGACAAGGCTCAAGGTATACAAAGTCGTGGGCATCTTGCGTGTACAATCTGTCAACTAGCCCCAACCGCAAGCGCCCCAAGCGCTTGCAACCCGAAAAAACTTCGTCCCCTCCCCCACTCTTCCTTTGAGCCCAGCATCTTTGGGCCAAGCACCCTATACCCCCAACCCCTAGTGGCACCCCTTCCAGGACTACCCCCAAACCCAATCCGGGGAGAGCACATGACCTATAGGAAAATACTCGGTATTCAACCGGATGTCCAGCCCAAAATCGTGGGCAACCCGTGTACAACCCGTCACATACCGTCGCCACCGCACACCCCAACCTCCCGTACACTCCCACAAGCCCCGGACCCCCGCCGCGCGCGTGCCGCGACCACCCCAAGGAAAGCCCGGGCAACTCCCCGAACCCAAGAGCCACCCGATGCCCCAAACAGGCGTCCCCACGCGCACGATCCAACCCAAGTGTTCCGCGCGGAACACCCTGACTCTCCTGTGCGCCATCCTCTCTATGGCCCTCCTCGCCGCCTGCACCGCCAGCGAGCCCAGGCGCGTCGTCCGCGCCGAGGTCCCCGCCCGCGATATCCCCGCCTCGCTGCGGGGCACCGTCGGGAGCCAGGTCACCTTCCGAGGGGTCGAGCCCATCCTCGTCTCGGGCCTGGGCTTCGTTGTGGGCCTCAACGGAACCGGGGGCCAGGTCCTGAACGAGTCCGTCGCCGCGACGATGGAGCGGGAGATGGCTCTGCAGGGTGTGGGCCGGGCCGGCATGTTCGACGGGACGCCCTTCGCCGGCATGACCCCCCGCCAGTTGCTCGAGCACCCCAACACCGCGGTGGTCATCGTGCAGGCCGCGATCCCGCCGGGGTCGCCCCAGGGGTCGAGCTTCGACGTGTATGTCCGCGCCATGAACGCGACCAGCCTCGAGGGCGGGCGTCTTTGGACAACGGCGCTGCGCCTGGGCCAGGCGACCGCCTTCGGCGGGCGCCAGAGCCGCAAGATCGGCGAGGCCCGGGGCGAGATCTTCGTCAACCCCTTCGCGGAGCCGGGTCGCGAGCTCGCGGGCATCACCCGCACCGTCGGGCGCGTGCTGGACGGGGGCGTCGTGACCGATGCGCTCGACGTCGAGATCCTGCTCGACAACCCGAGCCACGCGCGGGCCCGGATCATCGTGAGCGCCATCAACTCCCGCTTCCCCAGGCGCTCCGGCGAGGAGAACGTGGCGCGGGGGCGCAACGACCAGAGCATCGCGCTGACGATCCCGAGGCACTTCGCGGATCGCCCGGGCGAGTTCATCCAGCTCGTGCGCCACCTGCCCCTCGACCAGTCGCTGCCCCAGGTCTTCGCGAGGCGGTACGCGGAGACGCTGGTCGATGAGCCCTACCTGGGCAACGAGATGAGCTGGGCGCTGCAGGCGCTGGGCTCGCCCGCGCTGCCCTTCATCCGCGACCTGTACACGCACTCCGACCTCGTGCCCAGGCTCGCTGCGCTGCGGGCGGGCGCGAGGCTGGGCGACCCCCGGGCGGCTCCGTACCTCAAGGAGATCGCGGAGAAAGGCCCCGCCGACCTCCGCACCGATGCGATCGGTCTGCTCGCCCGAATCGATGGCGGGCCCACCGTCGACGAGACGCTCCGCAACCTGCTCGCGGAGGACGCCCTCACGGTGCGCATCGCGGCCTACGAGGCCCTCGCCTCCCGCGCCGAGCGTGCGGAGCGCGAGCGCCTGCTCGCGTACGAGCGCTACGGCGAGGGGTCCTCCGGGCGTATGTCGCAGAGCCGGATCGACGCGATCAGCCGGCTCGTGCTGCCTGCGGGGACGATCTACGGTGTCGCGCGGGCGCCGATCGCGGGGAAGTTCCTGCTCGACCGCGTGCCGATCGGGGATCCCCTGATCTATATCACGCAGCAGGGGACGCCCCGCATCGCGCTGTTCGGCGACTTCCTGAGCCTGAAGAAGCCCATGTTCGTGACCGCGTGGTCGGACCGCTTCATGCTCGCGTCCGATGGTGTCGGCGAGCCGGTCCGCCTGTACTACCGGGCGGCGGAGCCCCCCGCGCGGGTCGGCGAGCCCGACGTCGGGCGGATCGGTCGCGATCGGCGGGTGGCCCAGGTCAGCCTCGACTCGGCGCCGGAGACGTTGCCCGACCTCATCGACTTCCTGGCGCGGACGCCCAGCCCGGAGGACCAGCGCCCGGGGCTTGGGATGTCGTACTCGGAGGTGGTGGGCGTGCTCTATGAGATCCAGCGGTCGGGCGCGGTGCTGGCGTCATTCTCGACGGAGCGGGACCGGCTGCTCGCGGAGCTGTTGTCGGCGGACCGGGAGACGCGGATCGAGATGCGGCCCGAGGGGCCCGAGGATGAGCGGGAGCTGTTGATCGCGCCGGAGAGCGGCGAGACGGAAGCGACGCCCAGCCCGACGGATGAGTCGAGGCCGAGTTTGCTGGTTCCGTTGCAGATGCGGGAGGAGGAGAGGTGAGCGGGGGTTTGGGGCGGGTGCGACCCGGCTGGCCAACGTTCGGGCCAGTGCAAGGCCATCCCTCAGGTTCATGACATGGGTTTCCTGCATCGAAGATTTCGGGTTCATCGGCGTCTCCGTCGCTCGGAAGGAATCAGACGCCTGGCGAAACGTCCTCGCGTGACCAGCCTTTGATCCGACCCCCGCCTGCCTCAACTGCTTCGAAGGCAAGGGCCCGAATTTCATTCAGAAATTCGTTCGCGTCGGGCCCGGGCATTTCGTTGGGAACCGGCGCGGCTGTCGAGTACAGCTCGATGATGGAGCGAGCTCGCCGTTTGGTCGAACCCTCGCCGCGATACTCGTAGGCCTCGGCCCACCCGCTGATGCACTCGTCGAGAATGCGACGCCTGGACAAGTCATGCAGTCTCGTGAATGCCTCCTTACGGATGAGATCGATCGCTGCCGCGTGCGTCTCGTCGTCATCAGGCGGCATGGCCGGATCCCATCCGAGCGGCTGAGCCAAGAACTGGCTCAGGTGGTTCTGAAGAATTCGGATCAGGTCAGCGACGGGCTTGAGCGAGTCGTACTCGTCCTGCTTGAAGATCCCCAGTCGCCGAGACAGCGCTTTGATTCGCGTCCAGTGCTCCGAAACCACACCGGAGCGCGAACCCAGATTGAGCACGCCACGCCAGCGGTCATGAAACTCGGCTGCTGCCTTCTGGATGGCCAGAACGAGGTTGGCGACGTCGTAGACCGGCTGATAGACCACGGGCTCCGGCGGCACAATCGTTGCCGCCACGGCCTCGAGCATGCGCTGGAGTTCGCGGCGAGTGGCCTTCGCGCCAGCACCCAAGGGCTTCTGAACGTTGGCCAGGAACACCGTCCGATCCGGAATGGCTGATCGGAGCGACTTGTCCGCGTACCTGCCGTGCGTCTTTGCGATGTTCGCGATGACGTTCTCAAAGGATCCGAGGACGTGGTTCTGCCTCGCCGCAAAGCCCACGAGATTGTCGCCCTTAACCTCGTCGAAGTGTGTGAAGCACAGGATCAACTTGGATTCGTGTCCGCTGGCCACGAGCGACTCGATTGCCGAGTACGTAGCGGCTTGCATTGGCTGAGCCGCGTTGTCAACCAGCATGATGGCATCGCAGATCTGGTAGCGCTTCGTGACACGCGTCGACACACTCGAGACGGCGTCTGCCGTATGGCCAAGACCCTGCCCGTCGAGGATCACCAGCCGGGGGCGTTCTCCTTCGGACCATGTCGGGGCAAACGGACCGGCGACGCGGATTCCCTCGACAAAGGGCGTCAGAAGTCGGCCGAAGTTCGGCGCATAGTTGCTCGAGAACCGATTGACAGTCGAGATGAAATCTCCCCGCTTGGGAGACTCATACCTCCACGAGGTCGGCCATCCATCCCTCCCCTTCGCGAGCTCGCCATCGTCAAGACGATCGAACCGCGACTCGCAGTCGTCGAGGATGTGGTCGATCAGTGACTGGAATTGCTCGTCCCGAACAATCTCGTCCTCGATCGCCTCTTCCAGCTTTTCCCGTTCGGGTCGCGGTGCGTTGCTAAGATCGATGCCGAGTCGAGCCGCGGCCGCGGACATCCGGGTGCGGTACTCGCCAGCGAGCTGCTTGACCTGCTGAAAGTAGATCTCCAGCCGCTCCCGCAGTTCCCGGCGTTCGTCATCGTTGAGAGCCTCCTCGCCGGGCTCAAACAGCTCGTCGTCATCCTCTGCGTCGTCCTCGAGGTCTTCGGCAGTCGCGGGATCGGCGAAAGTGCCCAGGACGTAGCTCAGCCGAAACCGCTGGTCGGCATGCTCCAAGAGCCGGCGACGTACATCTCGCTCTGGACCGCCCTCGGCTGCACTCACCACCGCGGCAGAGATGCAGTCCGAGATGTACTGCCGCACCAGATCACGGCTGAAGAATGTCACGACTGCCTTGAAGGGGCCATCTGACAGGATGACTTCAAGATCACTGACGGTCGTCTTCGCTGCCGAGGTCGACGGGAACCGTTCGAGCTTTGGGTCGGTC
This sequence comes from Phycisphaerales bacterium, assembly GCA_036788215.1. Lineage (GTDB taxonomy): Bacteria > Planctomycetota > Phycisphaerae > Phycisphaerales > UBA1924 > DAIQNV01. The sequence goes on along the minus strand of DAIQNV010000039.1, from coordinate 23,415 downwards.
CCGAGGAGCTGCCGCACCAGCGTGGTCTTACCCGAGCCGGTCGTGCCGACCATGAGCATCCTGGCGTACCCGTCTTCCGCTTCTTTTGCACCCGGGAGAGGGAGCGCGGCCTCCCGCTCGGCCCAAGTGTCGCGTTCGAGCGGCTCCATATCGTCGTAGAACGCGCGAACCACCCTCTCGTCGAACCGCCGCTCTGCCTCCGTTCGCCGCGCGGGCGACCACCAGCCTTCATCTGCCAGAAGCGTGTTAACCTGCTCGACCAGACCGGCTGCAGCCCCCTCATCTCGAGTGCCGAGGCCGCGACGGATCCGCAGCGACTGCCCGTTTGTGGCCTTGCAGACCGGGTGACGGAAGATAACACACCAGCCCGCCCGGCCCTTGCTCAATGACGCTCGCTTCACCTTCTCTGCCATGCCGGTTCCTTTCTCGCAACGTTGTACCGCGTTGTTCCGAACACAATAGCACGCGATTACGGGTCGTCAAGGCCTATGGAACAACGCGGCACAACATTTTCACCCCACCTACCGCATGATCTCCGCCACCTTGCCGTGGTCACGCTCGGCGTAGACCGCGTCCATGGCCTGGGCCGAGGAGTGCCCGAGGGCCAACTGGGCGGCCTCGAGGCCGAAGGCCCCGCGGATCTTGGTCGCGGCGGTGTGCCGGAGCTGGTGTGGGTGCATGCTGGAGGAGCAGGAGTGCGCGGGGGTCTGGTGCGGTTTCGACCCTGATCTTCGCGGGGCGCGAAGATCAGGCGTCCGGGGGGTGGGGCGTGTGGGGTTGGCGTTGGTTGGTATGCGATGGGTTTGGGATCGATGAGGCTTGCAGGGGTGGAGTCGCTGCGCTTGGGGCAGTCCCTTGCTCGCGCTGCGGGCTCGTTTTGGGGGCGGGCTTGCACTACCCGCTTTGCGGATAGTGGCACCGGGGGTTGTGGGGCACCGTTCTTTCGGCAGCGTTGGTTCGTGGCCTATCTCGCTGGCGCGAGATTGACCACGGCACCCGACGTTGGCGTACGTTCGCCCCGACGCGCCCTTTGGGCGGGTCGGGGCACCGGGGGGAAGGGTGTGGTTCGTGAGGTAGGGATGGTGGGAGAGATGAGGCTTGGAGGGGATGGAGGCGCTTCGCTCTCGGAGTCCCTTGCTTGCGCTGCGGGCTCGTTGGGAGGGCCTTCGATTGCACCACCCGCTTCGCGGATGGTGGCGTTGGGGAGGGGGGTATTGTGGGGCGTGCTTTCGGCGTCGTTGGTTCGTGGCCTACCTCGCTGGCGCGAGATTGACCACGGCACCCCGGCGTTGGCGTTGGTTCGGCCCGACGCGCCCTCTGGGCGGGTCGGGGCACCGGGGTGTGCGGCATGACGCGTGAGGACTTAGGCTGAGGCCACCATGAAACCTTCGCTGCTGATCGCCTTGGTGTTGTCCGTCTTCGTCTGTCTGGCCTGCGGTCAGGCGGTGGGGTCCGGGGCCGGTGTGCCGCGGACGGACGGGCTTCGGCTCGATGGTGTGCGCGTCGTGCGGGTGCTGTACCTGTACGGGAATGTCGATGAGGACGGGAACGACCCGGCGGTGACGGGGAAGGCGCCGTTTCACCCGATGCGGCTGGATGACACGCACGATGCGGCGCGGGGGATGAGCCAGTTTCGGGCGACGCTCGAGGATGCCCGGCACCCCTTGCTGCGGCGTGCGGGCGTGGTGTTCTGGCTGGAGGAGCGGCTGGATACGCAGGTGGAGTTGACGCCGGCGTTGCTCGGGCGGTACGACGCGGTGATCCTGGGGTCGAACAACCGGCGGTTTACGACGGATGCAAGCGTGGGTGAGGGCGGGACCAGCGAGGCGCGGGCGGTGGCGGACTGGGTGCAGGGGGGCGGGGGGCTGGTCGCTTGGAGCGACTCGGCGTTTGGGGGGCACTATGCGAAGGCGGGGCTTGGGAATCCGAGGGGGCGGGACTCGGACAACGACCTGATGACGCAGTTCGGCATGTTCTTCATGCGGGACAACGGGGCGGGGAACTATCTCATCAACGAGTATGTCGAGCCGCACTTTTTGAATGCGTTCGATCCGGGTGGGTATGAGCACGAGGATGTCGCGGGGAACGGGGCGGATGCGGGCGTAAGGTGGCGAGGCGAGGGGGTGAGCCCGGTGCGGGTGTCGGGGCCGGCGAAGCTGCTGGCGCCCCTGACGCACGGGGGGCTCGGGGGCGGGATCCGGCTGCACGGGGATGATGCGAAGGACCCTGCGATTGGGCCCTTCGATGCCGAGCGGGATGCGGCGCTGGCGATCGCGGAGGTTGGGCAGGGGCGGGTGCTGGGGACCTTTGACCGCAACACCTTCTGGAACAACGGGGAGGGGACGCGCCTGAGGCAGGCGGACAACCGGGCGTTTGCGGTGCGGATGATGCTTTGGGTGACGGGGCATGACTGGGGGCGGGAGGGGGAGGGGGAGTAGGGGCGGTCCGGTGGGTTTGAAGATGGGGTGAGCGATGAGGCTTGGAGGGGGCTGAGGCGCTGCGCTTTCGGAGGCCCTCGCTCGCGCTTCGGGCTCGTCTTGGGGCGGGGTTGCGTCGGCCGCTTCGCGGGTGGTGTGGCGGGCGTTGTTGTGAGGCGTTCTTTCGGCGTCGCTGGTTCGTGGCCTATCTCGCTGGCGCGAGATTGACCACGGCACCCGGCCCGGTCCGTGGGACCGGGCGCGTCTTGGGGGTCCCTTGCTTGCACCACCCACTGATTGCACCACCCATTGCGCGGATGGTGGCACCGCGGGAGGGCGATTGGGGGCGTCTGCGTTGGACGGGGATGAGGTGGGCGATGAGGCTTGGAGGGTGGGGAGGCGCTGCGCTTGGGTAGCCCCTCTCCTGTCGCTGCGCGACATCCTCTCCCCGGCGGGGAGAGGCAGGAGGACCGGCGCTACCCTTGAAGCGGGGGTTGCGGTGCGTCTCGGGCCGGCTTGGGATGGGGTGAGGGCCTCGGAGTGGTTGTGGATACTGCATATGGGGCTCTCGGGGGTGGGCAGGGGCGGTATGCTGTGGGCCATGGTCTTGGTTCGGGTCCGGGGGACGGGGCGGCGCGGAGTGCCGCTCGCCCGGACCGGCGACAGGGACACGGAGGTCCGGCCCAATGACGACGGTCTCGCCTGTGGATGTGGTGCTGAGCGCGGGCGGGGTCGGGTCGCCTTCGGCGATCGCCGGGGCGGCGGGGGGTGCCTCGGGCGGGCCCGGTGTGGGGGCGGAGGGGCTCCGGCTGCTCAGGCTGGAGATGGTGGGGTTCAAGAGCTTCGCGGACAAGACGACCTTCACGTTTGACGAGCCGATCACGGGCGTGGTGGGGCCGAACGGGTGCGGGAAGTCGAACCTTGTGGACGCGGTGAAGTGGGTGCTGGGGGAGCGCTCGAGCAAGAGCCTGCGCGGCAAGGAGATGATCGATGTGATCTTCGCGGGATCGGCGGGACGGAAGCCTGGGGGGATGGCTTCGGTGACGCTGGTTTTCTCGAATCCCGAGAGAGATGGGGACGGGGGTAGAGACGGAGAGACGGAGAGACGAAGAGACGAAGTGGGAGAAAGCCACGGAGCCACGGAGCCACGGAGCCACGGAGGGGAAGGCAGCGACGAAGGGGATGTGGTTGCGGAGTTTGAGGACTCTGTTGATGCGGTGGAGCATGTGGCGGAGGGGGAGGATGAGATCGAGACGGTGCTCTCGGATCGGTGGCGGGTGCGGCGGCCCTTGCCGATCGATGCGGAGGAGGTGTCGGTCACGCGGGAGCTGTACCGGGATGGGACGAGCAAGTACCTGATCAACGGGAAGCGGGCGCGGCTGAAGGACATCCGCGACCTGTTCCTCGATACGGGGATCGGTGCGGACGCGTACTCGATCATCGAGCAGGGCAAGGTCGACGCGATGCTCCTGGCGAGCCCGCAGGAGCGGCGGACGATCTTCGAAGAGGCGGCGGGGGTCGCGAAGTACAAGGTGCGCCGGGTCGAGGCGAAGCGGAAGCTGGACCGGACCGAGGCGAACCTCGTCAGGACGCGGGAGCAGCTGGAGTCGACCGAGCGGCGGCTGAAGACGGTGCGCACGCAGGCGGCGAAGGCGCGGCGGTTCCAGGAACTGGACGACGAGGCTGGGGCGCTGCGCCTGGCGATCGCGTTCCAGCAGTACGACGAGGTGCGGCTGAGCCTCGAGAGCCTGACGAGCAGCCTGCAGAAGCTGGGCGTGGAGCGGGACGAGACGCAGCGGGCGGTGGCAGCGCTGGAGTCCGACAAGCGGGAGGCGGATGCCCTGCGCGCGGAGATCGAGGCGGAGCTGCGCCGGGCGGAGCAGGCCAGGCAGTCGGCGGAGCACGGTCGCCAGCAGGCGGAGCAGAGGGCGGCGATGGCGGCGCGGTCGATCGAGGAGGCGGAGCGGGCGATCGAGACCGAGACGAAGCGTCGGGATGAGGCGCAGGCGACATCGGAGGCGGTCGCGCAGGACGCGGCGGATGCGCGGGATGAGCTGGCGAGCCTGGCGGAGAAGCTGGGGGACGCGGAGCGGTCGCTCGAGACCTTGAACAAGGAACGGTCGGGCGCGATCGAGCGGGCGGGTGTGGCGAGGCGGGCGCTCGCGGAGGCGCGGCAGACGCTGGAGAAAATCGAGCGGGACCGGGCGCGGGTGTCGGCGGAGGCGGAGGCGCGCGGGCGCGAGCGGGCCCAGGTGGAGGCGCGGGCGGCGAAGCTGCGCGAGCGGGCGGCGGCTCTGGATGGGGTCATCGCGAAGCTGCGGGAGACGATCGACGCGACGAGGGCCTCGCTGGCGGAGGCGGAAGCGCGGATCCGCGATCGGTCGGACGCTACGGAGCGGCTCGGGGAGCAGCTCTCGGCGCTGGCGGAGGATCGGTCGGGGCGGGTGGAGGCGCTCAGCGCCCTGGAGCGGGAGCTGGCGGGCGCGGATGCGCGTCGCGGGACGCTCGATGAGCTGGTGAAGACGCGGGCGGGGCTGGGGGAGGCGGCTCGGGCGGCGCTCGAGATGCGCGACCGGGGCGAGGGCTTCGCCGGGGTGGTGGCGCCCTTGGCGGAATTGATCGAGACGGACGCGGAGCACGCGTCGGTGGTGGAGGCGGGGCTCGGGGATCTCCTGGATGCCCTCGTCGTGCGGACGCCCTCGGAGATGCCGACGCGGGAGGAGCTGGACCGGCTGCCCGGGCGGGTGCGGGTGGCGGTGTTGACTGATGCGGGCGAGTGGGAGCCCGGGATCGGGGCGGGCGAGGCGGCGGTCCTGGCGGTGCGCGTGGGGCGGGTGCGGGAGATGGTTCGCGTGCGGGGGGCGGACGACGTGCGCTCGCGGGTCGAGGGGCTCTTGGACCGGGTGCTCGGGAACTGCCTGAGCGTGGGGACGCTGGACGCGGCGCAGATGCTGCGGGCGAGCGGGCTGAGCAGCGCCCGGTTCGTGACACGCGAGGGCGATGTGGTCGAGCCGGACGGGACGATGACGGTCGGCCCGGCGGCGCAGGGCGCGGAGAGCGGCGTCCTGGCGCGGGCGGCGGAGCTGGCGGATCTTGAGGTGAAGGTCGAGGCCCTGCGCGGTCGCGTGGAGCGCGAGCGGGCGGAGCTGGCCCGGACCGACGAGCGACTCGGCGCGGTGCAGGCGGAGCGGGGCGAGGTGGAGCGGGCGCTGGCGCAGGCGCGGGGGGACGCGGGGCGGGCGCAGAGTTCGCTCGACCGCGAGGGGGCGGAACTGGCGCGGGCGGAGCGGGACCTGGGATCGGCCTCCGAAGAGGCGGGCGAGCTGGATGCGCAGGGGGCGGGGATCGCGGGGCAGATCGAGGAGCTCGCGGAGCGGGAGCGGAAGCTGGCCGGGCTCGCGGGCGAGCGGCGCGAGGCGGTGACCACGCTCGAGGCCTCGGTGAAGGGGGCTGAGGGCGAGGCGGAAGCGGCGGCGGATGCCCTGAGCAGGGCGCGGGTGGAGGTCGGGCGGCTGGGTGAGCAGGCGGGGGCGAGCAGGCGGGAAGTGCGGAGGCTGGAGACGGAGGTCGAGAACACGAAGCGCCGGGTGGGCGAGCACGAGCGGCACATCGAGGAAGCCCGGGAGCGCCGCGAGCGCCATGTCGGGACGGTGACCTCTGCGGAAGAGGAACGCACCAGGCTGCGGGGCGAGGTGGAGGCGTTGGGCGAAGCGGCCCGGGCGCTGGGCGAGCGTGTCCGCGAGGTCGCGGGGCGCGTCGAGAGCGTGGGCGCGGACCTGGGCAAGGCCCGCGAGCGGGCGAGGCTGGTCGAGCGCGACTGGAACGGGCTGGAGGGATCGCGGCGTGAGCAGGAGGTGCGCCGGGAGCACCTCGAGGAGCGGGCGCTCGAGGACGCGGGCGTGGACCTCGCGAAGGAGTACCTCGACTACCGCGCCGTCGTCGCGCCGGGGGACGTGTCGCCGGTCGATATCCCCGATGCGCAGGCCCGGCTGAATGTGCTGCGGGACGAGATCAAGAAGCTGGGGAACGTGAACCTCGACGCGATCGCGGAGGAGGATGTCCTCGCGGAGAAGAACGACGAACTGGTCGCGCAGCTCACGGATATCGACGAGGCGCGGATGCGGCTGGCGGAGCTGATCACGCGCCTCGACGAGGCGAGCAAGGCGCGGTTCGGCGAGGTCTTCGGGCGCATCCAGGCGAACTTCGGCGGGCAGGACGGGATGTTCCGCAAGCTCTTCGGGGGCGGGCGGGCCGAGGTCCGGCTGATGCCCCTCGTCAAGGAAGTCGACGGGCAGAAGGTGCAGACGGACGAGGTCGACCTTCTGGAGAGCGGCATCGAGGTCATCGCGAAGCCCCCGGGCAAGGAGCCCCGCAGCATCAGCCAGCTCTCGGGCGGGGAGAAGACGCTGACCGCGGTCGCGCTCCTGATGTCGATCTTCCGCAGCAAGCCCAGCTGCTTCTGCATCCTCGACGAGGTGGACGCGGCGCTCGACGAGTCGAACGTCGCGCGGTTCGGCAACGTGGTGCGGGAGTTCACCAGCTTCAGCCGGTTCATCGTCATCACGCACAACAAGCGGACGATGCAGATCTGCGACCATATGTATGGCGTCACGCAGCGCGAGCGCGGGGTGTCGAGCCGGGTGAGCGTGCGGTTCGACCAGGTGGGCAAGGACGGGACGGTCTCCGCCGACGCGGTGAAGGGCGCGGAGACGCAGGAGAAGATGTTCGAGGAGCCCACGCCCACGCCCGAAGCCGATCGGCCCAGCGGGGCCCTGCGCAAGGCGCTCGGGCGGATGCGCGAGGGCAAGGGCCCGGTCGAGGTCGAGGCGGGGACGCCTGTGGAGGCGGAGAACGGGTGAGGGGGCGCGGGCCTTCGGGGGCAGGTCCGTGGCACGGAGCGGTGATGGCGACGATGGTCGTGGAAAAACCGCTGCGCGGTGTTTCCACGGCACCCGAGTCGTTTGGCGTGTGAAGATGGGGGGAGTTCGGGCGTCGGGGTGGGCCGATAGCGGGGCGGGGCTGGGCTGGGGGCCGGAGTTCGGGCGGCGGGGCCTTGGTGGTTTGCTGACAGGGGTTTACAATCGATTCGCGGGCGAGGTCTGTCGCCCTCGCGAGGAGGTTGTCGAGATGCGAACTGGCTCCGCGATCGGTGTGGTTGTGTGCGCCGCTGGTCTGGCCCTGGGGCAGCCCGGCTTCCAGGTGGGCGTGGAGCTCGTAGAGCCTGCGGGCGTGCGGGACCCGTTCCTCGTCGACATGGACGGGGATGGAGATCTTGATCTCGTGACGCATTCGCCGGTCACTGCTGAGGTGCGGGTGCGCCTGAACGACGGGAGCGGGAACGGCATCGCGGCGTTCGGCCCGGTCAACACCTTCTCCACCGCCCTCGGCGCCGGTCGCGAGGCCCGCCTGATCATCATCGACGTCAATAACGACGGGCTGCCCGACGCGGTCGTCGCGGGCGAGGACGCCAGCGGGAACGGGCGGCTCATCACGCTGATGAACAGCGGGACGGGCGGGCTCAGCCCCGTGCAGGCACGGACCGGGCGGTCCGATGTCATCGCGATCGCGTCGGGCGACTTCAACGGGGACGGCAATCTCGACGTCGTCGTGGGCGATGCGTTCGGCGTCGTGAGCGTTCACCGGGGCGATGGAACGGGCGTCTTCAGCCGCAACGACCTGGTGCTGGGGTTCAGCGCGGGGCAGACGCTCTCGGGCGTCGCGATCGCGGAACTGACGGGCGATGGATCCCCCGACCTGCTCGCGGTGCGGACCGGGACGATGTTGCAGCGTGGCCTGGTGGTGCGGGCCAACGACGGGTCGGGCGCGTTCACGGGGGGCGTTGTCGAGAGCGGCGCGTTCGAGACCGCGGGCGTTGCCCGCCCGCTCGGCGGGCCCGCGAGCGATGTCCTCGTCACGGGCCCCGGGCCCCGCGTGCAGCGGTTCGTCAACGACGGGACGGGCCGCCTGCCCAGCGTGACGACGCTCGAAACGGGATTCCCGGCCGGCGCGACCCTGATCGACTCGACGCTCATCGATCTCAACGCGGACAACCTCCCCGACCTGGTCACGGTCTCCGCGCGGGGCTCCGATGGCGTCAGCGTGCGGCTCGGGCAGGCGGGTGGAGGCTTCGCCCCGCCCGAGCTGTTCGGCGGTCCCTCCGGCGCCTTCGGCAGCGGGATCGCGACCGGCGACCTCAACGGGGATCTCTCGATCGATTTTGTCGCGACCTACGCCTGCGTGAGCGCGGGGTCGTGCAGCGAGGGGCGGGTCGTGGTCTGGCTCAACCGTCAGGGATCTCTGGGCGCACCGGCGGAGTTCTTCCTCGCGTCGCCCGCCCCGGGGGTCCGGGGGCTGCCCCTGCCCGGGCAGGCCCAGTGGTCGTCCGCCCAGCCCCGCTTCGAGTGGTCGCGGGCGGACGCCTTCGGCCCGGTGACCTACCTCGTGCAGGTCGCGCGGGACGAGGGCTTCACCGACCTGGTCGTCTCCGAGTCCGTCGCCAACCAGACCTCTCTCGCGGTGCCGATGGGCGCCCTCAACCGCCAGACGCGCTACTGGTGGCGCGTCATCGCGTTCGGGTTGACTCAGGCCAGGGTCAGCACGCCCCAGTCGTCGACCTTCACCACTTCGTGCCCCGCCGAACTCGCGGCGCCGGACGCGAGCCTGACCTTCACGGACATCGGGGCGTTTTTGCAGTCGTTCAGCGCGGGGTGTCCCTGAGGAAGTGGCGGAGTGGCCGGGTGCCGTGGAGACGGCGCAGCCTTCTCCACGATCGGTCGGCGTCGATCGTGGAGAAATCGCTGCGCGATATCTCCACGGCACCCGTCGCATCAGGACAGATCGACGGCGCCCGTGAGGTCCGCGATGTTGGAAGCCGGGTGCCGTGGAGACGGCGCAGCCTTCTCCACGATCGGTCGGCGTCGATCGT
>DAIQNV010000039.1:0-13973 GCA_036788215.1 Phycisphaerales bacterium | reverse complement strand
TCTCCACGGCACCCGTCGCATCAGGACAGATCGACGGCGCCCGTGAGGTCCGCGAGGCGTGGGGCGTTCTGATCGCGGGCCCACTTGGACAGGCCCTTGGCGATCTTCTTCGGGGCGTTGGTGTCGGTAAAGAGCACCGTGCCGACCTGCACCGCTGTCGCGCCCGCGAGCATGAGCTCCGCGGCGTCATCCCACTTCATGACGCCCCCGAGGCCCAGGATGGGGACCCCCGCGTCCCGGCAGACCTGCGTGTAGGCGAGGTGCACGATGCGGACGACCGCGGGGTGCACCGCGGGGCCGGAGAGGCCCCCGGTGACGTTCGCGAGCGCCGGCTTCCGCGTGCGGACATCGATCGCCATGGCGGGCGTCGTGTTGCACAGGGTGAGGGCGTCGACGCCCGGGCGAGCGTTGGGACCGCCCGGCGCCGAGCCCCGGGGCTCGATCGCTGCACGCGCGAGGACCGCGATGGAGCTGGGCGACGCGACCGCGACCGGGGGCAGTTTCGCGATGAGCCGGGTGTTCGGCGCGAGGGGGCGGAGGGTCGCGATGAGCTCGGTCAACAGGCCGGGGTCCGCGCCGAACTCGATCCCGTGGACATTGGGGCAGGAGACATTCAGCTCGATCGCGGGGGTGATGCCCGCGCCGTCGATCGCAGCGACGCAGGTCGCGTAGTCGTCGATGGAGAAGCCCGCGACGGAGACGAAGACCGGGCAGGGGAGCGACGGGATGCGGGGGGCGTAGTCGGCCAGGAAGGCGTCGAGCCCCGGGTTGGCCAGGCCGATCGCGTTGAGCATGCCGGCCTTCAGGGGGGCGACGCGCCAGGGCTTGTTCCCGTGCCGGGGGGCGGGGGTGATGGACTTGGTGACGAGGGCCCCCACTTTCGTGAGGTCGGTGACGCCCGCGAGTTCGTCGAGGGTGCCCGCGGTGCCGGCTGCGAGGAGGACGGGCGCGCGGAGGGCGATGCCCGCGAGATCGGTCTTCAGGATCGGGTCGGGGCTGGGGTGGGGGTCGGGCACCGCTGCACGATACGGGGGCGGGGCCTGTCGCGGGGGGCCCTCGCGGGGAGCGGGCGCTACCCTGACGCAGAGATCGGTTGGAAGGCTCGACCCCGGCTTACGAGAGGTGCAGCGGCATGGATGTGGACGATCGGATCCGTCGGTTTGAGGCGTTGGTGGGCGAGGAGCCCGGCAACGACATGGCCATCTTCAGCCTCGCGGGGGCGTACAACCAGGCCGGTCGTTACGGGGAAGCGGCGGAGACCTATCTGAAGGCGATCGAGGTGAACCCCGACCTGAGCAAGGCCTACCAGCTCGCGGGCGCCGCCCTGATGGCGAACCAGCAGGAGGACCGGGCGGCGGAGGTGCTCGAGAAGGGGCACGCGGTTGCTGCGGCGCGGGGCGACCTGATGCCCCAGCGGGCGATGGCGGACCTCCTTGAGAAACTGGGTCGCGAGGTCCCGCAGGTCGGGGAGGCGAAGCCCCAGGCGGCGGTGCAGGCGGGGGCGCCCGGGACGATCGTGTGCCACGCGTCGGGCAAGCCCGGGACGAAGATGCCCCGTCGCCCCTTCAAGGGCCCGGTGGGCGAGTGGATCGGCGAGCACGTCTGCCAGGAGACCTTCCAGACCTGGATCGGGCAGGGGACGAAGCTGATCAACGAGCTGCGCCTGGACCTGAGCCGGGACGAGGACGAGCAGCTCTACGACTACGCGATGCGTGCCTACCTGAAGATCAGCGATGAGAAGTACGAGCAACTGACCGGGCGCCCCGCGCCGCAGGTGAGCGACCAGCACGCGGACATGGTGGCCCGGCTGATCTACGGGGGCTCGGAGATCGCAGAGTTCAAGGGCAACCTGCGGGACCTGATCCAGGAGCGGAGCCGCGGGGCGGGGTGATCAAAGGGCCAAATGTGGAAAGGGCCAAAGGGCCACATGCCGGGTCGGGTAGCGTGGAGACAGCGCAGCCTTCTCCGCGGACGGTCGTCGTCGGTCGTGGAGAAATCGCTGCGCGATGTCTCCACGGCACCCTTCAATGGGGGTGACGGGGTGGGTTTCGTTGGGTGCGGCGGTGGGTTTCCCCGGTTTAAGGTGGGAAGTCTCGCGACTCTGCGAAAACTGGTGGGAATCCGCCGAGATGGGTGGTTCTCGGAGTTTCCTGTGGCATCTTCTTGTCGCCGGGGTTGCGCGTGCGATCCGCACGGACGCCGTGTCGTGGGTTCGGCAGCCCCTTCGGATAGATGAGCCTGGGATTGAGGAGATCCGACCGATGAAGACCCTGATGTGCGCGGCCATTGCCGCTTGCGCCGGCACCGCCGCCGCCGGGACCGAGACCTACAACGGTTCCTTCGCGCTCGCGACGACCAACTGGTCGCAGATGTTCAGCATCCCCTCGTTCGACACGCAGGTCGGCCTGCGGGTGCTCGAGAAGGTGACCGTCACGCTGAACGGCACGGTCGTCGGCAGCGCCCAGGCGGAGAACCTGGACGCAGCGCCGGCGTCGATCACCCTGTTCCTGCAGGCGACGATCTCGATGCTCCTGGATGACAACATGGGCACGACGCTCGCCACGGTCATCCCGGTCGCGGACGAGGCGTTCCAGGCCGACGCGTTCGACGGGACCATCGACTTCGGCGGCACCTCCGGCGCCTCCTTCACCGGTCTGCAGGGACAGAAGACCGAGAGCAACGAGTTGCTCGCGGGCGTCGACGACCTGTCGGCCTTCATCGACACCGGCACGGTGGACCTTCTGGCCAACGCGGTCGGGAGCTCGATCGCCACCGGCGCGGGCAACATCGTCTCGCAGTTCTCGACCGAGGGCGCCCTCGACTGGGAGATCGTGTACGAGTACTCGATCATCCCGGCCCCGGCTCCCCTGGCCCTCATGGGCATCGGTGGCCTGATCGCCTTCCGGCGTCGCCGGTAATCGATCCCACACACGGATTTCAGCGACGCCCGGTCCTTTGGATCGGGCGTTGTTTTTGGGCAGTGGGCAGTGGGAAGAACATTGGGTGCCGTGGAGACGGCGCAGCCTTCTCCACGAACGGGTGAGCACGTTCGTGGAGAAATCGCTGCGCGATGTCTCCACGGCACCCGACGCCGGGCGTGAGGGTCGGTCAACCCGAGCCTTCGCTGCGCTCAGACTCGGCGTCCCGCGGAGCGGAGCAGGCGCGTCGTCAGCCGACGACGCCTCTTTGTCGGAGGGTCTGGAGGACCAGGCGGTCGACCGGGGTGTCGGTCGGGACGAGCAGGTGTTCGATCGAGCGGGCGGCGCAGAGCGTGCGGACGCGGTCGAGGTGGGCGTCGAGGCGGGTGCGGTAGGTTTTGAGCAGCTCGGCGGAGATGGTGATCTCGGCGGGGTTGCCGCTCTCGACATCGGTGAGGCGCAGGTCGCCCACGAGCCCGCGCTCGCGCTCCCTTGCGGGGTCGAGTTCGCCCGGGCTCATGGTCTGCAGGGCGTAGGCGTCGAGGGCGCCTTTGCGGGCGGCGAGCCCGAGGTCGGTGAGGCCCTGCTCGAGCCCGTCGCGGACGAGGAAGTCGCTGAGCAGGACCAGCACGCCCTTGCCGGAGCGGGCCAGCGCGACGCGGCGCAGGGCCTGGGCGAAGTCGAGGGGCGGGGTCGCGGACGCGTCCTGGGGCAGGGGGCGGAGGGACTCGAGGAGGAAGGCGCTCAGGCGCTCGACCGAAAGGCGGCCCCGGGCGGGCGCCATGCGTCGCAGGCCCTCGCCCGGGCGACCGAAGACGGTGACGGAGACACGGTTCTGCCCGACGAGGCCCACGTAGCCCAAGGCCATCGCGAGGCGGTGGGCGTAGACGACTTTGGTCGGGATCGCGTCGTCGCCACCCACGGAAGGTCGGTCGCCGGCGTCCATGCTGGCGGAGGCGTCGATGACGATGTGCAGGCCCAGGTCCTCTTCCTCGCGGAAGAGCTTGATAAAGAACCGGTCGAGGCGGGCGAAGACGTTCCAGTCGAGGTGTCGGAGGTCGTCGCCCGGGGCGTACTGGCGGTAGTCGTCAAACTCGACGGACTGGCCCCGGCGCTTGGAGCGCCGTTCCCCCGGGAGCTTTCCGGCGAACAGTTTCCGGGAAATGACGTCGAGGCGGTCGAGCCGGCGGGAGAGAGTGGGGCCCAGCAGTTCCTCGGGCGTGGTGGGCGCGGGTGTGCGGGAGCCGGCGAGCATGGGCGAGGGTAGGAGAAGAGACGGAGAGACGAAGAGATCAAGAGACGGAGTGCTGGGTGCCGTGGAGACGGCGCAGCCCTTTCCACGAACGGAGGTCGACGATCGTGGAGAAATCGCTGCGCGATGTCTCCACGGCACCCGAGTGCGGGCGATCAGTTCAGCGTTCTTTGCGGGGGTTGGGGGCGGGCTGGCCGTCGGCGTATTCGTAGACCACGACGGGCAGCTTGCGGACGCCCCACTGCAGGGCGGCGGCGTGGGTGGGGAAGAGCAGGTCGAGGCGGTGGCCCCTGATCTTGCCCCCGCGGTCCAGGACCGGGACGACATCGCCCGAGGCGTAGCCCGGGACGGAGATCATCGAGCCGAAGGGCAGGACGCGCGTGTCCGCGGCGACCAGCTTCATGCCATTGGTCCAGACGGAGTGCAGGGTGGCGGTCTGGCCATCCGCGAAGATGCCGCAGGAGCGGTGGTCCGGGGAGTAGGCGGTGACGGTCATCCAGATGGTGCGGGCAGCGCGGATGGGGCGCCCGTTGAACCAGCGGGTGCCGACGGGGTAGGTCGCGGTCGATCCGGCGGAGGGGTTGTCGTCCGGAGCGGGCTCGAAGGCGACTCGCGTGACCGGGGCGGGGGGGGCGATCCTGGCGGGCTCGCGGGTGGCGACGCGCTCGACCTCCATCAGGGGGGTCGCGTGGGCCGACTCCTTGACGATGACTGCGGACCAGGCGGTGAGAACCGCGACGACCGCGAAGGCCACCAGTTCGGCGACGATGCGCGTGCGGACCACAGCCGCGGCGATCGGTTCTTCGGTTCTTCGGGCCATGCGTCTGGTCGCCTCCCGGGCAACCGGTGTCTCGGGGTTCGATCGGCCGGTCGGGTCCACCGATCCGGTCCGAGCGTCCGAACTACGCTGGAAACGGTAGGTTATGAATCATCCGGGGGTGAGCGATCTTTCGACCCGACCGGATACGGGGGTGGGTTTGGGGCGGTGGACGGTGTCGGTGGGCGAAATTCACCTGTTCCAGGGACCCATAACGAGGCGGGGGTCGGCCCTACCGTCTCGGGATGACGCCTGAGATGGGGCGCGGGAGCACGGATGGACCTGCAGCAATCAGCCTGGGCGCTCCTGATCGGTCTGGTGGCCGGGGTGGTGGGCGGGCTTGCCGGGATCGGCGGGTCGATCGTGATGCTGCCGGCCCTCGGAATCGTGTACGGGTTCAGCGGGAAGGACGCGCCCGAGCAGCACCTGTACGCGGCTTCGGCGATGTGCGTGAATGTGGTGGTGGCGCTGATCTCGAGCCGCACGCACAAGGACAAGGGGGCGCTCGATCCGGTGGTTCGGAACCGGCTGCTGCCCGGGATGATCCTGGGGGTGATCGGGGGTGTGTTCGTCTCCAATTTGTTGGATGGCAAGCCCCTCAAGCAGCTTCTCGCGGTCTTCCTGCTGGCGTACGCGGCCTGGACGATCTTTCAGACCTTCCGCGGGCTCCCTGAGCCCGAGCGGGAGGCGGCGCGGCCGACATGGGGACGCCTCGGGCCGGTTGGGGGGGTGACCGGGTTTGCGGCGGGGCTGCTTGGGATCGGGGGGGGGATCATGATCGTGCCGGCGGTGCAGCTGATCTCGAAGGTGCAGCTGCGTCGGGCGATCGCGGCGAGCGCTTCGGTGATGTGGATCAGCGCGGGGGTGGGGGCGGCGCTGAAGGTGTGGACGCTGCCCCAGCACAGGCAGAGCCGCGTGGAGGCGCTGAGCATCGCGGCGGCGATGACGCTCGGGGCGGTGGTGGGGAGCCCGATCGGGGCGTGGATGACGCACCGCATGAAGCTGCCGGCGCTGCGTGTGGTGATCGCTGCCATTCTGGCGGCGGCTGGGGCGCGGTCGGCGGGGTGGTGGTGAAGGGGGGAAGAGACGGAGAGACCAAGAGACGAAGAGACGGAGTGGGGGCGGGGGAGGATCCGTTGGCATGGGGTGTGCAACCGGGTCGGGCGAACGCCGATCTATGTGGGGCGTATTGGTGGTGCCCGTTGCGTGGTGCGGCGGGGATAATGGAGGCTTTGGTCGTCGATGTCGATTGGTTTTGTGAACAACATCAAGACGGTCGTGCTGCTGGGCGGCATGATGGGGCTGTTCGTCGCGGTCGGTGGGCTCCTGGGTCAGCAGTACCTGATCCCGGCGCTGCTGTTCGGCGGGCTGATGAACATCGGGGCGTTCTTCTTCAGCGACAAGATCGCGATCGCTTCGATGCGGGGTCGCGAGGTGACGGCGGAGACGGGGGGGGACCTGTACCGCATGGTGGATGAGCTGCGCCGTCGGGCGGGGCTGCCCATGCCCAAGGTGTACATCTGCCCGCACCAGGCGCCGAACGCCTTCGCGACGGGGCGGAGCCCGAAGCACGCCGCGGTGGCGGTGACGCAGGGGGCGCTCGATGTTTTGAGCTACGAGGAGCTCGAGGGGGTAATGGCGCACGAGCTGGCGCATGTGAAGAACCGGGACACGCTGACGAGCTGCATCGCGGCGACGATCGCGGGCGTGCTGGCGTTCGTGGCGCAGTGGGGCTTCTTCCTGGGCGGGGGGAGCAACCGGAACCCGCTCGTGTTCATCGGGGTGACGATCATCGCGGCGGTGGGCGCGGCGCTGATCAAGGCGATGATCTCCAGGAGCCGTGAGTTTGTGGCGGACGCGGACGGGGCGGCGATCGCGGGCTCACCCCGTGGGCTGGTGTCGGCGCTGCAGAAGCTGGAGGCGTACTCGAGAAAGATCCCGATGCACCAGCCCAACCCGGCGCAGAACAACCTGTTCATCATCGAGCCGATGCTGGGGAGCCGGGGGCTGACGAACCTGTTCGCGACGCATCCGCCGACGGAGAAGCGGGTGGCGGCGTTGATGGGGAGGTAGGAAGAAGGCACGGAGGCACGGAGGCACCGAGAGAAAGAGACGAAGAGACGAAGTGAAGCGGGTCGCTTTGGGTTGGGCGAGCGTAGTCTCGCTGCCTTTGGGTCCCGCGATCAGGCCACCGGGCTGCGTTGGGCTTGCTCTGGAGGTGCGGGGGGCGGTGAGGTCGGGTAGCGGCCCTTGGTGCGGGCGCGGATGCTGGCGTGCAGTTCGCCCCGCAGCGTTTCCACCTCTGAGGCGAGTCGCTTGAGGGCGGCGTCGGCGCCGTCCTTCAGGAGTTCCTCGTGGGGGATGGGGTGGCCGAAGGCGACCTCGATGGGGGGGCCGAAGAGCCTTGGGCGTTTGCGGGAGCGGGGCCAGGCGTCGAAGGCGCCCTCGATGGCTGCTGGGAGGACGGGGCAGGCGGCGCGCTTGACGAGGACGGCGGCGCCGCGCTTGAACTCCTGCATGGCGCCGTCGTGGGTGCGGGAGCCCTCCGGGAAGAGGACAACGGCGCGTCCGGCGTGGAGGCGGCGGAGTGCCTCCTTCATGGCGGCGGTGTCGCCCCCCTCGGCGATGGGGATGGAGTTGAGGTTCTGGATGAGCTTGCCGAAGGGGCCGAACTTCCAGAGGGTGGCGCGGGCGAGGAACTCGAAGTGGCGGTCCCAGATCATGCCCCCGATGGCGGGCGGGTCGAGGAAGGACTGGTGGTTGGCGACGATGAGCAGCGGGCCGGTGAGGGGGACGCGTTCGCGGTTGTGGGCGCGCAGGCCCATGGCGCCGCGCATGACGAGCATCGAGGCCTGGCGGCAGACCTCGTAGGTCAGGAGGGCGCCGAGGGTCGAGCCCGGGTGGCGGTCCTTGAACTTCGTGTTGGGCCTGGGACGCTCGTAGCGGGTGGTCTTAGTCATCGGTGAGGGCGTCGGCGACGCGGGCGCGGGTGTGCTCCTCGAGGACATCGAGGACTCCGTCGATATCGAGGGGGGAGGTGTCGATGGTGGTCGCGTCGGCGGGGCAGATCAGGGGCCCGTCCTTGCGGGCGGAATCGGTGCGGTCGCGCTCGATGATGCCCCGGAGCAGTTCCTGGTCGTCGACGACGCGGCCCGCGGCTCGGAGCTGCTCGGCGCGGCGCTTGGCGCGGACCTCGGGGGCGGCGTCGAGGTAGAACTTGACCTGGGCGTTCGGGAAGACGACGGAGCCCTGGTCTCGGCCCTCGGTCACCAGCCTCGGGTGCTGGTGGCCGATGATGCGCTGCTTCTGGACCATGTGCTTGCGCAGGGTGCGGATGGCGGCGACCAGTGAGACGACCTTGGTGACGTCGGCCTCACGGATGCGGTCGTCCATGGGCCTGTTCCAGGCCAGGATGGCGGGCGGGTCGGTGGTCCAGTCGAAGTGGAGGTCGGCGTCGACGACGCGCTCGAGGATGCGGGCGGTTTCGCCCTGGCGGAGCTCGTCCTCGAGGCCCTCGTCGATGACGATCGCGGCGGCGGCGCGGTACATCGCGCCGGTGTCGAGGAAGTCGACCCCGAGCCTCTTGGCGAGGCGGCGGGCGACGGTGCTCTTGCCGGTGCCGGCGGGGCCGTCGATGGTCACGATGAGCGGGAGGTCGGTCGGCACGGCGTCTTGTATGCCCGGCGGCAGGACCTCGACAGCGCGGGTCCCGGTCAGATTGGTGCGGTGTTCTGTGGCAGGGACGGGTCGGGTGACGTGGGCGGGCACGGGCGTCCTTCCGTGGAGCGCTGAAGCTGGCGTGACGGCCCGCGAACCCCCCCGCTACTCGGCGAGGGACTCGAGGGCGGCCTCGATGGCGTCTCGGCTTCGCACCACGCCCAGTGTACCGTCACCGCCTCCCCGGTAGTCGATGGCGAGGGTGCCGTCGAAGCCGACGGAGCCGATGGCCTCGATGAGGGGCTCCAGGGGGTAGGTGGAGTGGGCGGCGACCTCGGCGGACATGATCATGTCGGCGAGGTCCTCGAGGGAGCCCGGGGCGTCGTCGGGGGGGCCGGCGTCGGGCTCGGCGAACTCGTAGGTGGTGGCGAGGACGACGGAGGCGTAGGGGGTGAGGCGGCGGAGGTAGGCGGCGGGATCGGGGGCTTCGGTGGCGGCCTTGAAATCGGGGAGGGTGCCGACGCGGAAGCCACCGATTTTCTTGAGCAGTTCGGTGACGCGTTCGGGCTCGGCGGTGAGGCCCTTGCGGGGGGAGATGAGCAGGTTGATCTCGAGCTTGTCCGCCCGCTCGAGGACCATGCGAACGCGGTCGACCACGCGGTCGGTCGTTTCCTCGTCCGACGTGGGGGCGGCGATGGAGACCGCGGCGGCGTTGCAGCCCAGGACATTGGCGGCCTGGACGACCCGGCGGGCGCGGTCGACCGCTGCCTGGGCGACGTCGGGGTCGTCGTCTCCGAAGGGGAGGGCCTCGGGCTCGATGAGGAGGAGACAGGCGCAGGCGGCCTTGTCGGCCCGCTCGCGGAGGCGCTCGATCCGCTGGCGGCTGGCGCCGGCGAGGAGGTCGGTGGTGAGGTTGATGCCATGGAGGCCCAGTTCGCCCCGGATGTAGGCGGGGAGATCGTCGAGCTCGATCTTGGGCGCGCGGCGGCCCTTGGGTTTGAGGAGGTCGGAGAGTGAACTCACGCAGCAGGTCAGGAGCATTGGGCGAGGATAGGTCCCCCGGGGGCGGGGAGCGGGGGTCGGGCCCGGGACTCTGGGCGGGCGTGGCCCTCGCGGGCGGGCTGCGGGCGGTAGCATGGGTCGGTGCCGGCCCGGGGGGCCGGGATTGTGCTCCCAAGGGTCGTGAGGCGGAGGTGCCGGGATGAGCGTGCCGACGGATCGGAAGTACAGCGAGAGCCACGAGTGGCACCGGGTCGATGGTGATGTGGTCACGATCGGCATTACCGCGTTTGCCGCGGACCAGTTGACGGATGTGACCTTCGCAGAGATGAAGGGCGTGGGGAGCGAGGTGGGTGCGGGCGAGACGGTGGGCGAGGTAGAGAGCGTGAAGACGACGAGCGATATCTACACCGCGATCGGTGGGGAGATCGTGGAGGTGAACGGCGAACTCGAGAGCAACCCGGGACTGATCAACGAGGACCCCTTTGACAAGGGGTGGCTCGTGAAGATCAGGGCGAGCGATCTGTCGGCGCTTGAGGGGCTGATGGATGCGCAGGCGTATGAGGCTCACGCGGGGTGATCGGCTGAGCGTGGAGAAGCCTCTTCGAGGCGTCTCCACGGCACCCGGGCTCGATGTGCATCCGGAGGGGGCGGGACGGCTAACCTTGCCCCGATGATCCGCTGCGTGAATGTGCACAAGGACTACCGGCTCGGAGCAGAGAGCGTGCCCGCCCTGCGCGGGCTCGATCTCGAGATCGCGGAGCCGGGGTTCTACGCGATTATGGGGCAGTCGGGGAGCGGGAAGTCGACGCTCCTGCACCTGCTCGCGGCCCTGGACACGCCGGACAAGGGGACGATCGAGGTCGCGGGGCGGGATGTGGCCCGGCTGACCGAGCGCGACGCGGTGCAGTACCGGCGGCGCGAGATCGGGATCGTCTTTCAGCAGTTCAACCTGATCCCGACGCTGACGGCGCGGGAGAATGTGGAGCTGCCCGGGCTCTTGGCGGGGGACCAGCCCGGGGAGCTCCGCAAGCGGAGCGGGGAGCTGCTCGACCAACTGGGGCTGAAGGGGCGGGACCGGCACCGGCCCGAGGCGCTGTCGGGCGGGGAGCAGCAGCGGGTGGCGATCGCGCGGGCGCTCTTGTACCACCCGCCGGTCTTGTTCGCGGATGAGCCGACGGGGAACCTCGACTCGCAGACGAGCGAGAAGCTGTGGACGCTCCTGGCGCAGATCGCGGCGGAGCGGTCGATGACGGTTGTCATGGTGACGCACGAGCCCTTGGCGGCGGCGCACTGCCGGGCGATCCATGTGGTGCGCGACGGTCGGGCCCACGGGGTGATTTCGACGGAGGGGCTCGATGCGGGCGGCGTGGCGACTCGCTATCAGCAGTGTCTCGGCGCGGCCTAGTCGTGCGGCGTTGCTCGTCGCGGCGGTGGCGTTGTCTGCTGCGCTGATCTCGGCGGTGGCGTGCGGTTTCGAGTCGGCCAACGGGGCGATCGAGGCGCAGCTCGAGGGGCAGATCGGGTCGGCGGAGGTGAGGCTGTCGGGGCGGGGGAGCGGGGCGACCTTTGACGCGGGGATGCTGGGGACGGTGAAGTCCTGGGAGGGTGTGGAGCGGGCGCTGCCCCTGGCGCGGAGCCCGGTGTCGGTGCGGCTGGAGTTGCCGGTGCTGGTGCGGGGGGAGGGGCAGGGTGGCGATGGTAGAGACGCGGGGTTCGTGCTCGCGGAGAGGCCCTATACCGCGACGGGGTACGGGAACGGGGTGGAGCTTTCGGGGGAGTTCGAGGCCCGCCCACCCAGGATGATCGCGGGTCGCTTGCCGACGGGCGAGGGCGAGGTGCTGATCGATGCCCTGCTGGCGGAGCGGCTGAGTTTTTCCTACGTCGAGAAGCGTCGGGAGGCGGGCGAGGGGAGCGGGTACTCGACGCCCGGGACGGAGTTGGGGTATCTCGACGTGGCTCGCCCGGAGATGCCCGAACGGGTGGACGACGCGGGGCGGGCGGCGAGCCTGAACGCGGCGGCGGGCGTGCGGCCGGGCGACGGGATCGTGGCGGTCGAGCAGTTCCGGACGCCGGTGTCGATGGAACGGCTGGGCGTCAACGAGAACGTGCAGATGGGCATCGCCCGGCTGTTCCGGCGGACGGTGCCCCTGACGGTCGTGGGGATCAGCGCCCCCCCACCGCTCGGCGGTCTTCCCCAGATGACGATGAGCCTGGAGACGCTCAGCAGCATCACCGGGGACGGGTCGAAGCTGGACCAGATTGAGATCGACCTGGCGGACGGGGTAGACGCGGACGCGTTCGTGGCGCGGTATGCGCCGGGGCTGGGCGACGACCTGCTCCTGCAGACGACGGAGAAGGTGACGAGCGGGCTGGAGCAGAACCTGGCGAGCAACCAGGTGGGGTTCATCCTGGCGAGCATGCTGGCGATGCTGTCCGCGGCGTTCATCATCATGACGGGGATGACGACCGCGATCGCGGAGCAGGAGCGCGGGCTGGCGGTCTTGCGGTGCGTGGGGGCGAGCAGGTGGCAGATGGCGCAGGGGCAGCTCTTCACGGGGCTGGCGATCGGCGCTGCGGGGTCCCTGGTGGGAACGCCCCTGGGCGTGGCGTTCGCGTGGATCATGGTGACCTGGTACCGGGACTACCTGCCCAGCGGGCTGGCGGTGCCCCTGGACATGGTGCTGTTGTGCGGGGTGGGGGCGGTCGTCGCCGGGCTGGTGGGGGCGGCGTGGCCCGCGTGGCAGGTGGCGCGGACGAGCCCCCTGAAGGCGCTGACGGGTCGGGCGCACGCGACGAGGCCCGTGCACATCTGGCGGGTGACGGTGATCGGGCTGGCTGGGGTCGGGATCCAGGCGATCACGGTCGGGCTTCCGCAGGACAAGGACACGCTCTTCTGGGGGTACGCGACGGTGGGGCTGCCGGCGATGTTCGTCGGGTATTTCCTCCTCAGTGTGCCGGTGGCGGTGGTGGTGTCGAAGGTGGTGTCGGGGCCCCTGAGCCGGTTGCTGGGTCTGCCGGCGTCGATGCTGGGGCGGTCGGTGAGTTCGACGCCCTTCCGGCACGGGTTCACCGCGGGCGCGATGATGGCGGGTCTCGCGCTGATGATCTCGATCTGGACGAACGGGGGGAGCGTTCTGCGGGACTGGATCGGGAAGATCGAGTTCCCGGACGCCTTTGTGAACGGGCTCCGGCTGCCCCCCGAGGCGAAGGAGCAGCTCGAGGCGCTGGCCTTCGTGGAGGCGACCTGCGCGATCACGATGCACCCGGTGCAGACGGACGCGTTCGGGGTGTCGGCGCTGCAAAGCTACACGACGAGCTTCGTGGCGTTTGAGCCCCGCGAGTTCTTCGACATGGTGAGCCTGACCTTCTTCGAGGGCGACCGGGAAACGGCGCTGGCGCGCCTGGAGGCGGGCGGGGCGATCATCGTGGGGCGGGAGTTCAACGTTGCGCAGGGGCTGGGCGTCGGCGACTCGTTCTCGGTCATCGATAACGGGGAGCGGTTCAGCTTCGAGATCGTGGGCGTGGTGACGAGCCCGGGGCTGGAGCTCGCGAGCAAGTTCTTCAACATCGGCGAGGAGTACATCGACCAGAGCCTGCACGCGGTCTTTGGCTCGCGGGAGGACATGCGGACGCGGTTCGGGAGCGACAACATCCAGCTGATCCAGGTCGATATCGACTGGGCGGTCGCGGAACGGCTCGCGGCGGTGGACGGGGTGGGGGCTGCCGGGGCGGACCAGTGGGCGATCGAACGGATCCGGGAGGCGCTCTTCGGGCTGGGCGTCCTCGACGCGGGGAGCGGGCGGCGGATCAAGGCGGAGATCGTGAACTTCGTGACGGGGTCCCTGGTGGTGTTCAGCGGGGTGGCGGTGGTGAGCATGCTGGTGGCGTGCTTCGGGGTCGCGAACCTGATCGTGGCGGGGATCGAGAGCCGTCGGTTCGAGTTCGGGGTGCTGCGGGCGGTGGGCGCGGAGCGCGGGCAGGTGGCGAAACTCGTCGTGGGCGAGGCGGTGATCGTGGCGCTGACCGCGTGCGTGGTGGGCACGGTGATGGGCGTGCAGGGGGCGTGGGCGGGGCAGCGGATCCACCAGTTGCTGCTGGGGCTGGACCTGCAACTCAGGGTGCCCCCGGTGCCGGTCTTGATCGGGTGGGGGATCGTGCTGGGGTTCAGCCTGGGGGCGGCGGCGCCGGCGATCTGGCGGCTGAATCGGCGGAAGCTGCGGGAGCTGCTGGCGGGGGGGCGGTAGGGGCGGATGGCTTCAAATGGCCAAATCGCAAAGGGCCAAAGGGCCAAAGTGGTGAAGGGGCGAAGAGGCTACGGGGTAGAGGG
>DAIQNV010000038.1:0-32163 GCA_036788215.1 Phycisphaerales bacterium | reverse complement strand
CGGGTATCTTTGGACGATCGCCCGGAGCGCCCTTCGGGCGGTCCGGGGCACCGAGGGAAGGGGCCACATTGCAAATGGCCAAAGGGCCAAAGGGGAGGAGGCGGTCGGCGTGGAGAAATCGCTGCGCGATGTCTCCACGGCACCCGAGTGGTTGCTGATCAGTTGCGGTGGCGGTCGGTGATCCAGTTCTGGACGTGGGGTTTGTCGGGGACGGGCTCGAGGGTGACCTCGGTGCGGTAGAGGCCCTCGGACTCGTACTCGCAGCTTGCGATGCGGCCGAATAGGGGTGTCGGGTGTTCGTCGATCAGGTGGACCGCGATGATGACGCGGCGCCCGATGTAGCACATGCGCCGGGAGACGAAGGTGACGCCCGAGCGGGAGAGGCCCCGGGCGCGGGCGGTCCATGTGGGGCCGGGGCGGTCGCGTTCGTCGATCTCGGCGGCGTCGAGTTCGGCGTCGAAGGGGGAGTTGCGTCCGCCGGCGCCCTTCTTGGCGGGGTGCTGGGGGGCGACGGCGATGTTGGTCTCGCCCATGGCGGCGAGCTCTTCGCGGACGACATCGACGCCGGCGGGCGGCGGGGGGATGAACACACTGGCGGCGCGTTCGGCCATGTCGTCGAGGTCCTCGACCGCCTTTTCGGCGTCCGGCCAGTCCTCCTCCAGTGCCGCGGCTGCGGCGCGGAGCTCCAGGGCGCGATCCAGGTCGTTGTCGGGTTCCAAATGCACCCTCCCTCCGTCGTGTCGTCCGGGAACGTTTCCGCGGCCCGGGCGGTCCGTCGGGGAGAGGGTGCGATTCAGATGCCCCCCTGGCGAGGGGAGAAAGCCTTTGCGGCTAGGCTCGTGGCGTGACAGGACGGAGCACCTTGCCGAGGTTGTCTTTGGACCGGGGTTCTCGGGCGTCTTTGGGCGCGGCGCGAGCGGGGCGTGTCGTGGTGCTGGTGAGCACGCACACGCCCAGGCACCTTGGGGCGGTCTTGGCGGGGATCGGGTGGCAGTCGCGGTTCCCGGACGCGGTGTGCGTGGCGTGCGACACCGAGGATGCTCGCGTGGAGGCGATTGTGCGCGGGGGCGTTGGGCGGTGGCGGGGCGATGTGCCGGTGGTGTACACGGCGCGGGCGTTCATGGGGACGGGGCGGGCGAGCCAGAATCGGAACAACGGGCTGCGGGCATTGGAGGAGAATTGCGGACTGCGGGATGGGGACGCGGTGGTGTTCCTGGATGGGGACATCGTGCTGGGGCCGGATGCGCTGGCGGTGCACGCGGAGGCGTTGAAGAACGGGGCGGGGATGGTGTACGGGGGGCGGGCGAATCTGTCGCAGGAGGTGACGGAGAGCACCCGGTGGGACACGATGCCCCTGGATCCGGAGGCGGGGCGGGGATGGTTCGGGCGCGTGTGGCCTGCGGAGGAGGAGGGGGCGATCGCGAAGCGGGCGGGGCGGTATCGGCGGGCCCTGGCGCTGCGGCGGGCGGGTCTGGCGCGGGTGGGCGTGGTGAAGGCGCACAAGCCCAAGGTGTTGAGTTGCCACTTTGCGTGTCGGGTGAGCGTGCTGCGGGCGGTGAACGGGTTTGACGAGGCGTACGAGGGCTGGGGGTGGGAGGACGATGACCTTGGGCGGCGGGCGCTGCTGGTGCAGCCGGCGCGGGGGTTGGCGGAGCGGCTGGAGACGGCGCGGGCGGTGCATCTGTGGCACCCGAGCCGAGCGCGGGAGGCGATGGAGGCGACGCCCAACCGGGCGCGGTTCGAGGATGGTGTGGTTCGGCAGCGACGGGAGGGTGTCAGGTCGGCGTGGGCTGACGCGGGTTGGCACTCGGCGCGTGAGCAGGGGGCGGTGCGGACGGTCGTGGTCTGCGGCGCAGGAGCGACGCGAGGATCGTTGTGAGCCACTGGTGCCAGCGGCGCAGGCAGGGCGATCGCTTTGGGATTGGATCGGGCTCGGGGATGTGGGCGAGGGGGATGCCCTCGAGTTCGGCGTAGCTGCGCGGGGGGCGGGCGTAGAGGTCGGCGTGGCAGGCGGGGCAGCGGTGCTGGCGGAGGCCTTGCTCGCCTTGGAGAAGTTTGCCATTGAAGCCACAGGCGAGGCACATGCGCCGGGTGAGGGCGTCGTGGGCGCTTGCGTGGGCTCGTGCTGCGGGCCGGGCCATGGGTTCAGGGTATCGGGGCGCGGGGCGGGACGGAACCCGAAGTGGGTGAGCGTGTGGTTAGCATGGGTTCATGGTTGTGACGCTGGGCGGGCCTCGGGATCGTGAAGGGTGGGCGCGGTCGCTGCGGGCGATGGCGCAGCGGGGGCTGGACAAGCATGATTCGACGGGGGTTCTGGCGCGGGCGGCGCGGGGGGAGGGGATCGCGGGGGAGGAGGCGCTGGAGGGGGCGCGGGCGTTTCGCGATGAGCGGGGGCATCGGCGGGGCGTGGACGGGTGGATCGTGGCGCGGCTGCTCGGGGCGGAGGGTTTCACGGGGCCCGGGGATGCCCGGGGTATGGCGGACCGGAGCGCGGATGTGGTGCTGTTCGGCGCGCTGGTGCGGGGGGGCGAGATCCCGGTCGACGCGGTGAGCGCGGGCGAGGGGAGCCTGGTGCCCTTTGACCCGGAGATCGGGATCGAGCGGTGGACGCAGACGGAGCTGGGGGCGTTGCACGCGCTCGGGGTGTGGGCGGCGCGGGGGGTGGACGGAGCGCGGGAGACGCTGGCGGCGCGGGTTCGGGCGGCGGCGCGGTGGCACATCGCGGAGTTGCAGCCTGATAACGCGACGAACCATGCGTGGGCGCTGCATGTCTTCGCGGAATTGGCGGTGGCGGGCGAGGACGGGGCGATCATGCACGCGCAGACGCTGATGCACAACGCGATGGTCGCGGGGGGCGGCGTGCCGGATGCGTTCAGCAGCGTGCTGCTGCTGGACGCGGCGATGGTCCTGGAGGGTGGCGGATGGCTCGGCTGATGCTGTTGGTCGGGGCGGTGCTGCTGGCTGGGTGGGGGGCGGGGTGGGGGTGCGCACCGAAGGTGACGGTCGAGCGGGCGCGGGCGAGCGAGACGCTCCTGCGTGATCGGCAGAGCGTCCTGACGGGGGCGGGGCTGAGCGAGACAAGCCGTCTGTGCCTGCGGATGCTGGACCTTGAGAAGGCGTACACGCGGGAGCCGGTGCCCACGCTGAACCTGATCCGCGAGCGCGGGCGGGCGGAGCCCGACGGGCTGTGGACCATCGCGGCGGCGGAGATGGCGCTGGACGCTGCGGAGCGATCGGCGGCGTGCGGGCGGGGACGGGCGGACATCAGCCTGTTCCTCGCGTCGGCGCTCTTTGCGTGGGAGCAGCTGCAGCGGGACCTGAACGATCGCGCGGTGGTGCTGGACGGCCGGACGGAGTTCGCGGCGGACATCTACAACCGCGCGGTGGCGCGGTTTGTCAGCCTGACGAACCAGGACTGGACGGGTGGCGAGGAGCCCTCGGTCTACGACGGGCGGGGCGGGGTGTTCCGGGTGCGGGCGGTGGTGGGCGACAACCGGACGCTGTGGGACCCGGCGCAGTTCGACTGGTTCCGGCCCACGGAGGAACTGCGGGTGGAGGGGATGCGGAACCACCACCGGTTCGACGCGTTCGGGGCGACGCTCCTGGGCTTTGCTGACAACCGGCCCGGGCGGGCGGCGGTCGATCCCTTCATGCCCCCCGAGGGGCTGAGCTATCCCGCGACGGCGGTGCTGCGCTTCGGCACGACGACGACGAGCCTGTCCGACGCGGTCGACGCGGAGCTGGAGCTTTTCAACACGCTGGGCGCGGAGACGACGGAGGTCGCGGGGCGGACGGTGCCCCTGTCGAGCGATCACACGGTGCCGGTGGGGTATCTCTTCGGGCTGACGGAGCTGGGCAAGGAGGGCGTGCAGGGGCTGACGCGTCCGGATCGGTACCTGGAGCGGATCGGCATCTACATGCACCAGCCCTACGACCCGGAGCGGATCCCGGTGCTCTTCGTGCACGGGCTGCGGTCGAGCCCGATCACCTGGCGAGACACGCTGAACGACCTGATGGCGGACCCCGAGATCCGGCGGCGGTGCCAGTTCTGGATGTTCCTGTACCCGACGGGGTTGCCCTTTCCCGCGGCGGCGGCGGAGCTGCGGGCGGCGTTGAAGGAAGTCCGCGACTACTACGACCCCCTGCGGACGGACCCCGGGATGCGCGAGATGCTGGTGATCGGGCACAGCATGGGGGGGCTGATCACGCGGGCGGTGGTGCAGGACGGGGGGGATGAGTTGTTCAGCGCGGTGTACGGTCGCCCGCTTGACGGGACGGGTGTGTCGGACGGGACGCGGGAGCTGCTCGCGCGGATCTTTTACGCGCCGCGCGACCCGGACATCACGCGGGTGGTGTTCGTCGCGTCGCCCCTCCGGGGGGCGGACCTGGCGACGGGCTTCCTGGCGCGGATCGGGCGCGGGATGGTGAAGCTGCCGGAGGCGTTCGTGCAGGCGTCGCGCGAGCTTCGGGGGTACAGGCCCGAGGGGGGCTGGTGGCACGGGGCCAACAACAGCGCGGTGCCGACGAGCATCGACACGCTCCGGCCGGATGCGCCGACGCTCGGGGTGTACAACGCGACCCCGATCGAGATCCCCCACCACACCATCATCGGCATCGAGGGCGCGGGCGACCCGCGCGGGGGATCGGACGGGGTCGTGGCGTACTGGAGCGCGAGCGTGCTGACGGCCGAGAGCGAGGTGATCGTTCGCTCGGGGCACAACGCCCACGAGCATCCCTTGGCGATCCGTGAGTTGCGGCGGATCGTGCTGAAGCATTTGGAAATGGCCACATCGCGAAGGGCCGAAGGGCCAAAGGGTGAGGGGGACGGGGGGTAAAGGGGTAGAGGGGCGATGGGGGCGGGTCGGCCCGAAGCGCCCTGTGGGCGGTTCGGGGCACCGGGCGAGGCGATCGCAAAGTACCACATCGTCAAGGGCCAAAGGGCCACATGTGGGAGGCGGCGAGTGAGCACGACCCGCTTCGCGGATCGTGGCACCGGGCGATGTTCTCCCTCGCTCGCGCTTCGGGCTCGTCCTTTACCCCCACCACCGCTGGCCCCAGAGGGCGAGGTTGAGGACGGGCCAGGCGATGGTCCAGAGTTCGGCGTGGCGCTCCTTCAGTTCGGTGCGGGCGGTGGGGAGCAGGGCCTCCCTTGCGAAGGCGCTGTCGAGCGCGGGGAGGGCGGGGGCCATCCAGCCCTCGAAGGGGAGGGGGAAGCTGGCCTTGGGCCTCGCGACGACCTCGGCGGGGAGGCGGTCCGCGAAGGCGGCACGGAGCGTGCGCTTGGTCTCGACGCGGGAGGGGTCGTCGCTGAAGACGAACTTTTCCGAGAGCGGGAGCGACTCGGCGAAGCGGGCGATCTCGCGGTCCGCGAGCGGGGTGCGGCCCTCGACGCTGGCGAGCATGGTGGACTGGTCGAGCCTGCGCAGGAGGTTGGCGAGGTTGACGCGACGCTGCAAGCGAAGGATGGCCTGCAGGCGGCGCTCGGCCTCCGTCGCGCCGGGGAAGTCGCGGGCGACCTCGGCGGTGGCGATCGCGTGATCGGTGGCGAAGCCCGGCGCGAGATCGTCGCTGCGGGTCTCGTCCGCGACATAGGGCTCGGCGAGCAGGAGGGCGTGCTGCTCGGCGGGGATCCAGGTGGCGAGGGTGTGCCCGAAGGTGGCGTCGGTCTCGGGGGGGTTGCCCGCGATGTGGCGGTGGGTCAGCGTCAGGGTCGGGGCGTAGCCCGCGAAGAGTTCGTCGGCGCCCTCGCCCGAGAGGGTGACGACCTTGCCATCGGCTCGGAGGGTGCGGGCGACCTCGTGGATCGCGACCTCGTTGGGCGTGCAAAGGGGCAGGCCGGCCCGGTGCACCAGTTCGCGCCAGCGTTCGCCGAAGAGCGGCGCGGTGATCGGGGCCTCGGTGTGCCTCGAGCCGATGTGGCGAGCGACGCGGGAGGCGAAGGCGAAATCGGCGGACGGTGCCGCCGAGTCGTGGGCGCCCGCGCAGTAGGTGTCGAGCGCGGGCAGCGTGTCGAGCGCGAGGGCGGAGATGATCGAGCTGTCGAGCCCGCCCGAGAGCAGGCAGCAGGTGGGGACATCGGCCCGGAGATGGCGTCGGACGGAGTCCGCGACGAGGTCCTTTGTCCCGAGTGCGGGCGCGGGGCGGGTGTGCCAGTCGGGCTCGTGGCGGGCTGCGCGGAGCGTCGGGCCCGAGGCGTCGATCGTGAGCCAGAGCCCGGGCGGGATCATCGAGACACCCTCGAAGAGCGTTCTTTCCTCGGCGCTGATGCGGATGGTGCTGAGATAGCGCGAGACCACCATCCAGTCGGGGCGGGGCGTGATGCCCGGGTGCGCGAAGAGGGCCGCGGGCTCCGACGCGAACGCGAGGGCGGTCGCGTCGAAGGCGTGGTAATAGAGGGGCTTGATGCCCAGCTCGTCGCGGGCGAGGAGGAGCGTGCGCTCGCGGGCGTCCCACAGGGCGAAGGCGTACATGCCCCGGAGCCTGGCGCGGGCGCCGACGCCCCAATGGGCGAGGGCGTGGAGCAGGGTC
This sequence comes from Phycisphaerales bacterium, assembly GCA_036788215.1. Lineage (GTDB taxonomy): Bacteria > Planctomycetota > Phycisphaerae > Phycisphaerales > UBA1924 > DAIQNV01. The sequence goes on along the minus strand of DAIQNV010000038.1, from coordinate 25,635 downwards.
TCGGTGTCGCACCCCGAGCGGAAACGGGCGCCCTCGCGCTCGAGATCGGCCCGGAGTTCGGCGTCGTTGTAGAGCTCCCCGTTGTAGGAGAGGACGAAACGGGGTTTGCCGGTCGCGGGGTCATCGAGCAGCATCGGCTGGTGGCCGGCGGGGGTGGGGTCGATGACGGTGAGCCGGCGGTGGGCGATCGCGGCCCGGGGATGCGCGGGGTCGAACCAGAGGCCCGCGTCGTCCGGTCCCCGGTGGGCGAGGGCGGCCGCGATGCGCTCCGCGGCTTCCGGGCCCCCCGGGAGCGTGGACCCATGGCTACAGATCAGACCGGCGACGGCGCACATGGGGGGAGTATCGGGCCGAACCGGTCCCGGGGTGCATCAGGCGGGGCCTGAGTTGGGCCTAGGGCGGGAACGGGTCAGAGCGGCCCGGGTGGCGGCGCGGGCGCGTTCGCGGGCGCGGCTGCGTTTCTGTGCCAGGACCCTGAGGTCCCTGGTGGTGTCGGTCTCGTCGACGATCTCGGTGCCCAGGACGGTCTCGATGAGGTCTTCGAGGGTCAGGACGCCCACAAAGGTGCCACGCTCATCGACGATGGCGAAGAACTGGTTGCCGAGTTGGCCGAAGCGGTCGAGCAGGTCGAGCGCGGTGGCGGACTCGGGCATGAAGTGGATGGGTCGGCGGAGCTCGGCGAGCGCTGCATCGGTCCTGGAGGCGAGGGCGTGCTCGTAGACCTCGGTCTTGAGGACGAGCCCGGTGAGCCTTTCGGGGTCCCCGTCGTGCAGGGGGATGCGCGTGAAGGGGAGGCGGGGGTGCTGCGCGAGGAACTCGCCGACGGTCGCGGTCTCCGGGAGCGTCAGCGTCACGGTGCGGGGCGTCATGATGTCCCCGGCCCGGGTCTCGCTGAGCCGGAGCAGGTTCGACAGGATGCGGGACTCGTCTTCGTCGATGGCGCCCGCGGCGCGGGCCAGCTCTGCGGTGACCGCGAAGTGCTCCCGGGAGACGCCTTCCCCGTGGCCCTCGCGCTGGATGAGCTTCGAGAGGGCGTTGAGCGCGACAACGAGGGGCCAGGTGAGCCAGATCATCCAGAGGATGAGGTAGACGCTGGGCGTGGCGAGGGCCCGGGCGTGGGTGGCACCGATCGTCTTGGGGATGATCTCGGACAGCACGAGGATGAGCAGGGTGAGCACCGCGGAGGTGAGCGCGACCCAGGCATCGCCGAAGACCACGATCGCCTGGGCCCCCACCCCCGCGGCACCGACGGTGTGGGAGATGGTGTTGAGCGTGAGGATGGCGGCGAGCGGGCGGTCGATCTCCGCCTTCATGCGTCGCAGGCCGAGCCCGGTCTTGCCGCCCCGTTTGGCCATGATCTCCGCGTCGGCGGGCGTGAGCGTGAGGAGGGCGGCCTCGCAGAGCGAGCAGAGAAAGGAGACCCCGATGGCGAGCGCCAGATAGGCGAAGAGGAGCGTCACGGGGTGAGGATAGATCGGGTGGAGGGCGGACGGGACCCCGGGCGGAACCGATCACACCCACACATTCACGATCAACGCGGGTTCTTTCATCTTCCCGGTCCACTCCCCGACCGAGGTCGTCACCATCTTCACCTCGTACTCGGGGTGGGCGTCGAGCCAGTCGTTGATCTGGTTGTCGAGGAACTCGAGGGAGTCGCCGGTGAGTTTGCAGTGGAAGCTCTTGACGTGGACCGCGCCGCGATTGGTGCCGGTGGGCTGGGGGGTGCGCTTCCAGTTCTCCTCGCCGGCGCCCTGGGTGAGTTTCTGCTCGAAGGCGCGGATCTTGTGCCCGGGCGTGCCCGACAGCATGTCGGCGGCGCCCGTGTGTCCGCCGGCGCCCGCGTCTCCTCCTGCGGCGATGGCGAGGGGGCCCAGGGGGGGGACATGGTTGATCTTGTCGGGCCCGTAGTTGGGCGGGTTGTTGGCGACCGCGGTGCCGTCGGGGACGATCGGGATGTCCAGCGGGTCGACGGGGACGATGTCGTCGAGATCGAAGTCGTCGTCGTCGTCCGGCGGAGCGGGCGGGGGTGGTGGCTGGTCGTGCCGGCGGGCGGGGTCGTTCGGCTTGCTCCCGAAGGGCATGAGGCCTCCCAGGTTGAACGGCGCGGGCGACGGAACGCACCCACGCGGGGGGCCGCGGGGCCGGTGAGGCTCGGCGGCGCGGGCGGGCCCGGGAATGGGGCCCGACGAGGGACCTTTGCAGGTTACCCGATCGATCGCTGCGACACCAGCGTTCAATCGGAGGGGGCGATCGGTGTCGGGCGGACGAGGAGCGTGCGAGCGTCTGGCCCGGGGGTGAAGGCGTACTCGATGGTCGTGATGCCCCAGGCGATTCGGAGGGCGAAGGGCGGGCCGGGGCCCGGGGCGCCTCTCAGCACGACCCCGGAGGCAAGGCGGCGCACCGTTCCACGGTCGCCCGCGATGGGGCCCTCGTAGGAGAGGTAGCGATCGCGGTGATCGGGCAGCGGGACCGCCCGGAAGGGGCGGTGCGGGGGGCGGTCGATGCGGTGTACGACGCGCCAGGTCGCCAGGCGATGGGCCAAGGAGGGGGCGGAGGGGTGCGGAATCGGGCGTTCGACCATCCAGTCGATATGCGCGGACCCGTCGGGCAATGTGTGGGCAAGGAGAACGGTTCGAGGCGATTCCATCGTGGGGCCGATAGCATCGCGGATGGACGGGTCTGGTGCACGGTCGCGCCGGGCCCGGGTTCTTCGGCAGGAAAGGGGCGGCAGCGATGCGGACCGATCGACTGGTGTTGGCAATGGTGGTGGGCGGGCTGGCGATCGGTCTGGCTGGGGGGCTCGGCGGGTGTGAGGGCGGGGGTGGGGGCGAGTCCCGGGACCTCCGGAGCCCCGGGCGGATGCAGGTGGATGCGAACCGCGCGTACCTCCGGGGGGACTACCAGACGGCGCTGGCGGACTACCAGGCGATCGTTGATCGGAGGCCCGGGAGTGCGCGGGCGCACTACGACCTGGGGCGGACGCTGCTGGAGGTCGACCAGCCCATGCGGGCGCGGGAGCACCTGACCGTCGCCCACGATATCGAGCCTGAAAACGAGGCGTATCTCGACTCTCTGGCGGACGCGATGCTCGCGGCGGGGGAGGTCGATGAGCTCTTCGGCCTGCTCGCCCGACGGGCGGAGGAGGGGGACGGCGCGAACGGCTACCTGCGGCTCGGGCGGGCGGCCCAGCGGCTCGGGCTGGTGGATGAGGCGGAGCGGGCGTACAAGCAGGCGGCGGCGCTCGGACCGCAGGCGAGTGCGCCGGCGCAGCGGGCGTTGGCGGGGCTGTACCGCCAGATCGGCGACGAGGCGGCGGAGTTGACGCGTCTCCGGGTGCTGCTGTATCTGGACCCCAACGACGAGGCGGTGCAGGATCGGATCGTTGAACTGGGGGAGATCCCGGGGCCGTCCCTGGCATTACCCCCGGAATCGGCGGGCTAAATTGGCCGAATCGTCTGTCTTCGGGCGTTGACGGGGGCGGATTGCTTTCTACCATTCATCCGGATGAACGGATATAGCCAGTTCGGGCTGTGTTCACTCGCCGGATGACCATGACGACCGCCAACGGATCCAAATCGGTGCTCGATCGGCTCGGTGCTCTCACCGATGCTGTTCGCCTGCGCATGCTGCGGCTGCTCGAGGTCGAAGAGCTCGCGGTGGGCGAGGTTGCCCGGATCCTGCAGATGCCCCAGTCGACGGTCAGCCGTCACCTGAAGGTGCTGGCGGAGGGTGGTTGGCTGGTGAAGCGGGCGGCGGGGACGGCGACGCTGTACAAGCTCGTGCTCGACGATCTGCCCAATGAGGAGCGGGTGCTGTGGGTCGCGGTGCGCGACCAGCTCGACCCGACGCCCGAGCTGGACGGGGATGACCGGCGCCTGCGCGATGTGCTGCTCGCAAGGCGGACGGACAGCATGAGCTTCTTCGGGCGGGTCGCGGGGGAGTGGGACGCGTACCGGCATGAGCTGTTCGGCGATCGCTTCACCGAGCTTGCGCTCCTGAACCTGATCGATGCGCGGTGGTCGGTGGCGGACCTGGGCTGCGGAACGGGGAATGTCGCGGAGCTGCTCGCGCCGGTGGTGGCGCAGGTGATCGCGGTCGACCAGTCGCAGCCCATGCTGGACGCGGCCAGCCGGCGGCTCGAGGGCTCGCCCTTTGCGTACCGAGTGGATCTTCGCGAGGGCTCGATCGAATCGCTTCCGCTCGATGATCGAAGCGTTGACGCTGTGTGCTGCTCCCTGGTTCTTCATCATGTCGACGACCCGGAGGCAGCAATCCGCGAGATGGCCCGCGTGCTGCGGTCTGACCGGGGGGGCGGGGTGGCGCTGGTGATCGACATGGTGGAGCACGCGCGGGCGGAGTACAAGCACACGATGGGGCACCGGCACCTGGGCTTCGGCCCGGAGCGTGTGAAGGAACTGATGATCGACGCGGGCTTTGACACCCCGCGTCTTGTGTACCTGCCCGGGGACCCGAACGCTCGGGGTCCGGGGCTGTTCGCGGCGTCGGCGAGGCTGACGCGGCGGGAAACCTGATTCTTTACTTTGATCCGGGGGGCTGAGCCCCAGTGACAGGGAGTTTCGCATGACAACGATCGCGACGACGCCGATGATGACGACCGACACCTACGAGGCGGGCGGCACGAAGCTGGACTTCAAAGTCCGCGACCTGTCGCTGGCTGCGGAGGGGCGGAACGAGATCCGCCTGGCGGAGCACGAGATGCCCGGGCTGATGGCGCTGCGTCAGCGCTACGGCAAGAAGAAGCCCCTGAAGGGCGCCCGCATCGCCGGCTCGCTGCACATGACCGTGCAGACCGCCGTTCTGATCGAGACGCTGGTCGAGCTGGGCGCCGATGTCCGCTGGGCGAGCTGCAACATCTTCAGCACGCAGGACTCGGCGGCCTCGGCGATCGTCGTCGGCAAGGACGGCACGCCGGACGCACCGAAGGGCACGCCGGTCTTCGCCTGGAAGGGCGAGACGCTGGACGAGTACTGGTGGTGCACCCGCCAGATCCTCAACTGGCCGGACGGCAAGGGCCCGAACCTCATCCTCGACGACGGCGGCGACGCCACGATGATGGTGCTCAAGGGCATGGAGTACGAGAAGACCGGCGAGATCCCGGCCTTCAACCCCGACAAGATGCCCGAGGAGTTCGGCGCGTTCCTCGCGCAGCTCCGCGAGCAGGTTAAGGACACCCCCGAGGGCTTCTGGACCGAGGTCGCCCAGGCGATCCGTGGCGTCTCCGAGGAGACCACCACGGGCGTGCACCGCCTCTACCAGTTCGCCGAGAAGGGCATGCTGCCCTTCCCCGCGATCAACGTCAACGACTCGGTCACCAAGAGCAAGTTCGACAACGTGTACGGCTGCCGCCACTCGCTGATCGACGGGCTGAACCGCGCCAGCGATGTGATGCTGAGCGGCAAGATGGCGGTGGTCTTCGGCTACGGCGACGTGGGCAAGGGCTCGGTGCAGTCGCTGCTCGGCCAGGGCTGCCGCGTGGTGGTCACCGAGATCGACCCGATCTGCGCCCTGCAGGCGGCGATGGAGGGCCTCGAGGTCGTGCTGATGGACGAGGTGGTCGAGCGGGCCGACATCTTCATCACGACGACCGGCAACAAGGACATCATCACGCTCGAGCACATGAAGCGGATGAAGGACAAGGCCATCGTCGGCAACATCGGCCACTTCGATAACGAGATCCAGATGGAGCGGCTGATGCGCGACAGCGATGTCGAGCGCATCCGCATCAAGCCCCAGTTCGACGAGTTCCGGTTCAAGAGCCTGGACAAGTCGATCCTCGTCCTCGCGGAGGGTCGCCTGCTCAACCTGGGCTGCGCCACGGGCCACCCGAGCTTCGTGATGTCGGCGAGCTTCACCAACCAGGTGATCGCCCAGATCGAGCTGCACACCAACGAGGCGGCCTATGAGAACAAGGTCTACATGCTGCCCAAGCACCTCGACGAGGAGGTCGCCCGCCTGCACCTCGACAAGCTCGGCGCCAAGCTGACCAAGCTGACCGACGAGCAGGCCGAGTACCTCGGCATCCCCGCGAACGGGCCCTTCAAGCCCGAGCACTACCGCTACTAAGGCCATCTTGAGCGCTCCGTAGAGCCCTCTGGGCGCACACTCGCTCTGGCACGGCACCACCGGGGTGAACCCGGCGGGCCTGACCGGACCCCGGGCGGCGTGGGCCTGCGGACTAGACTGAATCGATCGAACGAGGCCCCCGGGGACACCCGGGGGCCTCGCTTCGTTCCGGGCACGGTCCGGCGGGCTACCTGAGGCGTCATTCATGCCGGGACGCGCCCGGGCTTCATCTCCCCCCCTGATGCTTCTTGTATGTTCAGCAAGACCAAGCCCATCGACCAGCAGTGCATTGTCATCACCGGGTCCACCAGCGGGATCGGTCGGGTGACCGCCCGGATGGCCCTCGAGAAGGGAGCCGCTGTGGTGCTCAACGCCCGCAGCGAGGAAGAACTGCGCGAGGTGTCCGAGGAACTCAGGCAGGTCTCGGACCGCGTGGATTCTGTCACGGGCGATGTCGCCGACGAGGACACCCACCGCCGACTCCTCGAGAAGGCCCGCGAGCGCTTCAACGGCGTCGACACCTGGGTCAACAACGCCGGCGTCTCCATCTACGGGCGTTTCGAGAAGGTGCCGGTCGATGACATGAAGAAGCTCTTCGAGACGAACCTCTGGGGCGTGGTGCATGGCTGCAAGACCGCGATCGGGGCGATGCGGGAGTCCGGGGGTGTGATCATCAACATCGGGTCGACGCTGAGCGATCGCTCCATCCCGCTGCAGGGCATCTACTGCGCCAGCAAGCAGGCGGTGAAGGGCCTGACGGACTCTGTCCGCATGGAGGTCGAGCGGGACAAGCTGCCGATCGCGATGGTGCTGGTCAAGCCCGGCGCCATCGACACGCTCTACCCCGAGCACGCGAAGAACTACATGGACCACGAGCCCACGCTCCCGCCGCCCGTCTACGGGCCCGAGGTGGTGGCGCGGGTGATCCTGCACGCTGCGGAGCACCCGCGGCGGGAGCGGTACGCCGGCGGTGGCGGGCGGGCCATCGGGATGATCGAGAAGCTCGCCCCCCGCGCGGGCGATCACCTCATGGAGTGGTCGATGTTCGACCCCCAGAGCACCGACAAGGCCTCCCTCTCCGACCGACCCGACGCCCTCCACGCGCCGACGCGGGCGGCGGAGCGGGGCGACCTGAACGGCAGGCGGCGCAGCCTCTACTCGACCGCGGGACGGCACCCGATCGCGACCGCGGGGGCGGTCACGCTCGCAACGGCGGCGGTGGCGGGGTTCGCGGTCGCTGCCGCGGTGAAGAACTGGGACCACTTGACGAGCTGGCGTCGGTAAGCGGTCCGCCTCCATCCGAATCCCTCAACCCGCCCGGGGCGCGTGCATCGCACCGCCCCGGGCGGTTCGGTTGTGGACTTGGAGCGTTCCGGGCGGTTTGCCCCCGGTACGGGGTGAAGGCCCGGGGTCCGGTGTGCCGATAGGTCGCTACGCACCGCGTCGGTGGCGGGTACCGTTGTGCCCACCCGGCACAAGGACCAAGACATGCCCACGACATTCGACCGCGACATCGCCTACTTCAGCCTCGAGATCGGCTTCGACGCCCACATCCCGACCTACTCGGGCGGGCTGGGCATCCTCGCGGGTGACACCCTGCGGGCGGCTGCCGACCTCGAACTCCCCTATGTCGGCGTGACCCTGCTCTATCGCGGGGGCTACTTCCGCCAGCGCCTGGGCACGCGGGGCGAGCAGGTGGAGGAGCCGACCCCCTGGGCCCCGGAGCAGACGCTGCGGGCCATGACTCCCCGGGTCGTGGTCCCGGTCGACGGGCGTGATGTCGTCATCCGCGCGTGGCGGCTCGATGTCTTCGGCGCCGGGGGATACCTGGTCCCGGTGTACTACCTCGACACGGATCTCCCGGAGAACGACGAGTCGGCGCGGTCGCTCACCGCCAGGCTCTACGCGGGCGACACCGACCACCGCATCCGCCAGGAGGCGATCCTGGGCATCGGCGGGCGTCGGATGCTGCGGGCGATCGGGCACGACCTGGGCACCTTCCACATGAACGAGGGTCATGCCTGCTTCGTGTGCGTCGAGCTGCTGAGCGAGCACCTCTCCCGCGCTGCGGAGCGTCGCGACGGGCAGTCGGGGCACCACCTGGGGATCCACGACACGCCGCCCCAGCACGGGCTGACCGATGACGCCATCGCCTCGGTCCGCTCCCGCTGCGTCTTCACTACGCACACCCCGGTCGCCGCGGGGCACGACCGCTTCCAGATCGAGCGGGTCAGGGCGATCATCGGTCACCACCCGGTCTTCGAGCGTCCGGACCTCTACGGGGAGGGCGCGACCCTCAACACGACCAAGCTCGCGATGAACTTCTCCAGCTTCTCCAACGCGGTCGCGAGGAAGCACGGCGAGGTCAGCCGGAAGATGTTCCCGGGCTACCACATCCACGCGATCACCAACGGCGTGCACGCCGCGAGCTGGACCGGCGACCACATGCGCAAACTGTTCGACGCGCACTTCCCGGAGTGGCGTCGCGTGAACGCCGACCTTCGTATGGCGACCGCCATGGGCACCGGCCCCCTCATGAACGCCCACCGCGCCGCCAAGAAGGATCTGCACACCCTCGTCGAGAGCCAGTCGGGCGTGCGGCTCGACCCCGAGGCCCTGACGATCGTCTTCAGCCGGCGGATGACCGACTACAAGCGGCCCGCGCTGATGCTCGCGGATGTGGAGCGCCTGCGCGGGATCGCCCGGTCCGCGGGCAAGTTCCAGGTCGTGTACGCCGGCAAGAGCCACCCCAACGACGGGCGTGGCAAAGAGATCATCCGCGAGATCTATGACAAGGCGGCGAAGCTCGCGGGCGATGTCACCATCGTCTTCCTCTCCGACTACGACATCGAGGTCTCGAAGAAGCTCGTCTCCGGCGCCGATGTCTGGCTGAACAACCCCCGCCCCCCGCTCGAAGCCAGCGGCACCAGCGGGATGAAGGCGGCGCTCAACGGCGTCCCGAGCCTCTCCACCCTCGACGGGTGGTGGCTCGAGGGCTGGGCCGAGGGGCGGACCGGCTGGGCCATCGGAGAGGTGGGCGACGACGATCGCTACCAGGACGACACCGACGCGATGGACCGTGCCCACGCCGAGAGCCTGTACCGCAAGCTCGAGCACGCGGTCCTGCCCGCGTGGCAAGCGGGCGACGAGACCTGGGCGGAGATCATGCGTTGCTCCATCGCCCTCAATGGCTCGTACTTCACCACCGAGCGCATGGTCAGCGAGTACGCGCTGCGCGCCTACGTCCGCTGACGAAGCGCCACGATGCCCCCGCGCCCGCGCACCGACGCTGAACTCGCCGCCTGGCGAAAGCTCGCCACGATCGAGGGCGTGCAACTGGTCGAGCGGGTCGCGGACGGTGCGCCCACCATCGCCGAGATGACCCGGCTCCGGCGGACCTGGGCTCCGGAGGAGGTCGCGGCGGCGATCGAGCTCGCGCGGGCCCGCGCGAAGGCGCTGCACAAGTGGCCCGACCGCCACGCCCTCTTCGCCGATGTCCCGGGCATCGAGATGGCCAGCTCCGCGCACGCCGCACGCTGGAAGGCCCGGCGGTTCGCAGCCCATTCCTCCCCCGCCCTCGACCTCTGCTGCGGCGTCGGGGGCGACCTGATGGCCCTGGCGGAGCGGGGCGTCGACGCGGAGGGCGTTGAACTCGATCCGCTCCGGGCCTGGATGGCGAGCAGGAACGCGTCCCGCCCTGTCCGGGCCGTCGACGCGGAGTCGCTCGACTTCACGGGCGCCCTCGTCCACCTCGATCCCTCGCGCCGCTCGGTCGAGGGCAAGCGGACGATCCGCTACGCGGACATCAGCCCCGGGCCCGCCTTCGTCGAGCGGATCGCCAACGAGGCAAAGGGGGCGGCGATCAAGCTGATGCCGGGCATCCATCCGAATGAGCTGCCCGGGGGCGAGGTGGAGTATCTCTCCGAAGAGGGACGACTGACACAGGCGGTCCTCTGGACCGGCGTTCTGGCGGGCGAGACCGCGACGCGGGCCACCATGGCCGACCGGGCCATCTCGTTCACCGGTGATGCTGCGTCAACGCCGGCCTATGGCGAGTTCGACACCTTCGTCTATGCCCCCGACCCCGCGCTCGAACGGGCGGGGCTGCTCGGCGCGTTCTGCGACGCCCACGCGCTCGCCATGCCCCACCCCCACGCCGGCATCCTGACGGGGCCGGAGGCGATCGACTCGCCCTGGCTCGCCCGCTTCCGCGTCCTCGAGGAGCTTCCGTGGAGCCGCAAGCGCGTCAAGGCGGCCCTCGGGGCCCACGGCGCCGGCATCGTCGAGGTCAAGACCCGGGGGCGCGTCATCGACACCGACGCGGAGCAGATGGCCCTGAGGAACGAGGGCTCCCGCATCCTCACCGTATTCGTCGTCCGTCTTGGCGATCAGGGCATCCGTGCGGTCATCGCGGAGCGGGGCTGACATCGGACGACGCTCAGGGCGACAGCGAGGGCGGGTCCCGATCGCGGCTTGTGCCGGAGAACCTTGCGTTCGTCGCGCCGGGCGCATCGATCGGGAATGAGCCGTCCGTCGCGGGGCGGTAGCCGAGATCCTCGACCGTTGTCGTCTCGACGTGCCCGTCGGCGAAACTGGCGTTGGTCTTGCCCCCGTGGCGCTCGTGCGGCGCCGATCGCACTCGCGTGCCCCGCTGCGTTGAATCGGCACGCTCGTCGGTCCCGTCGAGTCGGGGTGGGTCGAGGGCGTAGCCGTGCCCGCCCAGCGAGAGGAACGCGGGATCCCGCGATCCATCGGCGCGGTTCGCGGTCCGGATCGACGCGGGCGCCTGGGCCGCGGTCCCGAGCGCGTCCGCCGCCAGCACGGTCGCGGATGCATCGAGGGACGACGCCAGCACGGGGAAGTTCACGATCCCGGAACGGTCGTCGGTCCTGCTCCGGAAGCGGCTGTTGCCCAGGAACTGAAAGTTGTACCCGTACGCGAAGTTGCGCGAGCTCACCCAGTCGGGCACCACCGGGCACAGGAAGACCTCGGACCCGTCCACCGGCAGGGCGTGCTCATCCGCGAGATCCGGCGATGGCCTCGAGTACGCGTCGAAGCCCGCTGCGGCACCGATCTGCGCGAACCAGCGGGGCCGGTAGTGCTCCCCGTTTCCCAGGGGATACACGTTGAGGGAGTCGTCCCGGAACCGCCCGGGCTGGCCCGGCGCGGAGATGTCCCGGTTCGCGTCCGCGTAGATCTGCCACCCCAGCCCGATCTGGCGCATGCGGCTCGCGCAGGAGATCGTCCGGGCGGTTTCCCGGGCCCGGCCCAGCGCCGGGAGCAGCACCCCGATCAGGACCGCGATGATCGCGATGACGACCAGCAGCTCGATCAGGGTAAACCCTGGCCTTCGGAGGATCACCCCCGGTTGAGGTTGATTTTGCAGGGCCTTCATCCGTTCATCCGGATATATGGTACAATGCTCCGCCACACGGACGGGGACACCATGCACATCGACGACATCTTCGCTGCCAGGGACACCACGGTCTCGTTTGAGTTCTTCCCGCCGAAGTCTTCGGACGCTGCGGAATCGCTCTACGCCAACATCGCCGAATTGCAGGAACTCCGCCCGAGTTTCGTCTCGGTCACCTACGGCGCGGGGGGCTCGACCCGGGATCTGACGAACAAGCTCGTCGTCCGCCTGAAGGACGAGACGAGCCTCGACCCGGTGCCTCACCTCACGTCCGTCTGCCACTCCGAGAACGAGATTCGGGACATCCTCTCCACCTACGCGAGGCACAGCATCGGCAACGTGCTGGCCCTGCGCGGGGACCCGCCCCAGCACCTCACCGACTACGACCGCACGAAGGACGCCTTCAAGTACGCGGGCGAGCTGGTCAGCTTCATCAAGAAGTTCAACCAGTCCGGCGAGCACCCGGACCCCCGGGGCTTCGGCGTGGGGGTCGCGGGCTTCCCGGAGGGCCACCCAGACTGCCCGAACCGGCTCGTCGAGATCGATCACCTCAAGGCCAAGGTCGATGCCGGCGCGGACTACATCGTCACCCAGCTCTTCTTCGACAACCGCGATTTCTACGACTTCCGCGAGCGGTGCGAGCTCGCGGGGATCAGGATCCCGATCATCGCGGGCATCATGCCCATCACCAGCGCCGCCGGGATGCGCCGCATGGCGGACCTCGCGCTCGGCGCCCGCTTCCCTGCGCCACTCCTCCGGGCGATCCGGCGCACCGGCGAGGAGCCCGAGGCGGTCCGGCGCGTGGGCGTGCACTGGGCGACGCAGCAGTGCTTCGACCTTCTCGAGCACAAGGTCGATGGCATCCACCTCTACACGCTGAACAAGAGCACCGCGACGCAGGACATCTACCGCACCTTGGGCGTCAAGGACTCCCTCGCCCTGGGCCAGGCAATCGAAGCGGAGTGACGGGCGATCGCCCGGCCTGCCCGCAAAGAGAAAGGGCCCGGCGTCCCCGCCGGGCCCCTCAAGCTTCAGATCAATCCGAACCTCACCGCCGACGGCGCATCGCCATCAGCCCGCCCAGCGCCAGCACCGCGCCGGCCCCGGGAGTCGGCACGACGAACGATACGATCGCCTCGATGTTCCGAAGCCCGTCGAAGGACTCGAGGTCGACACTCAGCGTGATCAGCCCGTTCTCGCCGAACGCCACATCGCCCGTGTTGAACGCGTTGATGTCGTCGAGGATCCAGAGCCCGTCAGCCCCGAGGTCGACCGTGTCGCCGACCGACACCAGCGCCACCGCCGAAATCAGGTCCGACGCCGCGGCGGCGTAGAACAGCGTCTCCGCGGCGCCGGTGCCGTCGTTGGCGTTCCAGACGAAGGCCGCCTCGTTGTTCTCGTTGATCGCCACGCCGGCGGGCGAGGCGGTGAGTGTCAGGTTGTCGACGGTCATCCCCTCGCGGATGACGATGGCCCCGTTGTAGGCGATGAACGCGTCGGAAGTGGTCGCGCCGTCCGTGTCCCCGCTGAAGAGGTAGTTCCCCGCGTTGTTGATCGAGACATCGTTGAAGTTGTCCCAGTTGTCGCCCTGGCCGGTAGCGCTACCCTCCCGCGCCACGATCGAGCCGTTCACCACCATCGACCCGTCGTTGGCCGAAGTCGCGTTCGCGTCGTTGAAGGTCCAGATCACGTTCTGGTTGTTCCCGCTGAACTCGAAATCGAAGTCGATCCCGCCGAAGGCCCCGACCGTCGCGCCGTCGACGACGTCGCCGGCACGCACGAAGACATCGATCGACCCGTTGCCCGTCTGCGTGTAGATCATCCGGCCCTGCGTGGAGGTGCCCCCCGCGCCGTCGTTGAAGCCCGACACCCAGTAAGCCATCCCGCTGTCGGTCATCCGCGGGCGCGAGTGGAACGTCGAGTTCACATTCGCTGGGAAGCCCGGCGCCGGCGTGTCATCGACCACCCGCAGGCCGAACTCGCCCCAGACCGAGTCGCCCCCGTTGAACGACGGGCTGTAGATGAACTCGCCGTTGTTACCGATCCCGATCGTGCTCTCGCCACCCGCGACGATGTCGGGCAGCGCCTGGTCCGACGAGAAGACCACCGCACCGTCGATCACCATCGCCCGCCGACCATCGCTCAGCGTCGCCAGGTACCCGACCTGCCCCAGCCCGTTCACCGCGGGGGCGCTGAACCCCGTCGCGGCCGAACCGCTGATCACATCCCCCTCGAGAACGACCGCGGTCGCGGTGACCTGGGCCATCGCCGTGCCGGCGAGAACGGACAGTGCGACCGCGCCCAATGCGTACATCTTCGACATCGTGTGTCTCCCTTTTCTTCTCCGACAGGGCTCAACGACCCCGTCCCTCCGGGCAATCCCCGGCATGAGCTTTATACCCCAAAGGGACCGGAAATACAACGCAAGTCCGGAAACTAGCGCGTCTTCACCGCTGCGAGCAGGTGCTGGAACAGCCCCGCTCCGAGCCCCGCCTCCCCCGTGCGCTCCGGGTGCCACTGCACGCCCACCCACCAGCGTCCGCCCAGACTGCCAACAGCCCCCACCGCCTCGATCACCCCATCCCCCGCCCGCGCCAGCACCGAAAGCCCCCCCGCCTCCGCCACCGCCTGGTGGTGCTTGGACCGCACCACACCCCGGGGGAGCAACGCCTCACATCCCGTTTCCGGGATCACCTCGTGCTCCGCGTCCCGGTGCAGTTCCGCTGTCGAGATCACCTCGGGCAGGTGCTGATGCAGTCTTCCTCCCGCCACCAGCGCCATCATCTGCATCCCCAGGCACACCCCCAGCGTCGGCACCCCCCGCTCCCACGCGAGCCTGGTGAGCGCCGTCTCGAACGCCTGGCGGTCCGGGTGGACCGGCACCGCTGCGGGATGCGTGGGCTCCCCGAAGTCCTCCGTCCGGGGGTCATCCCCGCCGGTCAGCACCAGCGCGTCGACCCCATCGAGCGCCGCGCCCTCCAGGCCCGGCGTCGGCGCCAGCAGCACCGGCACCCCGCCGGCAGCGACCACCCGCTCCACATACCCCACCCCAGCCGCGGCGCGCACGACCCCGTTGTGCTCGATCAGATCGCAGGTGATCCCGACACGCACGCTCATGCTCCCATCATCGGCCCCATCGCCCCTTGCCCATTCCACATTCCAACGGTGCGGTGACAACATCGCGCCGCGATCTTGCCACGCCTCTCCTCCGTACTCCGCCACTTTGCTACTTTGACCCTTTGCCGCTTCCCCCCCACTACCCTCCCTCCATGCGGCCCCTCCCACTCGTCACCGCCCTGACCCTCTGCGCCCTCGCCTGGCTCCTGGCCTGGTCCACCGGCGCCCTCTCCCCCTCCGCCTCGCGTTCCAGCACCACCGAAGCGACGGACACCGTCCCCATCACGCTCGACCCCGCTGCTGTCACCACGCTTGAAGCCCGACTCGAAGAGGCGACGATCACCGCCCGCCGGGCCGACCTGCCGGTCGCCCGCTGGGTCGTCAGCGACGGGCCCTCGACCTGGCCCGCGGATGAAGCGACCCTCCGCGACACCCTCCGGGCCCTCACCACCGCCCAGCTCCGCCCCGGCACCGCCTCCGCGACGCCCACGACATCCTCCCTCACCGCCTCCACCCCCGATGCCAGCGTCGCCCTGCGCCTCGCCCCCACGCCCACCGGGGGCCTGCTGCCCGGCACCCTGAGCACCGGCGCCACGGACACGCCCGTCCTCGCCCCCGCCAGCCTCGCCGACCTCGCCCGCGTCGCTTCCAACGGCGCCTGGCGCTCCCCCGCCCTGCTCCCGAGGATCGAGCCCGGCCCCTCGCAACTCGCGATCTCAACCCCGCAGGGCACCGGAGTCACGCTGCTGCGACGCTCGGGACGGTGGTCCTTCGCGGGGAGCCCGGCCCGGGTCGATGAAGGGGCGGCGAACGATCTCATCGCCCGCCTGCTGTCTCTCCGCGCCGCCAACTGGATGCGTGACGACCAGGAGATGGCAACGCCGGTCGTCACCATCACGCTCACCACCACCCGCCCCCCCGACCGTTCCTGGACGCAGACCCTCGAAATTCTGGGCCAGGCCGACCTCGCGGGCCAACTCATCGCGGTCCGGTCCACGCTCAGGAGCGACAATGAGACGTGGTCCGTCCGAGCCGCGGTCCCCGCGACCGCCCTCGCGGGCCTGCCAGCGTCCACGATCCCGCTCACCGACCCCCGCTCCCTCCCCGCCCCCGCGGCGGATGTCGTCCGCGTCGACTACCGGGGCCGGTCGTTCACCCGCGACCAACGGCGCTGGCGGACCGGCGAAGGCACGCTGCTGCCCGACTCCGAAGCGCAGGCCCTCGAAGCCTTCCTCGCCCTGCTCGCCAAGCCCGATGCCAACATCCTGAGCGAAGTCCCACCCACCAACCCCACCACCCCCACCGACCCCGGCCCCCTCCTCCTCTGGCTCGCGGGCGACCCCGAGCCCCGTGCGTACCGAGTCACGCAGGAACCGGGGCGCCTGATCGTCACCGAGAACAAAACCGCGCGGGCCTACCCCGGCGTCAGAGCCTGGCAGCCCTGACGGGCCCGCCGGTTGAGCGAAGCACAGCGGCTCTCTTTCGAGAGCCGCTGTGGTGCAGGTGTCCGTACCTCAGGGGCATCCGGCCTGGAAGGCGGCGACAAAGGCGGAGATGTCGGCGAAGGTGAACTCGCCGATCGGCGGCGCGAAGTCGGCCGCTCGGTCCATGTTGGTGAACGCTTCGAGGAACGCGGAGATATCGCTGAAGGTCAGGACGCCGAACGGCGCCGCAAGATCGGCCGGGCAGCCGGCTGCCCGGCAGGAGACGCCCAGGATGCGGACATCGTCGATGCCCGCTTCCACCACCGAGCCGGCGCCGAGGTCGCTGGCGACGAACTTGACGCGGATCGTGGAGGTCAGGTCGACAAAGTCGCCGACGTTGAAGCCCGTCACGATCCAGCCGCCCGAGGTGCCCGGGCCGGCGGGTCCGACCGTTTCGACGAGCGCATAGGTCTGCCCGTCGTCGTCGGAAACGAAGACCTCGAACACGTCCGCGTTCGGCGCCGCGCCGGTGTTGTTGGAGTACCACCGCGCGTACGAGATGGTCGCGAACTCAGTCGAGCTGAGGTCGATGCGGTTGCTCACCAGAGATGTCGTGCCGTTATCGACATCGTTCTCGCCGAGCGAGCCGCCGGGGCTCCCCTGGCCGGTGACCCACGCGAAGACGCCATCGGGGGTGTGGTCGTCCTCGGGCTGCGCCGCAGTGCCGATCGGATCCACACGGACCCAGATGCCCGTCGTCGCGTCGTCGCCGGGCGCTCCGGCGGTGAAGCCGACGGGCGTCTCGAAGTCATACAGGTCGTCCACGTCGATCCGGTCCGCCGCCAGCGCGCGGAACACGCTCGACGACTGGGCCGACGCGCCCGACGGCGCGGTCACGGTGGCTCCCGACTGCAGGTCGAACGAGACGAAGTACTCGACATTCGTCGGGCACGAAGCGGGCACGGGGAAGGTGGCGATGAAGCGATCCGTCGAGTCGGGCACGAGCGCGAACTGCTGGAACCCCGAGCCCGTGTCGACATGGAACGTCCCGCTGCCCGGGACGATCGGATCGGCGATCGAGGGCACGATGTCGATGCGCAGCGTGTCGCCTCCGGCGGAGGACACGAGATCGGGCCGTCCGTCCGGGAACAGGATCTCGAGGCCGGTGACGAACGCGCCACCGGAGGACTCGATCGCGTCGCGGAAGACCGCGGTGCCGGTCCACCAGGAGATGTCTCCGTACACGCTGGTGTTGGTCGTGCCGCCGGAGAGGACGCCCGCGATCACCCACTCGCCACCGAACTGGACGAGGACCGGACCTCCGCTGTCCCCGGGGGCGGTCGTCGCCTCGAATTCGAGCGGGAGCTGGCTGCCGCTCGGGATCGTGTTCGCACCGCTGGTGCCGTTGTCGAAGTCGGTCGAGATGATGTTGGTGCCGCCCGCGTTCGCCGGGCTCCCGTACACATCGATGATGTTCTCGCCGCCCCAGCGGAAGCCATCCGCGGAGCCCCCGTGACCCACGCTGCCCAGGCCGTTCCAGCCGTACCCGATCGTCGCGGCGATCATGCCCTCGAGCGCATCGGTCTCGTCGATGAGCCGCATGGGCTCGGCGATGGCGGCCGGAACATCGCTCGTCAGCAGGTGGATGGACACATCGCCACCATCGAGGAGCGAGCCGCCGCCGGCCGGGAGGCTCGACGACTGCACCGTGACGGTGAAGACCGCGCTGTTCGAGTTCTCGCCGAACCGCACCAGCGTGCCGGCACCGATGCCGCAGTGACGGGCGCTCAGCACGATGTTCGGGGCGATCAGCGTGCCCGTGCACCCGCCCACGCGGACGACCGCGTCGAACGGCGCCGCGTAGTCACGCGAGCCCTGCGCGCCGATGGCGTTGTTGATCACGATACGGGGGAAGACGCCCTCCGCCGCCTCAGGGGAGCCCGGGGCGTAGGTCTTGGTGTCGATCTGCCGCTCGGAGAGCACGATGCCGGTGGTCGCGTCGATGACCGTTTCGAAGTGCGTCGGGCTGGCGGGCATGCCGCGATCGGCCAGCGCCGTCGTCACCTCCCACGCCAAGACCGCCTCGTCACCCTTGCGGAACCAGACCTGCTGGGCGACGGAGGCGATCGCCTCGGGCAGGAACCCCTGAGCCAGGTCCACCGCCACCCGCTCCGTGACCCGCACCGGCCCGCGCCGCAGCACGAGGTCCTTCGTCGAATCGTCGAAGACCTGCGCCACCGTGCCATCGGGGTTCTCGATCACGAACACCCGCGCCCCGTGGAGGGGCAGGCCACCGATGAACTTCTGAAACACGACCGCGTCCGCCGGGGCGTGCCTGTCGGCGTCCACCAGCTCGATACGCGACTCACCCAGCAGCAGGTACGAGGTCGACTCACCCTTCTCCAGATACCCCCGCACGCTCGCCTCATCGGCAAACGCCAGCCCGCCCACCCACAGCCCGCCCGCGAGGGCCACGACGGTCCATCTCATCGTCTTCATTCCCGAGACCTCCCAAAGGTCAGCGCGACCGGCGCTGGTGATCCTGTCAGCAGCCGACCGATGGCCCTGACCCTCCCCGCGAGCGAGGCCCACAGTGTAATGGCTCCCCCGCGATCCGCACCCCCTTTCACGCCCGCCCGCCAGAAGCGTTAAGCCGGCCTGAAGCGACCGCCTACGAGCCCGAACCAGCAGTATTATGGGGCCCACCCCTCTCCTCCCCCGTCGCCGACGGGGGAGGTGGGCCAAAGGGCCGGAGGGGGTAAACAACAACCCGCGAAGCCCTCCTCCCCTCACTCTCCCCGGGGGTCGGGCTGGCCGACGGTGGCCCGAAGGGCCAGATGAGGGGCTCCCCCGAGCGCAGCGCCTTCACTTCTTCCAAGGCTCAGTTGCGCTTCCGGCAGAAGATGCCCTGCTCCGTCGACCACCCTGTACACTCCCCAAATGCCGGTCCGCACGGGGCACAACCCCGCCGGCCGGACCAAGGCAGAAGGAGCTCACCGCCATGATGAACATTGCTCTGGTGGCGTTGCTGTCAATCTCGGGTGATCCAGCGGTGTCCGTACAAAGACTGCTGTTGCGGGGGGCCGGGGTCCAGGAGGTGCGAGAAGTTGCCCAAAGCTCCGGAGGCGCGTTGGTGCCCGCCGTCGCCGACGCGTTAAGATCTCGTCCCGGCTTTGCCCCAGGGACGCGTCCCGCAAACTTGGCGGTAGAGGCCGTCGCCAGCATCACCGATGCCGATGGTCGACTGTCTCTCACCACTCCCGGCCAGATCGAAGTCATGATCGACGCACTCGAGTGGTGCGATGTAAGTACGAGGCTTACTGTAATCCAGGCCCTCCGGTTTACCCCAGAGCACAAGCGGGCGTTCGTTGGACAGGCGATCGCCGACCAAATCCATCATCCACACCACTTTGTTGTCGCGAGCACACTCGATACACTCTCCCATGTGGGCATTCCGGGTGAGCATGTCGAGTCCGCGCGCGAATTCGCCCGAAACCCAAGCACGGCAAATCCTGCCGCGTGGGACGACGCGGTCGCGTGGGACCGCCGTACAGGAGGCAGCGCCGCCGATCCGAAAGGCTCTCAGGTTGATATCGTGGCCAGCGCGTTGACCGCGCTGCTTGCGACGGAGTCCTCAAGAGCCGACACCTTCGCAAGTTTGCAGTCCCTCCAGTTTGCCCCGTCGACAGCATCGATCATGGCGATGCTGTACAGACTCTCCGCAGAGGATGGCCCGCTCAGGAGCCGGGACGCGGCCGTCGCGGACGAGTTGTTGAGCGCGCTCCGAACCCACATTCTGAGCGGCGCGGGCATCAACGCCATCGAATGCTGCGCTATTGAGGCATTCCTCAGCGTCTGGGAGCGAGCACCGGAGTATCAGGGTGACCTGCTCGATCTCGCCGAACTGATCCGGATCACCCATCCAAACACCCAAGCCGAACAAAACGCCGGATGGCTCTTGGACCAGGCCGCGGCACAGCAGCCGTAGCCCCCGCTCATCCGGCAAATCGTGCGCAGGCACCACTCCGTGCCCCAAAACATCCGCCAGGCGCTTCGGGCCCTCCCCCCCTACCCTGCTCTCCCGATGCCCGAGCCCCTCCTCCTCACCACCGCCGCTCTCGCCAAACGCCGCCGAACCGCCATCATCCTGCTCTCCCTCCTCGCCCTCGTCATCGCCGGCACCGCCCTCGCCGCCGCACTCGGCGCACGCCCCTACTCCGTGGGCGACTTTGGCTGCTTCTACAACGCCGGCATCGCGGTCCTCCGGGGGGACTCCCCTTACCTCCTCGTCCGCGAGGACAACCTCCCCTGCCCCCCCTACGCCATCTACGGCGGCGCCTACATCTACCCCCCCTTCCCCGCCTTCCTCTTCGCCCCCTTCGCCCTGCTCGGCTCCCCCCCCGCCGCCCAGGTCGCCTGGATCGCCCTCAACGCCCTCTTCGCCGCGGGTGCGATGCTCATCCTCGCGGACGAAACCCGCAAACGCCTGGGCGCCATCCCCGACGCCCTCTCCCTCGCGGTCTTCGCCCTCATCCCCACCGTCCTCCTCTTCGACAAGGTCGCCAACCAGTTCGAGCTGGGCCAGACCGACTTCCTCGTCCTCCTCGCCCTCGCCCTCGCCCTCCGCTGGCTCGACCGCCGCGCCCTCGCCGCCGGCGCCATGATCGCCCTCGCCATCTCCGTCAAATATGTCGCGATCGTCTTCCTCCCCTACCTCCTGCTCCGCCGCCGCTGGAAGGCCCTCGCGGGGGTCGCCGCCGCCGCCGCCCTCATGGTCGCGGTCCCCATGCTCCGGTATGGCCCCGCCGAAGGCCTCAACCTCCACCTCTACGCCTTCGCCGGCCTCGCCGAGATGATGGGCGCGACCGTCCCCGAGACCGCCGCCACAATCTTCCCCTTCACCTGGATCCGCTCCGTCTCCATCCCCTCGGGCCTCGCCCGCTTCAGCGACTACCTGGGCCACTCCGACGCCCTCGCCTACGCCCTCACCGCCCTAATCGCCCTCGCCTGCCTCCTCTCCGCCTGGGTCCTCTACACCCGCGCCGGCTTCGCCCTCTTCCTCCGCCCCAAGGTGAAGGACGAGCCCAAGGCCCGCCCCGACCTCGCCCTCCTCACCCTCCTCGAGTTCGCCGCCCTCACCACCGCCGCCCTCCTCTTCAGCCCCCAGACGACCGCCCGCCACATGCTGCTGATGGCCATCCCCCTCACCCTCGCCGCCGGCCTCCTCACCGCCGACCACACCCCCCGCCCCCGGGGCCCCATCCTCATCGCCATGCTCGCCTTCGCCCTCGCTCTCATCCTCCCCCCGGGCCAGACCGACTTCGCCGAGCCCCTCTACGCCTGGCGAGCCGCCTCAGGCCACTCCCTCCTCGCCCTCGTCCTGCTCTACACCCTCATCCCCTACACCCTCGCCCACGCGAAGACCCTCAGGCCACCCCAAACCTGACCCCCGCCCCCACTTCGTCTCTGCGTCTCTGCGTCTCTGCGTCTCTCCCCACCCCACTACCGCTGGTACCATCGAGCCTCACCCCCCCACCCGGAGCCCCCGATGAAAATCCACGAGCACCAGGCCCGCGACCTCCTCGCCTCCTTCAACATCCCCGTCCCCGCAGGCGAGGTCATCACCTCCGCGGCCCAGGCGGCCCAGACCTACAGCAAGGTCTCGAACGACGCCAAGACCAAGCTCGCGGTCATCAAGGCCCAGGTCTTCGCGGGGGGCCGGGGCAAGGCCGGCTTCGTCAAGCTCGTCGAGTCCGCCGAAGCCGCGACCGACGCCGCGGAGTTCATGCTCAGCAACCGCATGGTCTCCCCCCAGACCGGGCCCGAGGGCCTCGAGGTCACCAAGCTCCTCGTCGCCGCAGGCGTCGACATCGCCACCCGCTCCCAGGTCGGCCTCACCCACCTGGGCGAGCCCGACCGCCCCGCCGAGTTCTACCTCGCCATCACCACCGACCGCGCCACCCGCCGCAATGTCCTCATCGCCAGCTCCGAGGGGGGCGTCGAGATCGAAGAAGTCGCGGACAAAACGCCCGACAAGATCCTCAAGCTCCCCCTCCACCCCCTCATGGGCCTCCAGCCCCACGAAGCCCGCCGCGTCGCCTTCGACCTGGGCCTCAAGGGCAAGCAGATCTCCCAGGCAACCCGCCTCATGCACAACCTCGCCACCCTCTTCGAGCAGAAGGACTGCTCACTCGCCGAGATCAACCCCCTCGTCATCACCCCCCCCACCGACACCCACCCCGACGGCCACCTTATCGCCATCGACGCCAAGTTCGAGTTCGACTCCAACGCCCTCTTCCGCCACCAGGACCTCCAGGCCCTCCACGACCCCACCGAGGAAGACCCCGCCGAGGTCGAAGCCGAAGCCGCCGGCCTCAACTTCATCAAGCTCGAGGGCAACATCGGCTGCCTCGTCAACGGCGCCGGCCTCGCCATGGCCACCATGGACACCATCAAGCACCACGGAGGCGAACCCGCCAACTTCCTCGATGTCGGGGGCGGCGCCACCAAGGAAGCGGTGACCAAGGCCTTCAAGATCATCCTGAGCGACGCCGAGGTCAAGGGCATCATGGTCAACATCTTCGGCGGAATCATGGACTGCGCCCGCATCGCCGGAGGCATCATCGACGCGGCCCACGAAGTCGGGTTCACCGTCCCCCTCGTCGTGCGCCTCGAAGGCAACAACTCCGAAGCGGGCCGGAAGCTGCTGCAGGACGCGGCCAAGGACCTGCCGACGCTTCAGGCGGCGACGGATCTGACGGACGCGGCGGAGAAAGTCGTGGCGGCGGTGGGGTGATGCCTCCAAATATGGCGGCCCAAGCATCCAACGACCCCAACAGCTTGTGCCTCGACGCCGCCGGACCTCCCGCTATACTCATGCCGTGAGCCCGAACACCACCCAGCCCGCTCTGCCTTGGCAGTCCACCTCGCCAAACGACGGCCCCCGTTTTGCTGAGTTCTTCGCCGGCATCGGACTCGTCCGAATGGGCCTCGAAGCGGCGGGGTGGCAGATCGCGTACGCCAATGACATCGACGCGGATAAGCGGGCGATGTACGACGCGCACTTTGGCGATGCAGACCGACACTTCGACCTCGGCGACATCCACGGCGTCTGCGGCGACTCCATCCCGGATGTTGAAGTGGCCACAGCGTCGTTCCCCTGCACCGACCTCTCGCTGGCAGGCGGCCGCTTGGGCTTTCGCGGCAAGCAGTCGTCCGCGTTCTGGGGCTTTGTTGATGTCCTCAAAGGAATGGGAAGTCGTCGCCCGCCACTTGTCCTCCTCGAGAATGTCACAGGCTTCCTCACCTCGCACGGCGGGGCCGATTTCAGATCAGCGGTCGAAGCCCTGAACGGCCTCGGCTACGCGGTAGATGCCTTTGTTCTCGATGCAAGATGGTTCGTCCCGCAGAGTCGCCCTCGCCTGTTTGTCGTCGGCGACGCTCTCAGCCATGAAGTGCAACATCGGGTCGCAACTCCATCGCGGCTTCGACCAGCGCAATTGAGCGCCTTCATCAACGCGAATCCCCACATTCGCTGGGCATTGGCGGACCTGCCCGAGCCACCCCCGAAGGCAAAAGCAACGCTCCGAGACATCATCGAGCCCGTCCCCGACGGCAGCGATTGGTGGTGGTCGCGAGACCGGGCCGAGTACCTGTATCACCAGTTCTCAGATCGCCATAGGTCCATCGCCGACGAGATGATCGCCAAGCGCCGTTGGTCATACGGCACGGTGTTCCGTCGCGTGCGCCAACAGGCCGATGGAACCAAGCGTTCAATGGGCGAACTTCGGACCGACGGGATCGCCGGCTGCCTGCGCACTCCCAAGGGTGGCAGTGGTCGCCAGATCTTGTTCAAGGCCGGCTACGACCGCTTTGCAGCCCGCCTCCTCACACCGCGTGAGTGCGCACGCCTGATGGGGGCCGACGACTTCATCATCGGAGTTCCAGCCAATCAAGCGTTCTTCGGCTTCGGTGACGCGGTGTGCGTGCCCGCGATCGACTGGGTTGCTAGGAACCGGCTCAATCCATGTCTTGAGGCGACCGCCGCAGGATGCGGGCAGCGAAGCCACCTACGAGCATAACGGCGATGACCGATCTTCTAGCAGCCTTTCAAGAGTGGTTCGCGCATCTCAAGCGCCTGACGAGATACAATGGGCTACCCGCGAAAGGCACGATCGCCGCGGCTCTCATCGTACTTGAACGACTACGCGACGATTGCGAGCTGCGCATCGCGAACCATCTCGCTCCGGGCGAAGCGCAGATCGCCGGAATGAGCTTGCCAGCACTCCAAAAGATCTTGGGGCGGTACGGGGAGGACCGCCCATTTCCGAGCGAAGGTGGCCGCACAAACCGGGGAAACAATGCACCAGTCAAGTTGATGCTCAAGGTGCTCGCCGAGCACGGTCTATGCGAACTATCCGGGATCGAACGAAATCAGACAATCGACGATCTCCAAGCGTTCTTGGTAAAGCAACTCGACACCTATTACACGCTTGAACGCATCGCCTTTGCCTTTGATCCGCATAAGCCGACGAAGGCGATCGTCACACAAATACTTAATGAAGCGAAGAAGCGAAAATCTGCAGGAATTGTCGCTCAGCATCTCGTCGGCGCGAAGCTCGCATGTCGGTTTCCCTCAATCGAGATCGCGAACTACTCGTCAAGTGCGGCGGATAATCCTGGAGGTCGCGCTGGCGACTTTATCGTTAGCGACACTGCGTTCCACGTGACCGTTGCGCCCACTCCCGGCCATCTGAAGCGATGTAGGGCAAATCTTGAGCAGGGGTTGGCGTCGTACCTTCTGGTGGCAGACGCATCTCTGCCGAAGGCCTATGTGCTCGCTGAACTTGAAGGCTTAGCCGACCGCGTTTCAGTTGAATCAATAGAATCATTTGTGAGTCACAACATTGCCGAGTTGTCCGCCTTCGCGACTAGCAATAGTGCATCGACTTGGTCGACTCTCGTTCACGAGTACAACCGGCGCGTTCACGAGGCAGAAACGGATCAGTCCCTCCTCCTCCAAGTCCCTCACGTGCTGAAGCTTCAGTGAACTCACGAAGCGATCCATTCCGTGTCCGCGGACCGCCCGCGAACCACAGCCCCCCTCAACACCCTGCCAACCTCAACACCTCTAACACACCAAAGGATTCAACCACCCCTTCACATCCACATCCAGCGTCCCCGCGTCCATTCCACGCACCGCCCGCCACCACCACCCCCCTCCCCGGACGCCTGACCTTCGCAAAGCGAAGGTCAGGGTGAGCCCCCCAAACAACCCCACACCCCCATCCCGAAGCGGGTGCGGGGGCGTCGCCCCCACCACCGCAACAACCACCACCACGCAAACCCACTCGGACAACCGCATCAGGGGCAACGACTTCAAATCCGCCCCCCCCCGCCCCCAATACCCCCCGGGGCCACCCACCCAACATGAAGTCTTCCTAAGCCCATCGCCCCCTCATGACACACTCTACCATCGCCGACAGCCCGATAACTCGGGAATCCCCACCGGAAAATCCATGCGCCTCGCCGACTTCATCTCCAGCAACCTCGAGCCCATCCTCGTCGAGTGGGAGAACTTCGCGCGCACCCTTGACC
>DAIQNV010000037.1:16255-32384 GCA_036788215.1 Phycisphaerales bacterium | reverse complement strand
CCCGCGAGGCGTTCGCAGAGGCGGGCCTGGCGTTCCTTGACGTGTTTCCAGGCGGCGACGGGGTCCGGGAGGTGGAGGAGGCCGGCTTCGAAGACGAAGCGCTGGTAGGCGGAGAGGGACATCTCGGCCTCCTGGGCGAGGCCCTCGGTGGGGTAGAGGGTGCCGCACCAGCGGAGCTGGCCGGCGGCTTCGCGCTTCATGAAGGCTTCGAGGATGGGTCGGCGGGCGCGGGACGCGGCGGCCTGGCGTGCGGGGTCGACGGCGCCGGCGGCGCGGGTGTTGCGGTCGGCCCAGATGGCGAAGTCGACATCGGTGTGCTCGACGCGGTGGAGGTCCATGGGGCTTGTGAAGGCGAGCTGGGCGTCGGAGGCTTCAGCGAGCATGAGGTCGGTCACCTCGTCGGAGCGGGCGCACCAGACGGGGTGGGCGCCGGCCTTGAGGATCTCGGAGGTGAGGGCGAGGACGAGGGGCATGGCGATCGGGTCGGCGCGGATGGCGCAGAGCTCGCCGGGCCTGACCTCGTTGGAGAATTGGACGAGCACGCGGGCGAGGGTGTCGAGCATGGGGTGGCGCATCGCGTGCTCCTTCGGAATCGTCGGGTGCTCTTGAGGGAAAGCACGGGCCTCGGGTCGCGTGCTCGCCTGTTGTCCGGGTCGGTCCGGGGGTGAATGGCCCCGATCGGGGCGGGTGAATCGGGAGAATACCCCGGACGGGGCCCGTAGACTCCGGCTTTGACGGACTGAACCCCGAGCGAACCGGAGAGCCGATGGCCCGCATGGAACGAGTTGTGCTGTATGTGACCGCGCTGGTGTGCCTGGCGATCGTGCTGGGCGTGCGCGGGGTGGACGGGACCGCGATCGCGTCTCAGGACGCGGGGTCGGGCGTGGGGTCGCAGAAGATGGCGACGGTCGACGTCCTGGCGCTGGTGCAGGAGACGCTGCAGTCCGACACGTTCCGGCCGGAGCGGGAGTCGGTGGCGGAGGAGTGGACCGGGCGGCTCGACGCGGCGCAGGCGGAACTGCAGCGTCTGCAGGAGGAGATCCAGCTCCTTCCGCAGAACGACCCCCAGCAGGGGCCCCTTCGCCAGCAGTACCAGCGCCTGGCCCAGCAGGCCCAGCAGCTGGGCCAGCAGGCGAACCAGGCCTATCAGGAGATGAGCGCCCGCCAGGCCCGGGAGGCGTACACCACCGTTCACGCAGCGGCGGACAAGGTGGCGGCGAGCCGCGGGTTCGGCGTGGTCTTCGCGACGCGGACGGACGCGGTGATCGATGAGTCGAGCAACCTCGCGACGGTGACTCAGGAGATCCTGGCCCGTCCGGTGCTCTTCGGGCCGGCGACGACGGACCTGACCGGGATGGTGCGGACGGAGCTTGGGTTGCCGGAGGCTGGGGCGGAGGTTGAGGGTGAGGCGAGCGAGGACGAGGTTGCTCCGTCGGGTGGGTGAGGCGGGGCAAAGGGTCACATCGCAAAGGGCCAAAGGGCCAAAGGGTTTGGCGGATGGGTTCGGTGTGGGACCCGGGGGGTTCGTGGAACAATCGCTGCGCGATGTTTCCACGGCACCCGGGACCATTGTGTGTTCGCACTGACCTGCAGAGCCAGGTCAGTGGCACCGGGCACCGGGCTTAAGACAGGGGTTGTTGGGTGAGGAGGCGCTGCACGGCACTGGTGGTGTCGTCGCGGACCTGTTCGAAGGGGGGCGGGGATTCGAGGATGCGTTCGAGGCTGGTGACGGGGCGGGTGAGGCCACAGGGGACGATGAGGCGGAAGTGGTCGAGGTTGGTGGTGATGTTCAGGGCGAGGCCATGGAGGGTGACCCATTTGCGGACGCGGATGCCTATGGCGGCGATTTTGGCGTCGCTGGTGGTTGAGCAGGATTCGGCGGGGTTGGCGGTGAGGGAGGGGTGAGCGGTGTCGGGCTCTGACCGGGGGATCCAGACGCCGGTGGCGCAGGCGTCGCGGTGGGCACGGATGTCGTAGCCAGCGAGGGCGTCGATGACGGCCTGCTCGAGGAGGCGGAGGTAGTCGTGCAGGCGGAGTTTGAGGCGGTTGAGGTCGAGGATGGGGTAGATGACGAGTTGGCCGGGGCCGTGGTAGGTCACGTCGCCGCCTCGGTCGGTGCGTTCGAGGGTGACGCCTTGTCTGTTGAGTTCGGCTTCGGGGGCGAGGATGTGGTCGGCGGCGCCGGGGCGGTTGGAGAGGGTGATGACCGGGGGGTGCTCGACGGTGAGGATGAGGCCCGGGGGGCCGGCCTGGGTCTCGCGGTCGGCGAGGATCTGGGCGTGGTGGTCGAGTTGGATCTGGTAGGTATCGGCGTAGGGGAGGCGGCCCAGGTGGAGGGTGGGGAGCGGGGAGCGGGGGGAGTTCACGGAGGAGGGTAGGTGACGCGAGCGTCAGTGGCCGCTCGAAAGGCACCCCCTCCGCCCGCTTCGCGGGCACCTCCCCCGTCGGCGACGGGGGAGGATTGGGTCGTACACTGGCGGTATGGCGCGTGTGCATCCGTCGGCGGTTGTGGATGAGCGGTGTGTGCTGGCGGACGATGTCGAGATCGGGCCGTTGTGCGTCCTCGATGGGCGTGTGATGCTGGGGCCCGGGGTGAGGCTGGTGGCGCAGGTACACCTTCGGGGGCCCCTGGTGGTCGGGGCGGGGTGCGTCTTCTATCCGTTCAGTTCCGCGGGTCTGCCGGCGCAGCACACGGGGATCGACCACGACGCCGAGATGGCGGGGGTGGTGATCGGGGAGGGGTGCGTCTTCCGTGAGTCGTCGACGGTGCACGCCTCGATGGGGGCGGAGCACCCGACGGTCCTCGGGGACAGGATCTACATGATGGCGTGCAGCCACGTGGGGCACGACTGCATCGTGCACGACCACGTGATCCTGGCGAATTCGGCGGTCATTGGCGGGCACGCGGAGATCGGGGAGCGGGCGTTCATCAGCGGGAACTGCTCGGTGCACCAATGGTGCCGTGTGGGGCGCGGGGTGATGATGCAGGGCGGGAGCCAGACCTCGACGGATGTGCCGCCCTACGGGATCATCGTCGACACCAACACCATGGCGGGGCTGAACCTGGTGGGCATGAGGCGTTCCGGGGTCGCGCGGGAGGAGATCACGCTCGTGCGTGAGGCGTACCGGAAGGCCTTCAAGAGCGGGGTGACGAGGCCCGAGATGATCGAGATCCTGGGCGAGATCGGCCAGCGGAGCCCGATCGTGGCGGAGATGGCGGAGTTTGTGCGCAGCGCGAAGAAGCCGATCGCGGCGGGCGATGGGAGTTTGCGGTCGCACCATATTCCGTGGTTGAAGCGTGTTTTGAAGGCGCAGGCGGAGGCGATTCGGGGGGATGGGTCGGTGGAGAGCGTGCTGGCGGGTGCGGATGAAGAGGGTGAGGGCTGATCGGCGGTGGCTTGGCGTGACCTCCCCACTGTTCGTCCCGAGGAGCCCCCGGTGCCGCCGGCGGAGGGAGCGGTCGCGGGGCTGCGGGTGCTGGCGAGCGGGAGCGCGGGGAACTGCTCGGTCCTGGTGGTGCCGGACGGGGGGGCGGGGCGGCCACGGCGGGTGATCCTGATCGATGCGGGGCTGAGCCCGACGCGGACGCGCAAACTGCTGGCGGAGTGCGGGCTGCGGGTGGGGGATATCGATGACATCGTGCTGACGCACCTTGATAAGGACCACTTCCACGGCGGCTGGGCGACGACGCGCGACTGCCGGGCGACGCTCCGGCTGCACCGCAGACACGTGGGTCGGGCGCAGCGCTTCGGGCTGCTTCTGAAGCGGAACGAGCCTTTCGACGGGGAGGCGGCGCTGTGCGGGCGGGTCGCGCTGCGGTCGATGCTGATGGCCCACGACGCGGACGGGGTGGCGACCTTCCGGCTCAGGGTGGAGGGGCGGATGGGGACGGCGGAGGTGGGGTTCGCGACGGACCTGGGCCGGGCGGACCGGGGTCTGGCGGCGCACCTGCGGGGCGTGGACCTGCTCGCGATCGAGAGCAACTACTGCCCGAACATGCAGGCATCCAGCGGGCGCCCGGCATTCCTGAAGCAACGCATCACCGGCGGGGCGGGGCATCTGAGCAACGAGGAGTGCGCCGCGGTCGTGGCGGAGATCGGGCCCCGGGGGCCTGTGGTGCTGCTGCACCTGAGCAGGGAGTGCAACCGGCCCGAGTTGGCGGCGAGGCTGCACGAGGGGGCGCCCTACGCGTTGACGGTCTCGAGCCAGTTCGAGCCGACGGGGTGGATCTGGGCGCACGCCCGGGGCACGGTGCCGGCGTGGGAGGCGGAACCTGTCGAGCGGCAGGGGATGCTGTTTGCGGGCGGGGACGTGCCGGGCGACCTGGTGGGCGACAGCATCGGATGAGCACGCGGTCGCGGAGGCTGGCGAGGCGCAAGGAGACCGCGGAGCGGACGCCCGCGGTGGCGGTGGCGCGCCCCAGGCGACGGGGTCTGCTGAGCAAGTTGGCCCGGGTGGTGGGCGTCCGGCGGCGCGTGGTGGTGGACGGGGTGAAGTACACCGAAAGGTCACCCAGGAAAGTGCGCCCGGAAGGGGGCGGGAAGAAGCTCCTGGTCGCCCGGTGGGAGGTGCGGTTCCCCTCGGGCGAGGCGATGCTCATCCATCCGGTGGATGGGGAGGGCGAGAGCGCGTCCGCCTGGCGGATCTACGAGGACCTGCTGCCCGAGGGCTCACCCAGCCCCGCGGTGCATCGCCTGCTCGGGGCGAGGGTGCGACCCGGGATGCGGGCCTTTGACGCGGCCTGCGGGACCGGGGCGGGGGCGGCCTGGCTCGGGACGCAGGTGGGCCCCTCCGGGGGCGTGGTGGCGGCGGGGGCGGACACCGAGAGCGTGCAGTACGCCCAGCGGCGCTACGGGGCGCCCCACATCGGCTTCGAGGCGGGGGGCGTGGAGACGCTGATGGGCGAGATGCCCGGGGCCTTCGACGTCGTGGTGGCGGCCCGGGGGCTCGGGGCGATCGACCGGGCGACCGCAGCGGAACTCTGGCGAGTGGTGGCCCCGGGCGGGGTGCTGCTGGTGGAGGTGAGGGGGCCTGGTGGGGTGAGTGATTCGGGCGGGGAGGATGAGGAGCCCGGTGGGCCGGGCGACCTGGACGGGCGGTCCGCCCAGGGGCTGGAGGCCTCGTTCGGCGTCGCGGGGGAGGGGCTGGGCGGGGCGGCGGAGGGGGTCTTTGGCCTCGCGTTCGTGAAACCCAGGGAGGAATCGAGGCGCCGGAGGGACCAGGACGACGAGGACGGGGACGATGGGTGGATGTTCACGGGCGACGGGGACGAAGAGGGCGGGGAGGATGAGTAGGCTTCAGGCGATGCACACCAGCGAACACGACGCGGACACAAGGAACGGAACCGGCATGGATGAAGGCACGGACGGGGTCGGTGGGGTCGGTGGGGTCGGGGGGGCCGGCGAATCGGGCGGGGCGAACGGGAAGTGGGACGGGCGGGACGGGCCCGCGGGCTACGACGAGCGCGTCCGCGAGGGGCGGGCCAAGGCGAGCGACCGGGCCCGCCAGGCCAAGAGCCTGGGCGACGAGGCGGAGACGCGGCTGCTCGCGATCGAGTGCGCCAGGCTGCTGCGCGACGACAAGTGCGAGCACATCGTGGTGCTGGACGTGCGGGAACTGAGCGAGGTGACGGATTTCCTCGTGATCGCGTCGGGCACGAGCGACCGGCAGATGAACTCGGCGCTCGACGATGTGCAGGAACTTGGGGAGGGCCAGGGGTGGCCCAGCTTCCGGACCTCGACGGACGAGCGGTCGACCTGGCTGCTCGTCGACTTCGTGGATGTCGTGGTGCACCTCTTCGAGCCGAACACGCGGGCGTTCTATGACCTCGAGATGATGTGGGGGGACGCCAAGCGCGTGGAGTGGCAGCGGCCGCACGACGCGGACCCGGCTCCCGAGGCGGGCGACGACGAAGAGAGCGACGATGTCGACTGACGAGCGTCGGGTGGGGGTGGAGCTGGGAGGGAGCGCCCCGGACCGGTCGTACACGGTGCGCATCGGCGCGGGGGCGCTCGGGCGGGGGCTCTCGGACATCGGCTCGATCCTGGGAAAGGTCCCGGCCCGCGCGTTCGTGGTGCTGGACGGGGGGCTGCCCGGTGAGGTGCGCCTCGTCGTGGAGGGGGCGCTGAAGGGCGCGGGGGTCGGCGAGGTCGTCTTCGACTCCTTCGAGCCCACGGAGCGGGCGAAGACGATCGGGACCCTGGGGCAACTCCTCGAATCGATGGTCTCCGCGAGGCTTGAGCGTCGGGATCCCGTGATCGCGGTGGGCGGGGGGATCGTGGGCGATGTGGCGGGGTACGCCGCGGCGAGCTATCGGCGCGGGGTGCCCGTCATCCAGTGCCCGACGACGCTGCTCTCGATGGTGGACGCGTCGGTGGGCGGGAAGACGGGGATCAATGTCGAAGTCGGTCAGCGGCTCGTGAAGAACATGGCGGGCGCGTTCTGGCAGCCCGCGGCGGTGCTGGCGGATGTCGCGTTGCTCGGGTCGCTGTCGGAGCGGGACTTCCGGTGCGGGCTGGCGGAGTGCCTGAAGCACGGGATGCTGGGCGGGTTCGTGGACGCGGGCCTCGCAGCGTGGATGGAAGCGTCGATGGAATCGATCCTCGCACGCGAGCCCGGGGTGCTGACCGAGCTGGTCGCCCGGAATGTCGCGATCAAGGCGGCGGTCGTCCGCTCGGACGAGCGCGAGGAAGCGGCGACCGGGGGCCGGGCCCTGCTGAATCTCGGGCACACCTACGCCCACGCGATCGAGCCCATGGCCCACCTCTCCCCCACCGCTGACGCGGGTGACGCCCCCTTGCGCCACGGGGAGGCGGTCGGGCTCGGGCTCATCGCGGCAACCGGGGCGGGGGCGGCGCTCGGGCTCGTCGCGCCCGAGCGGGTGGACGGGGTGCGGAGCCTGATCGCGAGCACCGGGCTCCCGACGAGCCTCGCCGGGCTGCCCGGGGACGAGCAACTGGTCGACGCGATGGGCGACGACAAGAAGGTCTCGGGGGGGAAGCTCCGTATCGTGGTGCCCGATGGGCCGGGGCGGTGCCGGGTGGTCGAGGGGCCCGATCCGGGCGCGGTGCGGGCGGGCTGGGCCGCGATCCGGGGCGGCTGATCCCTTTTTTGGGTTCCCCCGCATTAAGCGGGGCGGGCTGCCTCAGAATCTGACGCTATTTGAGAGTTTTCACGCCCTGTCGGACTTGACCCGATAACGGGGTTGTCGTGCTTACGACGGCCCGTGCCGCCCTGGGGGAGTCTTTGTCGCGGGCGGGTCTGGATCAGGGTCTCTCACGACGAAGGGGGCGCCGGTGCGCACGCTCGCGATCATCAACCAGAAGGGCGGCTGCGGGAAGACGACGACAGCGATCAACCTGTCGGCGGTGCTCGCGTCGAGGGGACTGCGGACGCTGCTCGTCGACCTCGATCCGCAATCGCACTGCGCCGCGGGCCTTGCGATCCCCGAGGAGCGGATCGAGCGGGACGTCTCGGACCTGATGGCGCTGCCCGAGCACAAGGTTCTCGATGCGAACCGCCTGCTGTGGCGGGTGGGGACGAACCTCGACCTCCTGCCCAGCCGGACGAAGCTGGCGGGGATGGAGGCGGCCCGGGGCCAGCTCGCGCAGCTCCCCAACTGCGAGCGGCGCCTGGCGATGGCCCTCGAACGCCTGACCAAGGAAGCCGGTCGTCACTACGACTGCTGCGTCATCGACTGCTCGCCCGCGATCGGGCTCCTGACCTACAACGCGCTGACCGCGGCCCAGGAAGTGATCATCCCGGTCGAGACGAGCTACTTCAGCCTGCAGGGGGCCAGCAAGCAGGCGGCGACGCTGCGGAGCCTGAGCCGGCGGCTGGGCACACGCCAGACCGCCCGCCTGCTCGCGACGATCCACGACCCCACGAGCACGCTGGCCCGGGACCTGCTGGGCGAGCTGCGGGAGCGCTTCGGGCACGCGGTGATCCCCGGGACGATCCGGCTCGATCCCCTGCTGAAGGAAGCGGCGAGCTACGGGCAGCCGATCCTGGAGTACGCGCCGGAGAGCGTCGGCGCCGAGGACTACGCCCGGCTCGGGGACTACCTGATCGAGCGGGCGGGGCTGGAGATCGAGGAGCCCGTCATCGACGAGGCGGACCTGCCCACGATCGAGGTGCTGCAGCGGGCGATCCCCGGCTCGCGCCGGGCGGGTCGCGTGGAAGCGTCGCGCCCTGCGGGTGCCGAGCCCATGCCGGGCCCCGTGGTCACGTCCGGGCGTGACGCGGACACGCCCGGCACGGACCGCCGGTCGACCGGGGCCCCGACCTGGACCGGCTCGCCCTCGAACGCGACCGCGACGACGGTCGCCGGCGTGCAGACGCAGACGGGCGGGGGGGGCGGAACAGCGACGCAGACCGAGCACCAGGCGGCGATGGAAGCGGCGGCGGCGGCGATCGTGGTCGAGCCCATGAGCCGGATGGAGGACCTGTACCAGCGGGCGCAGATCCTGCAGAAGAAGGTGCGGGAGGCGACGGAGGCGGCGGGCGTGCAGACGCTGCCCGAGACGCAGATCAAGCGGCGGGTCGGGGCGCTCGCGCTCGTGGAGGACACCGCGGCGCCGGTGACGCCCCCGAAGTCGGTCGAGCGTCTCTTCGGGGTGCGGTTGAGCGGTCGGCGGGCGCTCTTCGTGCAGCCCGCGACGCTGGGGCGGCGCGTCTCGATCGCGGGGAGCTTCAACGGGTGGAGCGTCGAGACGCACGTGATGCGTCGGAACGATGACCTGGGCGTGCACGAGTTGAGTGTCGAACTGACGACGGGCGAGCACGCCTACCGGCTGGTGGTCGACGGGAAGTGGGTGAACGACCCCTTCAACGCGAGCACGCGGCCCAACGAGTTCGGCGAGTTGAACAGTCTCATCCGCGTGGACGAGCCCGGTCGGGGCGTCTAACCCGCGGCTGTCAATCCCTCGCGTGGCATCGGCGTCGTGAGCGGGCATGGATGCTCGACGATCGGCGGCGGGACGGGCGGGGCGGAGGCTTCGAGGACGATGGAACGCGTGGAGCTTGGGCGGAGCGCCGGCGATGCGTTCGCGTCAGAAGACGCGGTGCACGATGAACTCGCGGCGCTGTTCATAGGCGATGAACCGGGCGTCGGGGGCGGGGCGGTCGATGTCCCGGGGCCCGAAGC
Organism: Phycisphaerales bacterium; assembly: GCA_036788215.1. Lineage (GTDB taxonomy): Bacteria > Planctomycetota > Phycisphaerae > Phycisphaerales > UBA1924 > DAIQNV01. The sequence goes on along the minus strand of DAIQNV010000037.1, from coordinate 23,239 downwards.
GATCTCGGAGCCCGCTGGTGAAGACGACCACGAAGTCGAGGACGTCATCGGCTCGATCGGCGTGCTGGGGTCCCGCGCCGGGGCGCGCCGGGGCGGGAAGCGGGACGCTGCCAACCGGGTCGAGGCTTTGGTTCTGGGTCATCTGCCGGTGCGGGCGTCGCTGTGGGTGAGGCAGTACGCGGCGCGGACCGCGGACGTGATCGACGGCGCCGTCGCGCTCGTGCGCCTGGCGCGGGGCGGGGCGAGCATCGAGCGGCACACGCCGGTGGGCGTGCGGGCAGACGGCGTTCCCCCGGGCTACGACCGGTGGATCGTGCGGGTGGAGGAGGTCGACCAGCCGGCGCTGCTTCGGCTCGGGAAACGCGTCGACCGCGTGACGATCCTGACCGGCGCGGACGACGCGGCGGTCATCGCGGCCTACCGGCTGCTCAAGGGGCTGGTCGCGGAGTACGACGGGACGATCGGCGAGGGCGAGGGGCCGGAACTGGCGATCGCGGTCGCGGGCGCGGAGCCGGCGCGGGCCCGGGCTGCGGAGCGTCGGCTGGTGGATGCGGCGCAGCGGTTCCTGGGGCGTGAACTCTTGGTCGGGCCGGCGGTGATGAAGGCGGGACCGACGAATGTGACCGGGATGGGGCAGTGGGAAGGAGCGTCGGGCGTGGACGAACTTCTGGAACGGATCCGGTCGGGCGAGGTGCTGGAAGAGCCGGAGCATCGCACGCCCGCGCCCCGGGCGGTGGTCGTTACTCGCCCGGTCGCGGCCCCGAACGCGACCGCTTCGAGGATCGGGGGCGTGGCGTCGCGCACCGCGGAGCGGCGGGAGGCCTTCGACGATGATCTGCCCCCGCCCCTGGCGTCCCTGGTGCGGGGCCTGCGGGCGACGGACCTCCGGTGCCCCTCGGCACCCGAGGTGGAGCTCGCGACCGATGAGGACGGCGGGCTGCACGTGCTGACGCGGTTCGGGCGCGAGGGCCTCGACGCGGCGGTGACCGCTGCTGGCTGGGCCCGGGTGAACGCGATGCTGCTGGCCCGGTGCGTCGAGGGGCTGAGCGAGACCTCGGCCCGGGAGCCGACGGTTCACGTGGGCGGGGACGATGCCCGGGAGCTGCGGTCGCTGGCGGACAGCACGGTGAAGCTGCACCTGGTGCGGCGTGTCGAGGCGCGGGGGGGCGGGGTTTGGGTGTGTGATCCGTTGAACTGACGCGGTAGGCTGGCGGGATGCCTGTCTATCTCGTCCACGCGCCGAGCGTCCAGGGGTCCGAGTTCGTGCGGGACTTGCCCGAGGCGTTCGTCCTGTGGGACGGTGCAGCGCTCGTCGAGTCCGACGAGTCGCAGTCGGAGGTCTATCACGCGGTGAAGTGGAGGCTGCCCGAGGGGTCGCCGCTGTTCGTTGCGCGGCTTGACCATCAGCCGAAGTTCAAGGGGGCGGGGGCGGGGGCGCTCAAGTGGGTGCGGGGGTGGTTTGATGGGATGACGGCGTAGGGGACGGCGCGGGAAAAGCGACAAACCGCCCCGGGTTGGGGCGGCTTGCTGAGCGATTCGGATGGTTCGGCGTGGAGAAATCGCTTCGCGATGTCTCCACGGCACCCTTGGACTGGTCAGGCGGTGCGGGACTGCTTGGCCCGGAGCTCGACGAGGCTGCGGCGCTGCTCGACCGCCGGCCGGTCGATGACGTACTCGACCCCGTTGTTGTCGTGGTCGGGGAGGTCGTACATCAGGTCGAGCATGATGTCCTCGAGGACGGCCCGCAGGGCGCGGGCGCCGGTCTTCCTCGCCTCGGCCTTCTCCGCGAGGGCGCGGAGGGCGTCCTCGGTGAAGGTGAGCTTGGCGCCCTCGAAGGAGAAGAGCTGCTGGTACTGCTTGACCAGTGCGTTCTTCGGCTCGGTGAGGATCTGCACGAGCGCCTCGACGCTCAGGGGCATCAGGGGCGTGACGATCGGCAGGCGTCCGACGAGCTCCGGGATGAGGCCGAACTCGACGATGTCCTCGTTGTTCGCCTTGAGCAGCAGGCGCTCGCGCTCGGTGTACTTGTCGCCGGTCGCGCTCAGGCCCAGGCCCTCGTCGTCGTGGGCGGCGGCGAAGCCGATCTTGGTCTGGCCGGTGCGCCGGCGGACGATGTCCTCGAGGCCCACGAAGGTGCCGCCGCAGATGAAGAGCACCTGGCTGGTGTCGAACTGGATGTACTGCTGCTCGGGGTGCTTGCGTCCGCCCTGGGGGGGGACGTTGGCGGTGGTGCCCTCGAGCATCTTCAGGAGCGAGCGCTGCACGCCCTCGCCCGAGACGTCGCGGGTGATGGAGACGTTGTTCGAGGTCTTGCCGATCTTGTCGATCTCGTCGATGTAGATGATGCCGCGCTGGGCGGACTCGACATCGAAGTCGGCCGCCTGCAGCAGCTTCAGCAGCAGGTTCTCGACGTCCTCGCCGACGTACCCCGCCTCGGTGAGCGTCGTGGCGTCCCCGATCGCGAAGGGGACCTTCAGCAGGCGGGCCAGGGTCTTGGCGAGCAGCGTCTTGCCCGAGCCGGTGGGCCCGATGAGCAGGATGTTCGACTTATCGAGCTCGACGCGGCCTTCTTCTTCGCTCTCGGCGTGGAGCAGGCGCTTGTAGTGCGTGTGGACCGCGACGGAGAGGGCCTTCTTGGCCTCCTGCTGGCCGATCACGTACTGATCGAGGAAGCCCTTGATCTCGCTCGGGCTGGGGATCTCGCGCAGCGCGCTCGAGACCGAGCTGACGCGACGGCGCTCCTGGCGGAAGATGTTCTGGCACAGGTCGACGCACTTGGAGCAGATGTAGACCTCGTTGGGGCCCTCGACCATCGGGCCCACTTCGCGGCTGGTCTTGCCGCAGAACGAGCAGGTCGTGACCTTCCGGCCCCGGAAGCCACCGCCACTGCCGCTGCCCGAGCCCGAGCCACCGCCCCCACTCCCTCCGTCGTCATCGCCACCGCCACCGCCACCGCCCCGGGAGCCATGGTCGGTCGCGTTGACCGGCGTCCGGGCCATGGAGGCGGGGTGGATGGGCGCGGCGCCGTAGGCGGGGGAGGCGTTCGCGGCGGGCATCAGGGGGTCAGTCGTCAACGGTGGACTCCGTCTCAGCGGGCGCTTACCCGCGGCAAAGTGGTTCGTGGAGCGTCCGGCCCACCGCGGAGGGGGCACCTTGTCATCGGCTTGCCGGGGGCTGGGTATCCAGACCGACCCGCAGGACGCCCGTCGGACGCAATCTCCGACCCGACAGGCTAGCCCAGGAGTCGTGAACCGACAGGCATCGTTCACGATTCCCTCATCAATGGCGGTGCGTCTGGATGGGCGGAGCGGGTGACGCGGGGCGTTGGGCCTGGGGCGATCAGGCGAGGGGGTGACCGGGACGGGGGGGGTCGCCTTTATCGGGACGCACCGCTGGCTCGGGCTTCGGAACGGGGAGGGGTTCGCCCGTGAGGTCGTAGCCCGGAGGGGCCCGGAGTTCCTCGGGCTCGACCGCGGTCGGCCGGGCCGGGGCCGGCGCCGAGCGTGGGATGGGCTTGCCGGTCGCGCGGGCGATCATGGCCTGGCGGGTGCGCTCGTACTCCTCCAGGGAGATCTCGCCCCGGTCGCGCATGACGCGGAGGGACTCCATGATCGAGGCGGGGTTGTCGACCGAATGGTCGGGACTGAGCAGCTTGCGCCGCAGGACGAGGACGACGACACTCGCTGCGATGACCGCCCCGATCAGGACGCCCACCCAGAGCAGGACCTGGCCCGTGCTCCCCGACGACTGCGCCAGGACAAGTACACCGCCCACGGCTCAGGCGCCCCCCTGGCCCAGCGCTTCGCGGATGGGCATGAGCAGCGCGGGGATGGCGCGGGTCTCGATGAGCTCCTGGCCCAGTCGGGCGAGATCGTCGAAGACGGTCGCGAGCTGTTTGAGATCGGCGACCGGCTCGTAGCGCCGCAGGGTGACATAAAGGCTCAGGGGCTCTCCCGTTACCGCGGGGTCTTCCGACGCGTTGGGCCCGGAGCGGGTCTTGACCTCGAAGTGGGCCTCGGTGTCGGGCCTGCCCGAGCCCCCGTCGGCGCGGGTGGCCAGGCCCACGAGGGGCTGGAAGTCGACGAGGGTCGCTCCCTCGGTCTCGACCACGGCGCGGAGCGGGCTTCCCGCGAGCAGGGCGTCGGCGACGAGCTGGTCCTGGTTGCCCGGGGCGTGCAGGTCGAAGCCATAGAGCACCTCGAGGTACTCGATGTCGAGGGGGCTGATGGAGAGGAAGTAGGGCGCGACCTCCAGCACCACCTTGTGCAGCCCGTAGGCGTCGTCGAACTGGTCGGGATTGACGACACCCGAGCGGATGTTGCCCGAACGGACCGCGAGCCAGCGGTGCGGGTAGTCGGTCGCGGCGCTCTCCAGGGCGAGCTCGTCGCGGTACCGCCGGAAGGTGCCCATGCCCCGGTACTCGCGGCGGACGCGTTCGAAGAGCTCGAGGATGGTCTCGCGACCTCTCGGGAGGTCGAGCTTCACGCTGAGTTTCTGGTTGACATAGAAGTCCGAGCAGAGGGCCCGGTAGCTGGAAGCCATCGCGAAGACTCCTTTCCCGCGTGGGGGCCCGGCGCCCCGTCAGCCGGAGTGTACGGGCTGCGGAGCGGGGCCCGCGGGCGGAGTCGGGGCGCGGAGGAGAGGCTGGGGCTTCCAATAGGTCAGCGTGCGCCACAGCCACTCGAGCGGGCCGAAGCGGAAGTACCGGAGCCACAGCAGGCTGAACGCGATGTTGAATGCCCAGACGCCCGCGATGATGCCCCAGAGCGCGGGGAACTCGATCTGTGCGAAGTAGCCCAGCCCGTATCCGTAGAAGATCGTGGTGCAGATGACCGTCTGCGAGATGTAGCTCGTGAAGGCCATGCGTCCGACCGCGGACAGGGCGGTGGTGACGGGCTTCAGGAGGCCCAGCTTCAGGACGAGCAGCAGCACCGCGGCGTAGCCGTAGCCGAGGGGCATCCCGAGGAACTGGGCGTAGCACTGCCAGAGCATCGCGGGGAAGGGCTCCTGACCGAGATCGAGCGTGAGGGCGTATCCGCCCAGGGTGGTCGTCAGGCCGATCGGCAACAGCACGAGGGCGGCGATGGCGTAGAAGCGGGGCGACTTCTCGCCCGTCAGGACGCCTAGGCGGGTGAGCCCGATGCCGATGGCCATGAGCCCGGTGACCGAGACATAGAAGAGCGGGCCCAGCACGAACCAGAAGAGCAGGAGCTGCTCGAGGCGGAAGAGGACGAGGCCCGGGTAGGCGTCGAGCGTGATCGCGATCTCCTCCGCAGCAGCGACCCCGATGAGGTCGGTGGCGGGGATCTGCCCTGCGGAGACGCCCCAGATGCCGAAGACCATGAAGAAGAACAGGAGCATCGTCCCGAGCAGGTGCATCAGGACGCCCAGGACGAGGAGACCCACGGGGTTCATCCGCCGGATCCACCAGACCGCGAGCAGGCCCGCGACGGAGTACCAGACGAGGATGTCCCCGTACCACAGGAGCGTGGCGTGCAGGACGCCGAAGAGGAGCATCCAGGCCATGCGCCGGTACCAGAGGCCGGCGCCGGCGCGGAGCTTCTTGCCTTCCGTTTTCCTGTCGAAGAAGACGACGCCCGCGCCGAAGAGCGTGGCGAAGAGCAGCATGAACTTGCCCAGGAAGCCGGTCGCCATCAGGTCGTGGGCGAAATGGTTGGCGGGCGTGTCGCCCATGACCGCGACGTCGTAGCTCGCCTCCATCGGGAAGGCAAAGAAGAAGATGTTGGGAACGAGGATGCCCAGCAGGGCGAAGCCCCTCAGGACATCGAGCGCCTGCAGACGCTCCCTGGCCTGCGTGGGCCTCTTGACCGCCGGTGCGTCGGGCGTGCGGGCGGTGGCGTCGGGCATCAGGGGTTCAGCAGCCACTCGAGGGTCTCCTGCGTGTTCGACAGGTCGGCCATGACCAGGTCAGGGCGGGCCCCCATCAGGATGTCCGCCGGCTGGTGGCCCGTCGCGACCGCGAGGGCCCGGAGCCCATGGGCCCGGGCGCAGGCGATGTCGTGGATGGTGTCTCCGATGATCACCGCGTGCTTCGGGTCGAGTTCCCGGGCGTGCAGGGCGGTGTAGCGCTCGAGCGCGACGCCCGGGAGCTGGTCGCGCGAGTGAGGCTCCAGCGGGCTGTCATCTCCCCAGACACGCACACGGAAGCCTTCGAGATCGAGCCCCGCGGCTTGCAGCTTGTGGCAGCCGGTCTCCTCGAAATTGCCGGTCAGCACCCCCACCGTCACCTCCGCCTCGCCCGCGAGGGCGGCGAGGAGGGCGGGCACGCCCGGCATGGAGCGGGTCTTGCCCGCGACGGCGCCCGGGAGGCGCCGGGCGTATTCCCGCCGGAGATCGGCCCGGGCCTCAAGGGTGGGCTCGACGCTGTTGGCGACGAGCAGCTCCCCGATGATGTCGGGGTCGATGCGCCCGCCGTACTCGATGGTGTCGGTGCGGAAGGACGGCCCGTGGAGGGCGCGACCGGCGTCGGCGAGGGCGGCGGGGCCGGCGCCGTTGGTGGTGAGCAGGGTCATGTCGATGTCGAAGAGGATGAGCATGGTGTGTCCGACACTGTACAAGCCCTGAGCGTGAGCGATGGGCGGCGAGAGGGATCGGTCGGCGAAGTGATCTCCCATTTCCCGCATCCGTGGTCGGATCGGGCGGGGTGGGGCGAGGGGCACCGGGGAGGCCCGGCGCTGACGCTTGGGGCTAGTGGCCCTGAGCGTGAGCGATGGGCGGCGAGAGGGGTCGGTCGGCGGGGGAGTGCCCCGTTTCGCGATCCCGCGTCCGCATCGAGCTCGGCGTGTCGGCGGGCGCCGGGGAGGCCCGGCGCTGACGCTTTGGGCTTGTACTGATGTGCTTTCACCGGGCGATGATGAAGTCGGCCTCGTCGGGCTCGACCGCGACCGTTCCCGCGTGCTCGCCCGCGATCAGGCCCGCCATCGTCTCGCGCAGCTCGGCCAGCGCCCCGTCGATCGCTGCGGG
>DAIQNV010000037.1:0-16155 GCA_036788215.1 Phycisphaerales bacterium | reverse complement strand
CTCCGGCCCAAGGGGCGGGAGTTCGTCTGCCTGTGCCCCTTCCACGAGGACCGCAACCCCTCGATGTATGTGGTGCCCGGCAAGCAGATCTTCCACTGCTTCGTCTGCGGCGCGGGCGGGGATGCGCTGACCTTCGCGAGGCGCTACCACGGGCTGAGCTTCCCCGAAGCCCTGAAGATGCTGGCGGAGCAGGCGGGGGTCGAATTCACGCCCCGGCAAAGGCACACCCCAAATACAGGGGAGGACCACCCAAATCGCCAGCAAGGCAGTGACCGGGCGACGGTCCGGAAAGTCAACGCCGCGGCCCAGGGGTTTTACCAGAGGATTCTGGCTCATCCCGAGCACGGGGTCGGTGCCCGGGGGGTCATCGAGCGCCGGGGGATCTCGGGCGAGATGCTGGAGCGGTTCGCGATCGGCGCAGCGCCCGACCGGTGGGATGGGCTCTTGCTGTACGCGAAGCAGGCGGGGATCCCGGAGCGGGACCTGGAGGGGGCGGGGCTGGTCAAGCGGCGCGACGCGGGGCGGGGCGGGGGGCTGTATGACGCGCTTCGGAATCGGCTGATCTTCCCGATTCTGGGGGAGTCCGGGGAGACGCTGGGGTTCGGGGCGAGGCGGATCGACGACGCGGACGAGCCCAAGTACCTGAACAGCCCGGAGAACGCGCTGTTCAAGAAGTTGGAGACGCTCTTCGGGCTGTACCAGGCGCGGGACGCGATCCGGCGGGAGGGGTGGGTCGCGGTCGTCGAGGGGTACACGGATGTGATCGCGTGCCACCAGCACGGGGTGGAGAATGTTGTGGGCACCTTGGGCACGGCGCTGACCCAGGAGCACGCCCGGAGACTCCGGTGGAAGTGCGACCGGGTGGTCTTGCTCTTTGATGGCGACGAGGCGGGGCAGCGGGCGGCGAACCGGGCGTTCGAGGTGCTGTTTTCGGGGGAGCTCGATGTGTCGGTGGCGGTCCTGAGCGATGTGACGGACGCGAAGGATCCGGACGAGCTTCTTGCGCGCCCGGGCGGGCGGGAGATGCTGCTGAAGACCTTGACCACCGGGCGGGACCTGGTGGAGATGCACTTCGGGCGCCTGCGCGAGCAGGCGCGGGGCAAGGGGGCGGCCGGGGCTCGGCGGATGGCCGAAGAAGAGGTCCGGCGCCTGTGGGACGCGGGGATGGACCGGATGGAGCCACGGGCGCGGACGACGCTGCTCGCGCGGATCGCGGAGACGGTGGGCGTGCGGTTCGAGGTCGTTGAGGCGGCGGTGAAGCTGGGGCGGCGGGCGGACGAGCGCCGGGACGACGGGGGCGAGGCGGCGGCGAAGCCTGCGCGGGCGCTGACCGGGCGCGAGCGCCTCTGGGCGGAACTGATCGCGTGCGCGCTGTCCGATGCGGAGGCGGCGACGGTGGTGCTGGCGGGGGCGGAGGCGGGGCTGGACCCGGGGCTGGAGGGGATCGACGGGGTGATCGCGGCGCTGGTGATCGACCTGGCGCGGGCGGGGGACCTCAGCCTGCCGGCGGTTTTGAGCGAGCTGCCCGACGACCGACACCGGGCGCGGGCAGCGGGGTTCGTGCGCCGGATCGAGACCCTGGTCTCGACGGGGGATGCGAAGCCCAAGCCCGGGACGGGCGTGGTGGAGCACGCGGAGGACTGCCTGGCCCGCCTGCGATCGACCGCGGCGCTCGATGGGAGCGGGGAGGCGTCTCTGCGGGGCGGGGATAGCGGAGCGGGCGGTATGGATTCGATCGCGGCGCGTCTGCGTCGCATGCAGGATGCGCACGCGGAGCACGGGTCGAACCCCGGGGCTCGATTCTGGAAGGGTTCGGGCGGCGGGCGTCCCTGAGGACGCGGGGGCGCTACAAATGGCTTTGGATTCGATGAAGTCTTACCCAGGCGGAGTTCAGGGCGTGAAGAACGAGTTGCACCCGGCGCTGGCCGGTTTGTTCGACCTGTCGAGTGCTCGCGGCTGGCTGAGCTACGAAGAGTTCAACAACGTCCTGCCTGACGAGATGGTCGCCCCGGGGTGGATCGACCGGCTGCTCGTCGTTCTCGACGGGCTGAATGTCGAGATGGTCGACGAGATGGAGTACCGGGCGCGGATGTTCCGGGCGCGACGGGCGTCGGCGGAGTCGAACCTGCCGACCGCGAGCCGCTTCCGGGCGATGAGCGTCGCGGGCGGGGAGCGTGCGGCGGAGACCGAGGCGCTGCAGGTCCGCATCAACCAGCCCCACCACGCGAAGGCCCCGCCCTCTTTGACGCAGGCGGAGCGGGATGTCGCGGAAGCGGAGCGTCTGGACGAGGAAACGATCCAGCGGGATATCGAGGAGGCGGTGACCGAGGACACGGTCGGTCGCCGGATCGATGACCCGGTCAGGATGTACCTGACGCAGATGGGGTCGATCCCGCTCCTGACGCGCGAGGAGGAGATCCGGCTCGCGAAGAAGATCGAGACGACTCGGATGGTCTTCCGCCGGCGGTGCCTCGAGAGCGACTACATCGTGGGCGAGGCGGTCAAGACGCTCAAGCAGGTCGACGCGGGCGAGCTGCCCTTCGACCGGACGATGCGGATCTCGACCGCGGAGGAGAACCACAAGGAAAAGCTGACGCGGCGCATCCCGACCAACCTCGCGACGATCGAGCGCCTGCTCGGGCACAACGCGGAGGACTGGGGCAAGCTCTGCGAGCTGCAGGGCAAGGCGACCGTCGCGGCGCAGGGGGAGCGCGAGCAGATCCAGCAGCGGATGCTCACCCGTCGTCGCCGGCTCGCGACGCTGACCGAGGAATTGTGCCTCCGCACCGCCCGCATCGTGCCACTGATGAAGAAGCTGCGGGCGATCAGCATCAAGATGAAGGGCCTGGCGGACGAGCTGGAGAAGGCGGAGAAGCACCCGAAGCGGTACGAGGATGAGGACATCGAGGTGATGCGGGAGGAACTCGACGGGCTGCGGGGGCTCGTCAAGGAGGACCCCGTCGACCTGACGCGCCGGTGCGCGTGCCTCGAGACCGTGTTCTGGGAGTACGAGCAGGCCAAGCGGGACCTCTCGGGGGGCAACCTGAGGCTGGTGGTCTCGATCGCGAAGAAGTACCGCAACCGGGGCCTGTCGTTCCTGGACATCATCCAGGAGGGGAACACGGGCCTGATGCGGGCGGTCGACAAGTACGAGTACAAGCGGGGGTACAAGTTCAGCACCTACGCCACCTGGTGGATCCGCCAGGCGATCACCCGCGCCATCGCCGATCACGCCCGGACCATCCGCATCCCGGTCCACATGATCGAGACGATGACGAAGCTCAGGAACATCCAGAAGGCGGTCCTGCAGTCGACCGGCATCGAGCCCACGATGGAGGAGCTCGCGGAGAAGGCGGGGATGTCCGTCGCGGAGACGCGCCGGGTCATGAAGATCAGCCGTCACCCGGTCAGCCTCGACCGCCCGGTCGGGGAGAGCGAGGACAGCTACTTCGGCGACTTCATCGAGGACGACCGCCAGGCGAGCCCGGCGGACACCGCTGCTCAGGAGATGCTGACCCAGCGGATCGAGCAGGTGCTGAAGACCCTGACCTACCGGGAGCGGGAGATCATCAAACTGCGGTACGGGATCGGGGATGGGTACACCTACACCCTTGAAGAGGTGGGTCGCATCTTCAAGGTGACGCGCGAGCGGGTCCGCCAGGTCGAGGCCAAGGCGATCCGTAAGCTGCAGCACCCGGTGCGGGCCCGGAAGCTGCAGGGGTTTGTGGATGGCTCGGTATACAAAGAAGTGAAGCCCGAGCCCAGCGTGGAGAACGGCGGTCCCCAGCCCGGGTGAGTCCCCGGGGTTTCCGCTTGGCCGGTCTGGCTGAATCCCGCTGGATCGCGGAAAGCGGGAACGACCGGGAACCGTTGGGGCTGGGGCTCGGAAAGAAGACACAGCGGACGGCGTGGGTGACGCTGCCTCCGCTGGACGCGGGCGGGAAATCTCCGTTAGGATTCTCCCGACGCGTCAACCCGCTGCCCAGGGTCCGGTAGACTCAGAAGGGTGGCGGAGGCGCCAGCAGCGCCCGTGCCCGAGTGTTCGCGATGCACTCGGGTTGGGCGTGCGAACTGGAGAGCACAATGCGCAGTGAGCAGTCGGCCCGCGTGGCCCGTTTCATCGGTTCCCTGAGCGCAGCGGGCATGGTTGCTGTGGCGGGACAGCTGGCCTCTGCGGGCCTGTACGGGCAGAGCAACACGAACCCGGTGTGGATCCGGTTCAACCAGCAGGACGTGCTGGCGCAGTTCCCCACGCCGGCGTTCAGCTCGACCAACCCCGCTGAGCAGCACCCGATCATCATCTACTACGCCTTCCTGGAAGAGCGGATGCTCGAGGTCGAGTGGATCAGCGGAGAGGACAACGCCAACAACCTGCAGATCGCGACGCAGGACAACGACGGCTCGGGCGACGGGCTGATCGGCCAGCCCTTCCTCCCCGCCGGTGGCGGCAACTGCTTCGAGATCGGGGCGGATGGAATTCGCGGGACGACCCCCGTTCCCTGCGACCTTCCCGATGACACCGACGGGATCGCCGAGACGTGGGACTCGGGCGGCCGGCCCATCATCCTCGACATCATCCCGCCTCCCGCTCTGCCCGGGGATCTGATCGATGCCGCTGAGGACCCTGAGATCGCGGGCGCGTACCTGTTCTACGGGCTGGGCAACGCCCGCTGGGGCAATGACCGCCCGGTGTTCGCCCACGAGGACGGCGAGACCGTCTGGCGGTGGGCTCAGCGCGAGTATGGGCTGAACGGGCGGACGGCCCCGGGCGCGATCGAGTTCCAGGACACCCTGCCACACGATGTGATCGAGGAAGAGGACCAGACCAACATCCTCCGCGCCATGCGGGAGATCGAGAAGGTCGTGAACGTGCGTTTCGTGGAGCGCGATCCGCAACTCGGCCCCGGCGCCTCGCAGGGCCCCGCAGCGCCGCCCGCGTCGATCTCCGGCTTCGTGCAGTACGACACGGACGGCGCGATGATCCTCGATGGTGATGTGGTGCGCGAGCCCGACGACGACTATCCCTTCATCCTGTTCACGGGCCCCCGGACGGTCGGGACCGACTTTGACGGGGGTGGCTACGCGACCTCGACCCAGGGCAACGCCCGCGGTCCGGCGTTCGCGTCGCATGTCGATGTCGACTACGTCTTCGACGACATGAACGGGGACGGCTTCCCCGACCTGCTCGACTCGCCGGGCGACGCGGCCAACGCGGACGGCGTCCCGGAGACGATCCGGCTCAGCAACGCGGGCGTCCCCGGGACGAGCAATTTCTTCACCACCACGAGCTTCATCCTCGACGCGAGCTTCCTCCCGGTGGGCACGATCCTGAGCGACCAGGGCGCCGAGCAGTTCGACTTTGACGGGGACGGCACGCCCGACACGCTGATGGCGGTCTCGGGCGATGTCTTCGGCGACGGGTCGCTCATCATCGCCAACGCCAGCAACATGCCCAACGCGTACGACCGCGACGGTGACGGCATCCCCGACGATGTCGACCAGGACGGCTTCCCCGATGTGCCCGGGATCGCGGGCCCGACCTTCGTGTTCGGCGGGGGCGCGGCGACGCTTCCGGGGCTGGCGGAGTCCTCGGCGATCGAGATGATCGTGCTCTACCAGCCTTCGGTGGGCGTGTCGATCCACGAGATCCTGCACCAGATGGGCTACCTGCACGAGATGGTGCGGGCGGACCGCGACGAGTTCGTCCGCATCAACTTCAGCAACATCGACCCGCAGGAATGGAGCCAGTTCTTCATCAACACCAGCGGGACCATCCTGGGTGTCGACGGGGACAACGACGGGGAGCCCGACTACGACTTCGAGTCGATCATGCACTACGGCTCGTGCGCCTTCATCACCAGCCCGATCTGCACCGTCGAGGGCCGGGCGATCACCGTGCTCGCGCCCAACGACAACCTTCAGGCCATCATCGGCTCCAGTCCCGACCTGAGCGCCGGCGACATCGCCTCGCTGCAGGCGGTGTACGCGCCGCCGATCGACCCCCGCACCGACCCGTGCGTGGCCGACCTGGACGGGGACCGGCGCCTGACCTTCAAGGACATGCAGATTTATCTCTCGACCTACCTGAGCTGCCAGGGCACGCTCTTCCCGGGCGATGCCGCCGGGTTCGGCTGCTTCGAGGTCGAGTATGTCCTTGGCAACGGGGACGGCAGGATCGACACGCTCGACCTGATCAACTACTTCACGCTCTTCCAGTCGAGCCGCGGGTGCAGCCCACGGGTCATCACCCCCCAGGATGTCAACCCGAGCAACGTCACGAACAACAACATCGCCCCGCTCTGAGTTGCAGCGCCCTTGCCGGGCCGATCGCCGGAACACGCACCAGCACCGCGAGCCCCGATGGGCTTCGAAGGAACGATTCCATGACCATTCAGCAGACCCGCCGCATCTCCAGCCTGCGGTCGCTCGCCGGGCTCGCGCTCGCGGGCGCCGCCCTGTCGGCCTCCGCGGGGGAACCCGGCGTCGGCGTGATCAGCGCCGCCGATGACCGCCTGACCGAGCGGGCGATCGAGTTCAGCCAGATCGCCCACGAGATGCGCGAGGAGATCGCTGCGGAGCGGATGGAGGCCTTCCTGCGTCAGCGGAACGCCCCTGCGGTGGAGCGGATGCGCGAGCAGTTCCGCAAGATCGCGGAGGGCGCCGCGGTGCGGTGGGACCTGCCGGACGCGCCGCGATCGGGCGCCGACGCGGCCCCTGGCGGGACGGCGAACGCGACGCCGGGCACGGAGAACGGGGTGCCGGGCGGCGTGTACACGCCCCGGAGCTGGGGCAGCCTGGACGTGCCCTACACCTTCGACCCCGAGATGGTCGACGCGTTTTTCTTCAGCGGGGCCGTCACCGGCGAGAACCTCGACCCCGAGCAGTTCAACGCGGCGAACGGCATCCCCAACGTCATCACCGCGCTGCTGATCCTCGAGACCGACCTCGAGGACATCGGCATCAAGTTCGTGGGCTTCAACCCCACGATCCACGACCGGGCGATCATCTTCAGCAGCATCTCGCTCGACCCCGAGCTCGCCGACGATTACATCGGCTCCGGTGGTGAGCCCGATGACCTGGCCGATCTGGCGCCCTGCCTGAACAGCAACGACGGGTTCGGGGCGCCCTCGATCCAGGACCCGGGCGTCAACACCGACCTCGGCGCCGCGACACCCGCGCGTCAGATCACGCACTGCACCTGGACCGACATCGGCCACCTGACCCGCCAGATCGGCTTCGCGCTTGGGCTGTCGTGGCACCAGGTGCGCTTCGACCGCGACACCTTCATCGAGATCTTCCCGGAGAACGTGATCCCGATCGCGGACCCCTCGGGCTTCCCCTTCCCGGGCACGACCAACGTGACCGCGGCCGAGATCCAGTTCCGCCGGACGCTGCCTCCGACGCTGCAGGCGATCGGCGAGTACGACGCGTTCTCGATCGTGCATCAGGACGCGTTCAGCTTCTCGATCAACGGTCTTCCGACCTTCCTGCCCCTCGAGCCCCTGCTGCAGACGACCGCGGTGCTCGAGGAGAACCAGCGCCGGGCCGATCTGGGCCTGCCCCTGATCCCGGGGACCGACGCCGGCGCGACGCCCGCCGAGATCCAGGCGGGGCTCGACGAATTGCTCGTGCTGATGGGCTTCAGCGTCGAGTTCAGCAAGGGTGACCTCGTCACGATCCAGGAGATCTTCACCGCCGACCCGCAGGACACCTGGTTCATCGGGCAGGTGCCGTTCTGCCCGTTCGATGTCAACGCCGACTTCCGGCAGGACTTCGGCGACCTGTTCGACTTCGCGGCGCTCTGGCTCAACGAGAGCAACAGCGCGGACATCGACCGCGACGGGTTCGTCACGCCGAACGATCTTGCCCTGTTCTTCGGTCAGTTCACCGCCGGGGTGTGCGACCCCGTCCAGGAGAGTTTCCAGCCCAACGGGTGCCCGTACGACATCAACGGAGACGGCGTCCAGGACTTCGCCGACCGGATCGCTTTCCTCGCCCTGTATGACGCCGGCAACCCGGTCGCCGACCTCAACGGGGACGGGATCGTGAACCTCGAGGACCTCGCCCTCTTCAACGGCGACTTTACGGGGACCGACGGCGCCTTCCTCTTCGGGGAGTGCCAGGTCGGTCTCACCGCGCCCCGCTTCGCTGGGTGCCGCTTCGACCTCGACGGCGACGGCGATCAGGACTTCGATGACCGTCAGGCGTTCGCGGTCCTCTTCGCCACGGGCAACACCGCGGCCGACCTGAACAGCGACGGCGTCGTGGACGGGCAGGACTCGCTCATCTTCAACGAGGAGTTCCAGACGGGTACGTGCGACCCGAACAACCCGCCCGACAACAACTGCCCGTTCGACCTCAACGGCGACGGGCGTCAGAACTTCAACGACCTCGCGATTTTCGTGAACCTCTGGCAGTCGGGCGACCCCGCCACCGACCTCGACGGCAACGGCATCGTCGACATCCTGGACCTCCAGGAATTCAGCCGCCAGTTCCGCCCGGGCTTCTGCTCGCCGATCCAGCCCAACCCCAGCCCGAGCACCCGTCCGAACAGCAACACCGTGCGTCCGGACTGATCGGGACCTTGACCTTGAACACAGCGCGGGCCGCTCACAACGAGCGGCCCGCGTTTCCTTTTGGATGGGCCTACAGAGCCGGTCCCGAGCCCGGCCCGGTCGGGCGTCAGAGCTCCGGGCTGAAGCCGCGGCGCATGGTGTTCTCGCAGGTCGCGCGGGGCTGGACGAAGCGGTCGAGATAGCCCGGCCCGCCGGCCTTGCTGCCGACGCCCGAGAGGCCGAACCCGCCGAAGGGCTGGCGCCCGACGAGGGCGCCGGTGATGCCCCGGTTGATGTAGAGGTTGCCGACGCGGAAGCGTTTCTTCGCGATATCGATGTGGGTCGGCTTGCGGGTGAAGACGCCGCCGGTCAGCCGGTAGACATGGCCGATCGCCAGGTCGATGGCCTCCTCGTAGGTTTTCGCGTGCATGACCGCCAGCACGGGGCCGAAGACCTCCTCGCGGGCGAGCGTGTGCTCAGGGCGCACCTGCGTGAAGATGTGAGGCCCGATCGCGGCGCGGGGGGCCCGGCCCTCCGGGTGCCCGTTCCACCCCTCGGGCAGTTCGATGCCCGGGACCGCCAGGGCCTCGACGCAGCCCCCCACCTCCCGGTGCTCCCGCCGGGCCTTCTCGACCAGCGAGCGGATCTTGGTCGACGCGTCGTCGTCGATGACGGGGCCGATATCCGTCGCGGCGCTGGTGGGGTCGCCCACCACGAGGGCGCGGGAGGCCTCGACGAGGCGCTCGACGAAGAGCCTGGTCCGCTCGCCCTCCGGCCCCTCGGGGTCGACCACGATGCACCGGCTGGCGGCGCTGCACTTCTGGCCCGCGAAGCCGAAGGCGGAGTGTCGCACGCCCAGCACCGCCTCGTCGAGGTCGGCGGAGGCGTCGATGATGATGGCGTTCTTGCCCCCCATCTCGCAGACGACGCGCTTGACGTGGGCCTGGCCCTCGTCCTCGCGCGTGTCGCCCGCGGCGCGGTAGATGTCGAGCCCGACCGCCTTGGACCCCGTGAAGGCGATGACGCTGACGCGGGGGTCGCGGACGAGGGCGGCCCCGGTCGTCTCGCCCGGCGCCGGGCAGAAGCGGAGGACCCGCTCGTCGTGCCCGCCCTTGCGCAGCGCGTCCTGCAGGATGTCGTGCATCGCCTTCGCGATGCCGGGCGTCTGCTCCGCCGGCTTCACCACCACGGTGTTCCCGGTCACGAGAGCCGCGGTCGCCATGCCGCAGCAGATCGCGAGCGGGAAGTTCCAGGGGCTGACGACGACCGCGACGCCCAGGGGCTGGCTCCAGATCTCGTCGAGCTCACCCACGAACTTCCCGAGGCGCTTCTTGCGGAAGAGCTCGGGGGCCATCCGGGCGTAGTACTCGCAGAAGTCGATGGCCTCGCAGACATCCGCGTCGGCGTCGGCCCAGGGCTTGCCGTTCTCCTTGATCACGATGCCGGTCAATTCGTCCCGTCGCGCCCGCATCGTGGCCGCAGCCTCGGTGAGCACGCGGGCCCGCGCGAGGACATCGGTGTCGCGCCAGGCGGGGAAGGCGTCGTGGGCCTCGCCCACCATCGCGAGGCCCTGCTCGGGCGTGCGGTCGTTCGCCACGACCGGGATGCTGGCCCTGGCGATGCCGGCGGCGATCAGCTCCCGCCCGCGCTCGGTCGAGAGGTCCCGCATGGGCTCGTTGAAGAAGGGCTTGCCGTCACCCACGCCGGGCTCGGCGGGGGTCAATCCGTGGCGGACCGCGGCCTCGGCGAGGATGTCGGGCGCGACGCTGGACGTGCCCGCGGCTCCGTTGACCTGGGGCGCCTTCGCGGGCGCGGGCGGGGCCAGGAGCTGGTCGCGCGAAGCGTTCCCGGCGTTGGCGGCGAGGAGCCAGCCCTCGTTGCTCGTGTTCTCGAGGAGCCTCCGCACGAGGTAGGCCATGCCCGGGATCATCTCGCCGACGGGGACGTACTCGCGCACGCGCATGCCCATCTCGTCGGAGGCACCGAGCTTCAGTTCATCCGCCATCCCGTGCAGCATCTGCAGCTCGATGGCCTCCCGGGGCAGGCCCAGGCTCTCGGCGTAGGCGAGGGCGCTCGCGATCGAGCGGGCGTTGTGGCTTCCGAGCGCCAGCTTGACGCCGCCCTCGCCCTCGCGCCTCGGGCACGAGTCGAGGAAGACGCGGGCCATCGCCTCGAAGCAGGCGTCGGTCTCCCACTTCTTCGCCCACACCTTGCTGGGCCAGCCCATCTGCTCCGCGTGGATCGTCTCGTAGTCCCAGTACGCGCCCTTCACCAGGCGCACCGTCACCACACGGCCCGTGCGCTTGGCCCACTCCGCGACGCGCTTCGCGTCCTCCACGCCCGACCGCAGGTACGCCTGCATCGCGATGCCCGCGTGGAAGTCCACCCGCTCGCAGGCGGCGAAGAACGCGCGGAGCGTGATCTCCTTGTGGCTGGAGCTCTCCATGTCGAAGTTGATGAACACGGCGCGGTCGCGGGCCGTTTCCAGGACCGGCACCAGCCTCGTCAGCACATCGCCCACCGACTCGTCCGGGGCCGCGGGGTTCAGCCTCGCGCTCAAGGAGCTCAGCTTCACCGACACATTCGTCCGGGGCACCACGCCCAGGTGATCGCGCTCGAGGCGGGGCTGCTCCTTCCAGTTCGCCACCGTCTCGGGCAGGCCCTTGATCAGGTCGAGGTACCGCTCGCGGTAGGCGTCCGCCTCCGCGTCCGAGACGCACGCCTCGCCCAGGAGGTCGACGCTGAAGGCGATGCCCTTGCCCCACAGTTCTTTCAAGCGCGGGAGCGCGCTCTCCGCGTCCGTCCCCGCGATGAACTGGCCCGCCATCGCCTTGATCTGCGCCGACATCGTCTTCGTGAACAGGCCCTTCGCGGCGGCGCCCGCCTTCAGCCCGATGTCCATGCCCGGGGGCAGGCTGACGCCGGGCTGGGTCAGGTAGTCGACCAGGTGGTCGTGCACCTCGTCCCCGCCGCGCAGCACCGGGAAGGTGTCGACGAACCGGAAGAGCTGCACCTTGAAGGCCTTGTCCTTCATGGACCAGGCCATCAGCTTGTCGGTGTAGAACTTGGCGCTGAACACGCCCCCCTTGTGACGCTCGGACGCGTCGAGGAGCTCGCCCCCCAGCTCCCGCACCCGGGGCTCGAGCGTCGCGTCGCCCGTCGTCATCGTGCTGCCCGCGAGCTGGTGATCGTGCGCCCCGCCCGACGCACCTGAGCCCTGCCCCCGCCCAGTCCCCTTCAACCACCGAGACAGCACATTCACGCCGGCGCTCCGATCGACAAAGTCACCCGGCAAGCCCGCCCCGGCGCCACAGAGCCCGGAACCGAGCCGCCAAGGCCAACTGTATCACACAGATCAACCCGCAAGCCCGGGCCCCCTCGCCCCGGGCCCTCAGCCCCGCTAGGTTCTAGTCATGCACGAAGGCAGGCCAGGCGCCGCCCCAGACCGCTCGGACCCCGGGTTTCCGCCCACCGCGGTCACCATCGGCACCTTTGATGGCGTCCACGCGGGTCACGCTGAGCTCATCCGCCGGGCCCGGGCCCATGTCGGCCCCGGGGGGCGGGTGGTCGTGCTGTGCTTCGACCCCCACCCCGCAGCGGCGCTCCCGGGACGGTCCGCACCGCCCCGCCTGACCACCTTCGCGACCCGCGCCCGCCTGCTCGCGGAGGCGGGGGCGGACGATGTCCGCAGGCTCGAACCCGGGCCCGACCTCCTGAGCCTCACCCCCGATCGGTTCATCGCCCATGTGCTGGAGGACTTCAGGCCCAGGGTCATCGTCGAGGGCGACGACTTCCGCTTCGGCAAAGGCAGGGCCGGGACGCCCGAGGGCCTCGCGGCGCTGGGCCGTCGCCTGGGCTTCGAGGTCGAGATCGTGCCCGAGATCGATATCGAACTCGCCGACCAGGCGACGATCCGGGCCTCCAGCACCACGGTCCGCTGGCTGCTGGAGCACGGGCGCGTCGCGGACGCCTCCCGGGTCCTCGGTCGCCCGCACGGGATCGAGGGCACCGTCCGTCGCGGGGACCGCCTGGGACGGACGCTGGGATTCCCCACGCTCAACATCGATCCCGAGACCGCTCTCCCGGCGGACGGGGTGTACGCCGCCCTGACGGTCCTCCCGGACGGTCGGCGACTTCCCACGGCGCTGAGCATCGGCGTCCGTCCCACTGTCAAGGATGGGCTGCAGCGCTGCACCGAGGCCCACCTGCTGGGCCTGCCCACCAGCATCGATGGGGGCGGCCGGCCCGCCGACTGGTCCCCCCTCGAGGGACTCCCCGAGTATGGCTGGCCTGTTGCTTTCCAGCCCCTCGCCTGGATCAGAGAACAAGTCCGATTCGATGGCCTCGACGCCCTGACCGCCCAGATCCGCCGGGACTGCGCCCGCGCCCGGGCCCTCGTCGACGCCGGCGTCCACGAATCCACCGCCCCCGCCCTTGCCAACGGAACCCACGCTTGACCGAAACCATCCCAACCGACACGCAGGACTGGGCCAGCACCACCGACCTCGCGGGCCTGGCCCGCTGGCTCGCACCGGCCCGGACCGTGCTGTGCATCACCCACATCAAGCCCGACGGGGACGCGGTCGGGTCCACCGTCGCAGCGGTCCGGGCGCTGAACATCGCTGCCGGAGGCTCCGCGTCCGGCTTCGGCGGGGTCGCCACGCGTGCCTCCGTCTGCTACGCGGCGCCGATCCCGCACTGGCTGCGAGCGGTCGCGCACGATGTCGACTTCACGGTCGTGGAGCCCGGATCGGCCCTGCCCGATCTCCCGGAGCCCGACGCCATCCTCGTCCTCGATACCGGCTCGTGGAACCAGATCGAGCCCTTCGCCCCCTACCTCCGCGAGCGGAAGAGCCGCGTTGCGGTGATCGACCACCACCTGCGGGGCGACGCGGATGTGTCGGACCGGCGCGTGATCGATGCCTCCTGGGCGAGCGCCACGATGCCGACCGCGGAATTGTGCCGTCGCCTGCTCGGGCTCGCGTCGTGCGCCGACCTGCCCCGCGAGGTCGCCGAGCCCCTCTATCTCGGGCTCGCGACCGACACCGGCTGGTTCCGCCACTCCAATGTCACCCCCGAGGCGCTCCGTCTCGCGGCCGACCTCCTCGCGACGGGCTTCGAGCACACCCGCCTGCTCGAGCTCACCGAGCAGCACGAGCGCCCGTCGCGCCTCGCGCTCCTCGAGCGGGCCCTCGCGTCCCTTGAGTACCACGACGAGGGGCGCGTCGCCACCATCGTCCTGCGGGCCAGGGACTTCAAGGACACCGGGGCGAGCCGGGGCGAGTCGGGCGGGTTCCTTGACATCATCAAGTCCGTCGAGACCGTCCGCGTCGCCGCCCTGCTGACCGAGTCCGAGCCCGACGCCCAGGGCCCGCTCACGAAGATCTCCATGCGGTCCAAGCCCGGCGCGGGCTTCGTCGACGTCAATGTCGTCGCCAGTCGGTTCAAGGGCGGCGGGCACGCGATGGCGGCGGGCGCCCGCATCCACGCGACCATCGACGAAGCCCGGCGCCAGCTCGTGGAGGCTCTCTCATGACCCCCCCACCCCCACCCCCCAACAACCGTCGCCCGTCGAAACCCGGTGGAAAGAAGGCGGGCGCGAAGCCCGCCGGCAATCGCCCGCAGGGGCCACGCGCCCGCCCGGGCCAGCCCGACACGCCCGAGACGCCCGACCCCACGATCAACCGCGACGAGATGCGCGAGCGCATGAAGGCCGCGATCCACCGCACGCCCAAGAACCAAAGGCCCGACGCGGCCCGCCCCGAGCAGGACCGCCCCGGCGCCGACTTCGCCCCGCGCCCCGGCCCGCGCCCGGGCAAGCGCCCGCCCCTGCGCATCCAGACGACGACGCTGTGGGAGTATCCCAGCCAGCACTACGACAGCCAGGAGACGGGCCGGGCCGTCGGGCTCACCAAGGCCACCATGCAGGGGGACAAGGACTACGCCGGCGCGACCCCCTCGTGGGTCATCTGGCAGCTGCTGCAGCGATACACCCGCAAGGGCGACCGCGTGCTCGACCCCATGTGCGGCTCGGGCACCACGCTCGACGTCTGCACGGACCTGGCCCGCAAGGGCGTCGGGTTCGACCTCGCGCCCTCGCGCCCCGACATTGCCCAGGCCGACGCCCGCGAGCTCCCGGTCCACGACGAGTCGATCGACTTCGTCTTCCTCGACCCCCCCTACTCCACGCACATCGACTACTCGGACGACCCCCGCTGCATCGGCAAGCTCGACGCGGGCGAGCTGCCCGAGGGCGTCCGCACGCGGGGGCCCGATGAACCTCCGCCCCAGGCAGGCCAGGCCTACTACGAGGCGATGGAGGAGGTCCTCGCGGAGTGCCACCGGGCGCTCAAGCCCAGCCGGTACCTCGGGCTCTATGTCTCCGACAGCTTCCGAAAGGAAAAGGGGCGGAAGGGCGGGCTCTTCATGCCCATCGGCTTCGAGCTCTTCGCCATCATGCGGGACTATTTCCGCCCGGTCGACATCATCGCGGTCGTTCGCCACAACCAGAAGCTCGCCCGGGGCAACTGGCACAAGGCGGCGGAAGAGCAGAACTTCTTCCTGCGTGGGTTCAACTACCTCTTCATCATGAAGAAGGAAGACCGCTGACGCTCTCCCGGCGGGGCTCCCGCTCCGCCGGTTCCGGCCCGGGCTATCCGTCCCGCGTCCCGCTGCGCTCCCGGTCGTTGGTTCCGGTGGGCGGGGGCGCCTCGATCGCTGATCCGACGGAGCACTCGCGGGCCGCGAGCAGCTCGACGATGAACACCGAGCCCTCCGGCTCATTCGGCTCGATCCGCAATTCCCCCGCGTGCACCCGCACGATGTGATCGACCATCGCGAGCCCGATGCCCAGGCCGGTCGAGTCCTGGCCCCGCACGAAGCTCCGCGTCGCCATGCCCAGGACCTCCTCGGGCACGCCCCGCCCGTTGTCGCTGACGCGCAGGACGACCCGGCCCCCGCGCTCCTCGCCCCGCACCCGGACACGCACCGGCACCCCCTGTCGCCCGTACTTCACCGCGTTCTCGAACAGGTTCTGGAACACGTCGCGCAGCAGCGCCTCATCGCCCAGCACGACCGGGAGCGGGCGGTCCGTCTCCATCGTGACCGACTCGCACCCCGGGAGCGCCGCGCACACCGCCTTCCACGACTGATCGACGAGGGGCACCGGGTCCACCGCGTCCGCCGCGGGGATCCGCATCGTGTGCGCCAGGCGCACCAGCCCCCCCACCATCTCCGATCCGTGCCTCAGCGTCTGCTCCGCGTCGGTCAGCATCGACGACACCTCGTCGAGCGCGCCGCGCTGCAGCGCCCGGCGTGCGAGCTGGATCTGCATCAACGCCGAAGCGACGGGCGACCGGAGGTCGTGCGCGATGCCGTGCGCCAGCGTGGTCAGGATCTCGTTCTGCGAGCGCAGCCAGGCGTTGGTCCGTCGCATCGCGGCGCGTTCCGCCTGCTCCGCGGTGATCTCGAAGACCACGCTGATCACCGCCCGCTCATCCTCGATCTCGACAGGCAACTGGTGGCTCGCCCAGGTGCCAGCGCTTCTGGGCCGGCGGCGCGTCTGGCCCGCGATCAGTTCCGAGACCACCTCGCCCGCCAT
>DAIQNV010000036.1:0-33197 GCA_036788215.1 Phycisphaerales bacterium | reverse complement strand
CCCGGAGCGCCCTTCGGGCGGTCCGGGGCACCGCGGGTGATGTTCGTGGAGAAATCGCTGCGCGATGTCTCCACGGCACCCGTGAATCTGTTGGGGGTTGTCCCTCGCTTGCGCTTCGGGCTCGTTGGGTTGGGTGTGTTGATGGGTATCTTGGGACGATCGCCCGGAGCGCCCTTCGGGCGGTCCGGGGCACCGGGGGTTGTGTTCGTGGAGAAATCGCTTCGCGATGTCTCCACGGCACCCTTGACGGTCATCGGATTCTTCGTGCGCGGGGTCGGCGCGGGGTGGTGTTGTTGACGGTTTTGCTTGTGGTGACGATGGGGGCGTTGATCGGGACGACGTTGATTCTCGCGGTGGATGCGGAGCGGGCGGGGATTGAGGGGCGGCTGGCTTCGGATCAGAGCAGGGCGATGGCGTGGTCGGGTGTGCAGGGCGTGATGGCGGAGCTTGCGGAACAGCGTGATGAGCTCCTGGTGGGTGATGATCCTGTGCTGACCGAGGAGTGGGTGCTGATCGAGAACGCGCTCGGGATCGCGGGGGCGGGGCGCGGGGTGGTGCGGTTGGTGGCGTTTGAGGACGGCTCGATCGCGCGGGCTGAGGCGGCGGGGCTCGATATCAACGCGGCGACGGCGGCGATGCTCGGGGCGCTTCCCGGGGTGTCGGAGGCGGAGGCTGAGGCGATCGTCGCGGGGCGGTCGGCGGGGGTGTACGCGAGCGTGGATGAGTTGGCGGGTGTGGATGGGGCCAAGGGGCTTCTCGACAGCGCGGGCGCGGGGCGGGCGACTGCGGGGAGCCTGGATTTCGTTTCCGTCGGTCGGGATGGCGGCGATCTTCGGACGCGGGATCTTCTCACGGCATACGCGTTTGACCCTGAGGTGACGACGGGTGTGGATGGGTCGGAGCTCGTGGCGGCTTCTTCGTCGGGTTCTTCTTCGGGGTCGGGGCGGAGCGCGGAGATCGGGCCCGGGACGGCGCGGCTTGTGGTGGCGGGGTCGTGGTCGGAGTCGCTCGAGGCGGACTGGGAGGATCGGTACGGGGCGGCGGGGTCGATGGCGGCGGAGCTGCTCAGGGACAGGAATGTGGAGGCGACGAGCCGGCGGAATGTGGTCGGTGCGTTGTCGGCGCAGGGGGCGAGCTCGGTCGCCATGTGGGGCGCGGTGCTGGATGCGCTGGCGTTCAGCAATGATCCCTACGCGATCGGTCGTGTGGACATCACGCGGGCACCGTCGGAGGTGCTGGCGGCGCTCCCGGGGATGAACGCTGAGCTCGCTGCGGCGATGGTGGAGGCGCGGGAGCGGCTGGATGGGGAGGCGCTGCGGGACCTGACCTGGCCGGTGACGAGTGAGGCGGTGCCGGTCGGTGTGTACGCGCAGATGGCGGACTGGGTGACGACGCGGAGCACGGTGTGGCGGGTGCGGGTCGAGGCGGGCTATGAAGAAATCACCACAGACCAAATGGCCACAGGGCCAAATGGGGGCGGCGGCATCGAGGGTGGGCTGCCCATGGCGGATGAGTTCGGGGTGATGATCGAGGGTGGGCGTGGGGAGGTGGCGGGGGCTGGGGATGATCCGTTTGGCGAGAGCGCCCGGTCGCGGCTGCGGCATCGTGTGGTGTACGAGGCGGTGATCGATGTGAGCGGGGCGCGGCCTCGGGTGGCATACCTTCGTGATGTGACCTCGCTCGAGTTGGCGGAGCGGCAGCGGGAGGTGCTGGCGGGGGTGGCGGGTGAGATGGCGGGCTTTGGGGGCGGGGAGGATGATGCGGAGATGGACGGCGAGGTGCTGTCCGGGCCCATGACGCTGGAGGATCTGGCACGATCCTTCGAGTTGGGCGATGATGGTCTTTTCGGGGATGATGGGGCGGATGAGGATGAGGCGGGGCCTGTGAGCGCGCGGCGGGGGCGGGACCGGGAGGATGCGGGGCGGGGACAGCCTGACCGGGGGCGCGGGACGGGGCGGCAGGGACGGTCGAGTGGGGGTGGTGGGGGCGGAGTGGACGCGGGCGAGGGCGTGGATCGGCGTACGGGCAGGTGGACGGGCGGAGGTGATGGCTGATGGGTCGTGTGACGGTCATAGATCTTGATGCGCGCGGGTTCGTGGCGGCGGAGGTGTCCCTCGGGAAGGGGCGGGTGCGGGTGCTGCGTTCGGCGATGGGGGTGATGCCCGGTGATCTTGCGCGCCGGGATACCGCTGCGATGGGGGCGTGGCTCTCGGAGCGGCTGAAGGAGGCGGGGATCGGGAAGTCGCCGGTGATCGTGTCGGTGCCTCGGGGTGAGGTGAGCGTGAAGCTTTTAGAGGTACCCGGGGCGGGTGGGCTCGGGGCGGTGGAGATGGGGGAGGCGGTGCGGCTGCAGATGCTTCGGCAGCCTGCGGCGCACGGGGAGGAGCTGTCGATCGATTACCTGCCTCCGGAGGAGGGCGATGATCGCGTGGTGACGGCGGCGATCCCGAAGCCCACGCTGGAGCGGATCCGCGAGACGGTGTCGGCGGCGGGGCTGAAGCTTTCGGGTGTTCGGCTGCGGAGCAGCGGCGCGCGGGCGGTGGCGCTGCGCGAGGGCGAATTGGCGGAGAGCGGGGAGCGGGTGCTGGGGGTGGCGTGGCAGCCCTGGGGCGCGGAGGCGTTTGTCGGGCGGAAGGGGCGGCTGGTGTTTGCGCGCGGGGTGGACGTGGAGCGTCCGGCTGCGGGGGACGACGCGGAGTTCGCTGCGCAGCGGCTGGCGGTCGAGATCAGCCGGACGATCGTGAGTTACCGCGTGTCGCCCGGTGGCGGGGACATCGGGCGGGTGGTGGTCCTGGGCGACGATGAGGTGGCGCGGGCAGCGGCGACGGCGATCGCGGAGACGACGGGCATCCCGACGGGGGTGACCTCGACGGACGACGAGCACTATGTCGGGCTGCGGGAGGTGCCTGAGCATCTGCGGGCGGCGCTGTTGCCTTTGCTTGGGCTGGCGCTCCTGGATGCGGAGCGGGAGCGGTGCCTTGACTTCGTAAACCCGCATCGCCCGCCGGACACGCGGGCCCGGACGCGTCAGCTCGTTTTGGCGGGCGTTTTCGCGGTGATCCTGGCGGGGGGCGCGGGGTGGGTCTTTGCGGACGGGGCGCTGCGCTCGATGGACCCGGAGATCGCGCGGCTGAAGGAGGAGCGGGGGCAGTTGCAGCGTCGCTACGCGGAGCTGCTGCTGGATGGGGCGCGGGTGGGGCACGCGGAGGCGTGGCTGAGCGCCAGGGCGGATGTGCCCGGGCACCTGCGGGCGGCGGTGGCGCAGTTGCCCCCGGCGCCGGAGGCGCTGCTGGACCAGGTGAGCGTGACGGGCCGGTCGGGTGTTTTGTTCACGGCGGGCAAGGCTGTGATCGACCCCGATGCCTACCGGGGCGGGACGATCGTGGATGCGCGGATGACGGGGCGGGTGCGGACGCGGGAGCTGGCGTCGGACCTGCGGGCGAGGCTGCTCGGGCTTGGGCTGTACGAGGTGGTGGAGAGCAGGGGACAGGAGGTGGCGGGGAAGTTTGATCTTGATCTGCGTTCGGACGCGGGTGCGCCGGCTCTGGAGGCTGAGGAGACTGCGGATGGTGGGGGGGATGCGGGGACGGATGCGGGCGAGGGGGTGTCGCCTTGAAGCGGGTGAAGTTGATCGTGGGGATCGTTGCGGCGCTGGTTGTTGCGGGCGGCGGTTGGTACGCGGCGGACCGGGTGTACCTGTCGCCTGCTGCGGAGAAGCGGGCGGAGCTGGCGACGCTGCGTGGTGATGTGGATGCGTTGAGCGAGGCGTTGATCCGCGGGGAGCGGGTGAGGGAGCGGTGGGGGGCGATCACCTCGCGGATGCTGGCTTCGAGCAATCAGGAGGTGGAGCACCTGGTGCGGACCTTGGTGAGCCGCGCGGCGGAGGAGGCCGGGCTGAGGGATGTTGTGCTGAGCCATGGTGAGCCCCGCGTGGAGACGAACCCGGCGACGGATCGGCGGAGCAGGCTGAGCAAGCGGCTGCGTGATGCGATCGATGATGGGCCGGGGTTCCGGGTGCTTCGCGGGACGGTGCGTGGGAGCGGGTCGATCGAGGAGGTGGTGCGTGCGTTGGCGCTTTTGGAGGCGCAGCCCTGGATGCATCGGATCGAGAGTGTGCGGGTGGAGCCCTCCGGGCGGGATCGGAAGGTGCTGGGGCTGACGGTGGCGTTTGCGACGATGTTTGCGCCCGGGGCGAGGGTGGAGTCGCCTGCTGCTGATGGGCCCCTCGTGGAGCCTGGCGGGGAGCGTCTGGCGAGCCTGATGAAGATGGTGGGGTCGAACCCGTTTGTGGCGCCTCCGCCTCCGCCGCCGGCGCCTGAGCCCGAGCCGGTGCGGGTGGTGG
This sequence comes from Phycisphaerales bacterium, assembly GCA_036788215.1. Taxonomy (GTDB): domain Bacteria; phylum Planctomycetota; class Phycisphaerae; order Phycisphaerales; family UBA1924; genus DAIQNV01. Next base: position 28,855 of record DAIQNV010000036.1, on the reverse strand, counting down.
ACAAGCCCACGGCACCGCCTGCGCCCCCGCCTCCGCCTTACGACCGGTGGCGGGTGGCGGGCGTTGTGGAGACGAGCGGCGGCGCGGGGGAGGGCGCGGGTGCTCGGGTCGAGGTGTTGATGGTGCGATCGGACACGGGGGAGTCTCGTGTGCTGACTCCGGGTGAGGGTGTTGTGGGGTTCACGCTGGAGTCGGTGGAGGGTGAGTCGGCGGTCTTTGCGGGGCTCGGGCAGCGGTGGATGGTGGGGGTGGGGCAAACCCTTGCCGCTCGGGCGCCGGCGGGGTAATCCTTTGGGCGTAAAGACTTACGCCCTGTTTGGGGCGGCGGCGTGCGGGATCGGGATTCTGTAGACTGTGTGTTGACACGACCGACGGAGATGGCGGCGGAGCTGGGGTCGGCGGGGCTGTTCGTGTCTGGCCCTGCGGACGGTGACGGCAGCCGCGGTATGGCTGGTGAGAAGGAGCCCGGGAATGCACCGGACGATGTTCGCGTGTGTCCGCCTGTTGGTTGGCGGCGCAGTGTTGCTGGCGGCGTCGGGTTCGGCGTTCGCGCAGGATGCGCCGACAACTGAGGAAAGTTCGGCGCCGACGGTGCGCTTCAACTTTTCGGGTGCTCCGTTTGAGACGGTGCTTGATTTCTTTGCGCGGGAGACGGGCTTGCCGGTGATCCGGCAGGCGGGGTTGCCCGGGGGGGCGATGAGTTTCATTTCGGCCTCGCGGTACTCCTTGGCGGAGGCGATGGAGATTCTGAACCTGAACCTGCGGATGCACGGTGTGCAGCTGGTTCGGGAGGAGAACTTTCTGTACCTGCGGAGCCTGGAAGATGCGGCGCGGTCGCCTGTTGGGGCGGGTGAGCCTGGGGACATGGGCGGGGTGGATCGGAGCCAGTATGTGACGGCGACGATCCCGTTGAGCAATGCGATCGCGGGGAAGGTGGCGGAGCAGGTGCGTCCGCTCATCAAGGCTCCGGGGATGGTGCAGGCGATCGATGCGCAGAACATGCTGGTGGTGATCGAGACGGCGCCGCAGGTGAAGCGGATCCGCGAGCTGCTCGATCGGATTGATGCGGTGAGGCCTCAGTCGACATCGCTTCGGCTGTTCCCGCTCGAGCATTTGAGGGCTGCTGCGGCGGTGGGGACGCTGCGTGGTCTGGTCCCGGAGCGGGAGCAGATCATGAACCTCGACAAGAACAACAACCCGCAGATCATCGACGATGTGAGCAAGCCTGCCTTGAAGCTGAGCGCGGATGAGCGGCTGAACGCGGTGGTGGCGGTGGGGCCTCCCGATCGGATGAGCGCGGTGGAGGAGCTGGTCGCGATGCTGGATCGCCCGGAGGGGGCGATGGGTGAGTCTGGCGAGGAGCGGATGAGTTCGTTCACGCTGGAGGCGGTGACGCCTGGGGAGGCGGCGCAGCAGATTGAGGCGTTGTTCCGTGGTGTGAGCGAGATGCGGCGGCCCAAGGTGCTGCCCCTGGATGGTGTGGGGAAGCTGGTGGTGGTGGGCCAGGCGGCGCAGGTGCTGCAGGCGGCGGCGTTGATCGGTGAGCTGGACCCGGCTGCGGTTGAGGGCGGGGCGCGGGAGGTGACGGGGGCGCGGGTGATCGACCTGACGTACCTGAGCCCTGGGGAGGCGGAGGGGCTGGCGAGGCGGCTGATGACTCCGCGGCAGGTGCGGGTGCTGCGGATCGCGGCGGCGCCCGGGAACGGGGGGCTGATCGCGGCGGGGCCGGCTTCGGACCTGGAGGCGCTGGAGGAGTTGATCACGGGGCTGGACACGAGGCCCGAGGTGTCGCAGGAGGTGCGGCGGGTTTCGGTGGGGGCGGGTGGGTCGGCGGTCTTGGAGGAGGCACGCCGGGTCGATGGGTTGACGGATGCATCGGAGAGGGACCCGGTGCGGGCGACCTTTGACGAGGCGACCGGGACGGTGATGCTGGTGGGGAGCAGGGGGGGGATCTCGCGGTTCGAGGGGCTGCTGCGGGAGGCGGAGCGGGCGATGGCGCCGCGGTTGGAGCAGCGGGCGTTTGAGACGGAGCACCGGTCTCCGAGCCAGTTGGCGGGGGAGTTGAGCCGTGCGGTGAACGCTGTGTTGCGGCCTGCGGACGGGTCGGTGTGGGTGGCGCCGGAGGTGGAGGCGCTGGACGGGCTTGGGGTGCTGCTGGTGCGGGCGCCGGCGGGGAGCTTTGAGACGATCGAGCGGACGCTGCGGGAGCTGGATACGCCTCTTCCGGGCGGTCGGCAGACGCGGGTGGTGACGCTGTTTGGCGAGGATCCGGAGGGGACGCTGACGCGGGCGCGGTCGCTGTACGCGGAGCGGGTGAAGGGGCTGGACGATCGCGAGGCGGGGGATGTGAGTGCGGAGTGGGATGCGGCATCGGGGCGGGTGATCCTGACGGGGACGGCGGGCGGGGTGCGGCAGTTTGAGGCGGTGCTGAATGAGCTCCGGCAGTTGACGCCTCCGTCGCGGGACCAGCGGGTGTACGAGCTGAGGCAGGCTCGGGCGGCGGAGGTGATCCAGCCCTTGCGGTCGATGCTGGAGCAGATGGGGCCGATCGATCGGACGCGTCGGGTGGAGGCGCCGGAGATCGTGGTGGCGACGGGGCTGGACAATGCGCTGCGGGTGACTGCGGAGGCGGAGCAGCACCGGCGGATCGGTGAGTTCCTGCGGCTTCTGGATCGTGCGGACATCGAGACGCGGACCTACAAGCTGGAGACGGCGAGGCCCAGCACGATCGTGGGGCAGTTGCAGCGGTTGAGCCGGCCCTTGCTGACGCCTGATGATGGGGGGCCCTTCACGCCCCCGAGTTTCGAGGCGCTGGATGAGTTGAAGACGCTCCTGGTGCGGGCGGATGCGAGCCAGTTCGCGGTGATCGGGGAGTTGATCGAGCGGCTGGACAGCACGCAGCCCGGTGACCGGACGGTGCAGATCGTGCGGGTGCGGACGGGCGAGCCTGAGGGGCTGCTCGCGCGGACGCGGGAGCTGTACGCGGTCGATGCGACGGGGCGCGAGGAGGAGCTCGGGGAGGTCTCGGCGGAGTTTGACCGGGCGAGCGGGAGCCTGATCCTGCGGGGCAAGCCCGACGCGGTGCGGCTGTTCCAGAACGCGCTCAACCAGGCGCAGCAGCTGCTGCCTCCGGATCGGACGACGCGGCTGATCGATGTCAGGAACACGGACGCTTCGAAGGTGCTGGCGCCGCTGCAGGAGCTCCTGGCGTCGGCGGACCCGGTCGAGGCGGCGCGGCGGGTGCCGGACGCGGAGATCAAGATCGTCGAGCGGACGAACTCTCTCCTGGTGACCGCTGAGGATGCGCAGCACCGCATGATCGCGGACTTCGTGCGGCGGCTGGATGTGGTGGACCAGACGGACCTGCCGCCCCTGAAGTTGCTGCAGGTTCGGCAGGCGGATGTGACGGCGGTCGCGGCGATGCTGACGCAGCAGTATGAGAGCCGTGATCGGACGGACCGGACGGCGCGTCCGGTGCAGATCCGTGCGGACGCGGCGACGGGGACCTTGATCGTCAGTGCGCACCCGGATCTCTTGCCGGAGATCCAGGCGTTCGTGGAGGAATTGAACGCGGAGCGGACGGACGGGCCGGAGCGGGAGACTTTTATCTTCCCGCTGAAGGCGGCGCGGGCGGTGGATGTGGCGCAGGCGATGGACAAGCTGTACCCGGAGCCCCCGATGCCCCGGGACCGTCGCGGGAACGCGATGCCCTGGCTGCAGGAGAAGAAGGAGGTGACCGTTTCGGCGGATCCTTCGAGCAACAGCCTGATCATCGATGCGCCGGTGGAGCGGCGGGAGAGCCTGGAGCGGCTGGCGGAGACCTTGGACCGGGTCGAGGTGGCGCCGGTGGCGCAGCTTCGGACCTACCGGATCGTGGGCGCGGACCCGCAGGCGGTGAGCCGGATGCTGCAGGGGCTGGCGAGGCAGGGGACGCTCAGCGGACCGGCGCAGAGCGGGAAGCAGAAGGTCGACGTGGTGATCGAGGTGGAGCCCCGGAGCTCGACCTTGATCGTGGCGGGCGACCAGGTGACCTTCGAGAAGGTCGAGCAGGTCCTGAGCGATCTGACGGCGGTGCCGGTGGAGCGGGGGCTCAGGATCGTGCCGATCGCCAACGCGCAGGCGGGGGACGTGCGCGACCGGGCGATGACGATCTACGAGAGCCAGATCAACCAGATCCCGGGTGCGGGGCCCGTCGATGTGACGGTGGACGAGGGGACGAACTCGCTCGAGGTGGTCGCGGACCGCGAGGCGATGGACCGGTTCATGCGGATCCTTGAGGAGCTGCAGGAGCAGGTGGGGCCGGCGCGGGAGGTGCGGCTGATCGAGCTGCGCCTGGCGAAGGCTCAGGATGTCGTGGGGTTCCTTCGGGATCTCTCGGCGAAGAGCGAGAGCTTGCGGGCGGAGGGCGGGCCGGAGCCGGTCTTCGAGGTGATCGAGGCGACGAATGCGATCATGGTGGCGGCGCAGCCCGGGCAGTTCCGGATCATCGAGCCGCTCATTCGGAGCCTGGACAACCGGCAGACGGCGGACCGGCCTCCCCTGCGGATCCTCAGGCTCCGGTCGACGGACGCGGGGAACATCGCGCAGGTGCTGCAGCGGAGCTACAGCCGTCGGACGGCGGAGGATCGGGCGCTGCGTCCTGTGGACATCGAGGCGGACGCGGCGACCAACACCTTGATCATCAGCGCGCACGAGGAGGTGCTGCCCGAGATCGAGTCGATCGTTCGTGACCTCAACGAGAGCCAGGCGTTCGACAGCGAGGGGCGGGAGATCCGGGTGTTCCCGCTGCGGGTGGCGCGTGCGGATGAGCTGGCGCGGACGATGGACCAGATGTACCCCGAGCCCCCGATGCCGGTTGACAACCGGGGTCGGCCGATGCCCTGGCTGCAGGGTCGCAAGGAGGTCTTTGTCCGGGCGGACCCGACGACGAACTCCCTGATCGTGGATGCGCCGGCGAACCGGCTGAACGGGTTCGAGCGGCTGGTGGAGAACCTCGACACCCTCAATGTCGGCGACGATGTCGAGGTGAAGACCTACCGCGTGGAGCGGGCGGACGCGAGCGCGGTGTCGCGGGCGATCCAGCAGCTGGCGAACACGGGGGCGCTCGCGGCGGCGGGACGGACGCCTGTGACGGTGAGCGTGGAGCCCAGCACCCGGGCGATCGTGGTGAGCGGGCCCTCGGCGTCGTTTGCGCAGATCGATGCCCTGGTGAAGGACCTGGACGGGCCGGTGAACCGGTCGGCGACGGTGCTGAAGCTGTACACGCTGGAGCACGCGCGGGCGGACCGGCTGGCGGCGACGGTGGAGCAGATGCTTTCGGCGAGGCTGCGGGAGCAGCGGGCGCTGGGGGCGGCGAGCGTGCCTGCGGGGATGGACGGCGACGTCCTGGAGGTCGCGGCGGATAGGGCGAGCAACACGCTGATCATCAACGCGCCGGAGGAGCTGCAGGAGGTCGCGGCGCGGCTGATCGAGGCGCTCGACACGGAGAGCGCGGAGATCGGGCGGGCGAGTGTGCGGGTGGTTCCGCTGACCTTTGCCGAGGCGGGGGAGGTGGCGCGGACGGTTTCGCAGAGCCTGCCCACGATGGACCTCCCGAGCGGGGAGCCGGCGTTGGTGCGGGTGCTCGCGGCGCTGGCGAGCAACGCCTTGGTGCTGAGCGGGCCGAGCCGGGACCTCGACAAGGTGCAGGAACTCATCGAGCCTCTCGACCGTCAACCCTTTGACCCCGAGAAGCCCTCGATTGAGACCTTCCCCCTGGAGTACGCGGACGCCGGGGCGATCGCGCAGACAGTGCAGCGGCTGCTGGTCGACCAGCAGCAGACGGACCCGCGGGTGCTGATGATGCAGCTGCGGTACAGCCGTGGGCGGATGCCGGAGACGGCACCGATCCGCGTCGAAGTCGAGGCGCGGACGAACGCCCTGATCGTGAGCGGGCCTGCGGAGACGATCGACCTGGCGCGGGGCGTGATCGAGCGGCTGGACATGCCCGCCAGCGACGACGATCGGCGGGTGATGACCTACACGCCGGGGCGGGCGGATCCGCGTCGGCTGGCGGAGACGGTGAGCCGTGTGGCGCGGGAGACGCTGCCGGGCGGGCGGAAGGCTCTTGAAATCTCGGCGGACCTGGCGAGCGGCGTGGTCCTGGTGATCGGGACGGAGGAGCAGGCATCGGAGGCGGTGCGTCTGCTTGCGGAGTTTGACGAAAGGAGCCCGGCGGCGCCATCGGCGGAGATCCGCACGGTGACGCTGGAGAACGCGGATGCGCGGGCTGTGGCGGGGACGCTGGGGCAGATGCTGGGGGATCGGAGCCGTTGGCCGGAGTCGCTGAGGCGTGCTGCGGAGGCGGGGCTGGCGGTGCCGGCGCCTCGGGTGACGGCGGAGCCCGAGACCAACCGGCTGCTGGTGAGCGTGCCGGCGCCGCTGATGGGTATGGCGGAGGAATTGATCGCGGCGCTCGATGAGCCCCGGGGCGAGGGGGCGACGGATGTGCGTGTGTTCCGCCTGACGCGTGGGGATGCGGAGAGCGTGTCCTCGGCGTTGTCGCGTGCTCTCGAGGCGCAGGCGAAGCCCGGGGAGACGAGGCCGGTGATCACGCCGGAGCGGGGGAGCAACTCGGTGGTGGTGGCGGGGAGCGCGGAGACCTTGTCGCGGGCGGGGGAACTGATCGAGGCGATGGACGACGTGGCGTCGGAGCCTGCGGAGGTGGGGGTGCGGACGGTGTTCCTGCGGCACGCGCGGGCGGAGACGCTGGCGCCGATCGTGCAGGGCGTTTTGCAGAAGGAAGACCCGATCGACCGGCTGCCTTGGTGGGTGCAGGAGAACGCGCGGCTGCAGCGGTTCCAGCAGGGGGGGGCGCGGCCTGCGCCGATCCGCGTGGAGCCGGAGCGTCGGCTGAACGCCTTGGTGATCAGTGCGCCGGTGGCGCTCCTGGAGCTGGCTTCGGAGGTGGTGGGGGAGCTGGATGTCGACCCCGCTGCGCGGGCCGGTGGCGGGCGGAGCGTGCGGGTGCTCACGCTGGCGAACGCGGATGCGATCGAGCTGCAGCAGAACATCGAGGCGGTGTTTGCGGATGACCCGAGCGTGACGCAGCCCCCGACGATCCGGGTGGACCGGTCGAGCAACTCGCTCATCGTGAGCGCGACGCGGGACCAGATGGCGCTCGTCGAGTCGCTGGCGAATGACCTCGATCGGGCGACGCTCAGGACGGGCCGGCAGTGGCGGACGATCCCGGTGGATCGGTCGCGGGCGAGCGCTGCGGAGGTGGCGCAGACGATCCGGCGGATGTACGAGCGTCGGGGCGGCGTGCGGGTGAAGGTGATCGGGGTTGATGAGCTCTTGAGCGCGGACGAAGAAGAGGGCGCGTCGGCGGGCGAGGAATCGCCCGGGCCGGAGGGGACGGAGATGCCGGCGGGGCCGGGCGGGTCGCTCTTCGAGGTCGATCCGTTCGGGTTCGGCGGGCGGTTCGGGTTCGTGCGTGCGGTCGTCGTATCGGTGGCGACGGCGCAGGTGGCAGAGGACGACGAGCCCGAGATCACGATCGCGGTGGACCCGGTGACGAACACGCTGGTGGTGGTGGGGTCGCCCCGGGCGACGGATGAGCTGGCGCGGCTGGCGGATGAGGTGGAGCGGCAGATCCCGGCGGAGCCGACGGCGATCCGGTTTGTCGAGCTGCCCGGGGGCGCGGATGCGCGGCAGGTGGCGAACCTGATCAACCAGACGGTGCGGCAGGTGGGGCGTGCGAACGCGCAGAACCCGGGTGGGTTCACGGGCGCGGTCGCGGTGACTGCGGACGAGGACGCGGGGACGCTGGTGGTCTGGGCGAACGAGACGGACTTTGGCGCGATCGCGGATGTGATCCGCGGTGTGGCGCGTCTGGAGCGGACGCAGCGCGTGTCGATCAAGGTGTACCCCCTGACGAACGTGGATGCGCGGGTCGCGGCGCGGACGGTGCAGGACCTCTTCAGCGGGTCTCCGCGCGGGCGGCAGGCCCAGCTTTTGCGCGGAGCGGAGGTGGAGCTGCTTGGCGATGGCGGGAGCGTGAAAGGGAGGATCGATCCGCGGGACATCGCGGTATCGGCGAGCCCGAACGGGGGGCAGCTGATCATCAGCGCGCCGCGGGAGGCGCTCGGGCTGGTGGACCGGTTCGTTTCGCTGATCGATCAGAGCGCCGCGTCGGAGCGGATGGAGATCCGGCGGTACACGCTGGAGAACGCGGATGCGCAGGCGCTCGGTCGGACGCTGCAGCAGCTCATCGACGCGAAGCGGCAGGGCCCGGGGGCGGGGAATGTGCCCCGGGCGAGGTTCGTGTGGGACGACCGGACGAACACGCTGCTGGTGACCGCGAGCGGGGACCAGCACGGCGAGATCGAGGGGCTGGTCGTCGCGAGCGATGTGTCGGTGGAGCGGGACGATCTGCGGCTCGAGGTGATCGCGCTGCAGCACGCGCGTCCGAGCGCGGTGGAGCGGGTGATCGATGATGTCGTCGTCGGGCGTGACCCGGCGCGGGCGGAGCGGGTGCGTGTTACGGCGCAGGACGACACGGGCGTCCTGATCGTGCGGGCGGCGGAGGAGGAGCTGGCGGAGATCAAGGGTCTCGTGGCGCAGGTCGACGTGGCGGAGGCGCAGTCGTACCCGGTGCGGTCGATCAAGCTGGAGCGGGCGGACGCTTCCCTGGTGGCGCGTGAGCTGCAGCGGTTCTTCCAGCAGCGGGCGCGGGTGGGACGCGGGGGTCGGGGGGGGCGCGGCGGGGACGCGGCGATCATCGGCGACCGGACGAGCGGGACCTTGGTGATCGCGTCGAGCGACGAGGATTTCGAGCAGATCTCGGCGCTGGCGTCGCAGTTCGATGCGCCGAACGAGCTGGGGGGTACGCAGTTCCGGGTGATCCCGCTGCAGCACATCCAGGCGGCCAGCATCCAGTCGACGCTGGAGGAGATCGGGTGGCAGGTGAGCTGGCGGAGGCGGTCGAACGCGCAGGGCGGGCAGGCGGCGGACGAGGTGGTCGTGGATGTGAACGCGACGACGAACTCGGTGATCCTGTTCGGCTCGGGCGATGCGTTTGAGACGTTTGAGAAGATCATCGCGGAGCTGGATCAGCCCCGGGTGAACGACGGATCGAAGGTCGTGCGGGCGGTGCAGGTGCCGGCGGGGGACCTGCGGGCCCTGGAGCGGCTGATCGAGCAGACGACGCAGACGCCGGACTGGGGCTTCTGGCAGGGGCCGGACCCCGGGCAGGTGCAGGTGGAGGTCGATCAGGCTCGCAGGCTCGTGGTGCTGATCGGTCCGGAGGCGTCGGTCGAGAAGGCTGCGGGGCAGATCGAGCAGATCGCGGCGGCGGCAGCGGGCGAGGAGCAGGTGATCGAGACGGTGGTGCTGAAGCACGCGGAGGCGGGGCGGGCGGCGGCGAGCCTGCAGCGGTTCTTCCGCGAGCGAGCGCGGTCGGAGGGGCGGAACGCGGAGGCGATGACGATCCTCGGGAGCGCGGAGGGGAACGCGTTGATCGTGGCGGCTCCGGCGGCGGACCTTGCTTTGCTCAAGGACCTGGTTGGGCAGATCGATCAGCCGGAGCTGGGGGAGGGGCGGACGATCGAGGTGTACACGCTGGCGAACGCGGACCCGCGTGAGGCGGCGGCGACGGTGCGGGCGATGTTCCCGAGGCGGGGGCGGTCGGAGGACGAGGTGATCGTGACGCCTCAGCCGAGCCGTGGGGCGATCATCGTGTCGGCGCTGGAGGACGAGCAGGGGCGTGTCCGCGAGCTGCTGAACGAGCTGGACCGCGTGAACGGCGAGGAATCGGGCCGGATGGCGACGGTGCAGCTCGAGTCTGCGCGGGCGACGGAGGTGGCGCGGGCGCTTCGGGAGTCGCTGCCCGCGAATGTGCGTGTGAACATCACGCCTGTGGAGCGGACGAACGCGCTCCTGGTGACCGGCTCGGACGAGGCGGTCCGGCTGGTGATGGAGCAGGTGGAGAAGCTGGACACGCCCCTGACGAGTTCGCCCGTTGAGTTCCGGCGGTTCGAGCTGAAGCACGCGGAGGCTGCGGACACGGAGATGATCCTGCGGCGGATGGTCTCGGCGAGGCCCAGGAGCCCGGGGGAGCCGGCGCCGAGCTTTGACTCGGGGTTCACCGGGAACTCGATCAGCGTGACCGCGTCGTCGGACGCGATGCCGTTCATCGAGCAGATGGTGCGCGAGCTCGATGTGCCGGAGAAGCAGGACCGGCGGACGGAGTTCGTGAAGCTGCGTTTCGCGGACGCGGAGCAGACGGCGGAGGCGCTGCGGGTGTTCTACGGGCGGTTCGCGCCCGAGGCGTCGGGCCCGGCGGAGCGTGCGGTGACGATCCTGTCGGACCCGGCGAGCAACTCCCTGGTCATCAGCGCGGACGAGGTGCTGTTCGAGGACATCCGGGCGCTGCTTTCGCGGCTCGATACCGAGGAGTACGACACTTCGCGCCAGCTCGTGGTGCTCCCGCTGATGCACGCCGATGCGGCGGGCGTGGCTCGGGCGCTGAACGAGGGGTTCCGGGCGCCCTTGGAGCAGGAGCTGCAGCGCGAGCGGGCGAGGATCCAGGCGGCGCAGCGGGGGCGGAACAACGACCGGGACTTCATCGAGCCGACGGTGCTCGTGACCAGCGAGGAGACGCCCAGCGTCTCGGCGGAGGTGCAGACGAACAGCCTGATCGTCTTCGCGGGTCGGAAGGAGCTGGAGCTCATCCGCAACATCGTGGAGAAGCTGGATGTGCCGGACTTCCTGGCGCTGCCCGAGGCGAGGCTGATTCCCGTGGTGGGCGGGGCGCGGGCGTCGGCGCTCGCGGACAGCGTGCGGCGGGTGCTGGTGAACAACCAGCTGCGGTCGGGCAGCCCGCGCCAGGCGGTGATCATCGGCGATGACGCGACGCAGACGCTGATCGTGCGGGCGGCGCAGGACGAGTTCGAGGACATCCGCCAGTTGGCGTTGGCGCTTATGGAGGAGGCCGGGCGGGCGGAGGCGACGCCCCGCGTCATCCGTCTGCAGTCCATCAGCGCGGTTCGTCTGCGCCAGACGCTGCAGCGGACGCTGGCGCCCCTCGCGCAGCGGCGCGGGGAGCTCCTGGCGATCGAGGCGGACGCGGCGACCAACACGCTGATCATGAGCTCGAGCCGGGAGGTCTATGACCGCGCGATGGCGCTGGTCGAGGAGCTCGAGGGCCCCGTCCCGCAGGCGAAGCCCGACGCCGGTCCCGGGGCGGGCGAGGCGGAGGGCGTCGTGGCGCCGGGGGGCGAGGCGATCATCCTCGAGCTCGCGAACACGGCGCCCGCGGACATGGTGCGCCTGCTGAATGATCTGGGCGTGACCCGGGGCCCGCAGGGCGACCGCCCGAGTCTCGTGTCGGAGCCCGTGGTCGCGGTCTCGCTGGAGCCCCGTCCCGCGATCGCGGTGACGGCGGGCGCCTCGGACGGTGCGGTCGTGCGGGAATTGGTGCGGGCGCTGGACGCGGAGCCCGGCGGGGCGGAGCAGATGGCGGCGGTGGTCCCGCTGAAGGTCGCGGAGGCGAGCCGGCTGGTCTCGCTGGTCGACCAGATGCTGCGGGCGCGTGAGGCGGACGGCAAGACCGCGCCCGCGGCTGCGGTGGCGGAGCGGGCGCGCCGGCTGCGGCTCGATCGCCCCGGTTTCGAGTCGGCGCCGGTGGAGCTCGACCTGTCGGTGCCGATCCGGCTGATCGCCGATGCGCAGAGCAACTCGGTGATCGTGGCGTCGTCTCCCTCGAACGTGGATGCGGTGGCGGAGGTGGTGAAGCTCTTCGACGCGCTGCCGATCGGCGACGCGGTGGTGGTCCGGATGTTCCCCCTCGACAACGCGTCGGCGGACCGGATCAAGACGGTCATCGACCAGTTGTTCAGCCGTGGGGAGGCGCTGAGCCGCCTGCCCGGCACGCAGCGTCGTGGCCTCCCGACGACCACGACGGGCCAGGCGCTCGTGGGCGAGGTGACGGTGAGCGTCGACAGCCGGACGAACACGCTGATCGTCGCGGGTCGCGAGGAGGCGGTCGCGCTCGTCGAGGTGCTGGTGAACGATCTCGATCGCGACGACGACGAGCGTGGCTGGCTGGAGACAGCGATCGTGCCCCTCGAGTATGCCGACGCGGGGCGGATGGCGGAGCTGCTGGACGAGGTGCTCGTCCGGGGGCTCGACCGGACCCCGGAGGCGACCGCGCTGCAGCGCCAGGTCGGTCGGCTGCGGCTGCTGGCGGAGGGCGGGGAGGACGTCGACCCGCGCCGGGTAGAGAGCGACCTGTTCGCCCCTCTGAGCAACCTCCTGATCGTGCCCGAGCCGACGCTCAACGCGCTCATCGTTGTCGGCACCGCGACGAATCTCGAAGTGGTGCGGTCGCTGCTCGGGATGCTCGATGTGGAGCAGGCGGCGGCGAGCAACTCGGTGCGGGTCTTCCCCTTGGTGCACGCGGCGGCGGACCGCGTGGCGAACGTGGTGGAGGAGGTGTTCCGCGGTCGCGAGCGTCTGCCCGACGCTCGCCCGGAGGACCGGCTGAGCCTGAGCGTCGATGTGCGGACGAACACACTGATCGTTTCGACGAGCCGGAAGAGTTTCGAAGTTCTGGAGGGGCTGCTCTCGACGCTCGACCAGCCCGAGGCGAAGTTCGCTGTCGGGCTGCACGTCATCCCGGTTCCCGGGGCGGACGTGCGGGACCTTGCGCCCAAGATCGACCGGCTGATGCGCGAGCGGATCCAGGCGGCGCGTCGGGGCGGGCGGGCGGAGGGCCCGGGCGATGTCTTCAGCATCGAGGCGGTGCAGGCGAGCGACCTGCTGATCGTCGCGGCCAGCTCGGAGAACCTGGCGCTGGTCAATGAGCTGATCGGCGTCCTGACCGAGGGCGGTGCGGCGGCGAGTCAGAGCGAGGTGCTCGAGCTCGTGCCCGTGAAGAGCTCGGGCGGCGCGGGCGAGATCGCCGACGCGGTGAACGAGCTGTACGTCGACCGGGAGAACGCGAAGCGGGGTCGCGGTGCCGTGAGCGTCTACCCCTCGGAGCGTCAGAACGCGTTGATCGTCAGCGGCAACCCCGCCGATGTCGAGGCGGTGCGCCGGCTCGTCGAGCAGCTCGACACCGCTCGGGTCGAGGCGGTGCAGGAGGTGAAGCGGGTGACGCTGCGGGCGGCGAACGCACTCGAGATCGTGCGGCTCGTGGAGGGCCTGCTGGCCGGGCGGCCTATCAGCGGGAACCGGGTGAACGAGCGCCAGGCGACGCGGCTGCGCTTCCACCAGGAGGTCATCGTCGAGGCGCTCGGCGACGGCAACGCCCTCGAGGCGACGATCGACGCCTCCGTGCGTGAACGGGTGCGCCTGACGCCGGATCTTCGGACGAACTCCGTGCTCATCTCGGCCCCGCCCGAGATCATGACGCTGATCGAGGGCATCGTGCGCGATCTCGACGAGGAGACGCGGGGCGACCGCCAGATCGCGAGTTTCCGGCTCGCGAACGCCGATGCCCAGCAGATGGCCCTCCTGCTGCGAGACCTTTTCGCGCTCGAGCAGCAGGGCGACCGGCTCGTGCTCGTGCCCCGCGGTGGGGATGCCCTCGATCGTGAGGGCCCCGACACGATCGGCGAGCGCACGCTGACGCCGGTTCCCGATGAGCGGCAGGCGCTCGCGATCACCGTCGACCGGCGGACGAACACGCTGCTGGTCTCCGGCACGCGCGAGTACCTCGAGGAGGTGCGTCAGGTCGTGTCGGAGCTCGACTCCGTCGAGGCCAACGAGCGCGAGCGGCTGGTCTATCACCTGCGGAACGCCGAGGCGACGGTGATCGAGGAGGTCCTCACCAGCTACTTCTCGGGCGAGGCCGACCTGCTCCGCTCGACGCTGGGCCCGCAGCTCTCGGGCTCGCTGGCCCGCCAGCTGGAGCAGGAGGTGACGGTCGTCGGCGACGCCAAGAGCAACAAGCTGCTGATCTCCGCGTCGCCCCGCTACATCGACGCTGTGCAGGCGATCGTCTCTGAGCTGGACGCGGCGCCGCCCCAGGTGATGATCCAGGTGCTGCTGGCCGAGGTCACCCTCGATGATTCCCAGACCTGGGGCATGGACATCAACGTGGGCCTGACGGTGCCCGAGTCTCGGATCTTCGGGGACCAGTACGTGCTCGAGAGCTTCGCTGCGGGGGCGGGCGTCGCCACCGCGGTGGGCGTGCCGAACTTCGGCGTGTCGAGCACCGACTTCAGCCTGCTGATCCGCGCCCTGGAGACGCGGGGCAAGCTCGAGGTGCTCAGCCGCCCGCAGGTGACGGTCAACAACAACGAGGAGGCCTTCATCCAGGTCGGTGAAGACGTGGGCATCGTGACCGGTTCGGACCGGATTGGCGAGCGGGTCACCGCGGAGGTCGAGCGGCGCGACGTGGGCATCATCCTCAGCGTCACACCCTCCATCTCCGCCGACGGGTTCGTCCGAATGGACATCGCGCCCGAGATCTCGTCGGTCAGCGCCCGCACCACGCCCATCGGCGACGACATCGAGAGCCCGATCATCACGCAGCGCCGCGTCGAGACGACGGTGACCGTCAAGGACGGGCAGACCGTGGTCATCGGGGGCCTGATCCAGACCCAGAGCGAGGAGCGGGAGAGCAAGGTGCCCTTCCTGGGCGACATCCCGATCCTTGGCCTGCCCTTCCGATCGCTGAAGCGGGAGAACGTCAAGACCGAGTTGCTCGTGATCCTGACCCCGGTCGTCATCCCGGGCGAGAGCCCCGCAGCGGAGTTCGTCCAGGATGACATCTTCGAGAAGACACTCCGAGCGGTGGAGGACAAGTCGTCGCTCCTCCAGGCGCTCGACCGCAACCCGATTGCCAAGGTGGAGGTTGCCCCGATCTACCTGACGGAGGAGGCGCTCATGGGCCCCTTCCGCCCGGGCGAGGAGCCTCCCGCTGGGGCGGTGCTGCAGCGGGATCCGGTCTGGTGGAGACAGGGAGGCCCTCGTGAAGAGGATTAACACGATCTTTGCGCTGCTTGCGGGCGGGGCGTTCACCCTGCTCCCGGGGTGCGTCACGGAGGTGACCCGGGGGGGCAGCCCGGTCAACTCCAGCAGCGGTGAGTCGCGCACGGTGAAGCCGGCGCCGCCCGGGACGCGGGCCTCGCAGATGCTTCTGGTCGCGGGCGTGCCCAACGACGCGGACGCCAACGGGTACCCCGATACGGTCCCTGTCGTGGTCTACCTTTTCGCGCCGGCGAATGTGCACCCCCTCCCGTTGCGCGAAAGGGGCGAATTCCGGTTCCAACTGCGGGATCAGGACGGTCGTGACCTCGGGGAATGGTCCTTCTCCCCGGACTTTTCGGAAGGGGCGGCCCAGTCACTCCCCCCGGGTGAGGGCTACGTCTTCGGCCTGCGGCTTGCCCCGGGTCGGGATCGCCTGCGCAACCAGCCGACCAGCCTGACCGCCCAGTTTGTCTCTTCGCGCGACGGGCGCATCATCTCCAGTTCCGGGTCGGCGTCGGTGCGGATGGGGGCGGGCCAGCGGCAGCCACCGACCCGGGAGGGTGGCTGAATCGCGGGTCGCTCGTATGATCCGCGCATGACGACATACCCTTGGCGCCATGCGTTGCTCGTGACTCTCTGCTCGGCCCTTCTCTGCCTTGTGGCCGGGCCCCGCGCCACGGGCGCTGACGATGTCCGCGTCGACCCCGCGCTGCCCGAGTACAAGCCTGCGGAGGGGGTGGGGGGGAACCTCCGCCTCGTCGGCTCGGACACGATGCTCAACCTGATGACGCACTGGGCGGAGGCGATGCAGAAGAACCACCCGTCGGTCCGAGTTCAGGTTGAGGGCAAGGGATCGAGCACCGCGCCGCCGGCGCTCATCGAGAACCAGGCGCAGTTCGGGGCGATGTCGCGTGAGATGAGCCCCGACGAGGTGGCGCGGTTCACGTCGGAGTTCGGCTACCCGCCCCTGCAGCTCCGCGTCGCCGTCGATTGCGTCGCGGTCTTCGTGCACCGGGACAACCCGATCGAGTCGCTCAGCCTGACGGACCTGCGTCGTGCGTTCAGCGTCTCGGGCGAGGAGCCGACCTGGGGCGACCTGGGCGTCACCGACTGGAAGTGGCGGACCCGGCGCGTGAGCCTCTACGGACGCAACAGCGCGAGCGGGACCTACAAGTTTTTCAAGGAAGCGGCGATGGGCGGCACCGACTTTCGCTCCACCGTCAAGGAGCAGCCGGGATCGGCAGGGGTGATCCAGGCGATCGCGACCGACCGCATGGGGCTCGGGTACTCGGGCATCGGGTACAAGACTCCGGGCGTCAAGGTCGTGCCGATCGCCTTTGACACCGGCGAGACCGCCTACGCCCCGACGGTCGAGTCGGCCTACGCCGGCGACTACCCGCTCGCACGCTTCCTCAATCTCTACATGAACTACGACGCCCGCGAGGGCGTCGACCTCCTCCGCGAGCGGTTCGTCCGCGTCGTGTTCAGCCGGGAGGGACAGGAGCAGGTGATCAAGGATGGATCCTTCCCGGTCTCCGCCCAGGTCGCCCGCGAGGAACTCACGAGGCTCGGGCTCGAGCCGGGCTTCTGATCCCAGGGGCGACGCGGGACCTTCCACGATGACGCAGACAACCGCCACGCGCGGCATGGCCCGATCGACCTCACCCTGGGTGCGGGTCTCGGATCGCGCCGCGCAGTTGATCATCACCGCGGGGGGGCTCGCTGTTCTCGCGGCGATGCTGGGCATCTGCCTGTTCCTCTTCGACAGCGCCGTGCCCCTGCTCCGGGGTGGCGAACTCTTGGAGGAGCCCGCGGACGCTGCAGAGGTCGCCCCGCCCCCGGTCGCGGCCCTGCGGCTCGACGCGGGGCCCGGGCGTGTCGTGGCGATGACGACGGACGGGCGGGTCTCGACCATCGATCTTGACGCGGGCGTGATCACCGCGGAGCGGTCGCTCATCGAGCCCGGGCGCACCGCGACGGCGCACGCCTTCGACCCGACGGGCATGGGCGTCTTCGCCCTCGATGACGGCACGCTCGTCGCCCGCCGGTTCGGGTATGTGCAGCGCCCGCTCGATCAGTCGACGCTGCCTCCTCGCCTCGGCGCACTGCCCGGCGCGGGGAAGGCGGTGCTCACGCCCGAGGAGCGGGCGACGATCGAAGCGGCGCTGCGCCTGCCGGTCGGCTCGCTGAGCGACGACGCCTACGCCCGTCGCGACGCGGACGGGGTGATCCGGGTGTGGGACCTGGAGTTGGGCGAGACCGTCTCCGTCGCGGCTGCGCCGGGCGAGACGATCACGATGATCGAGGCGCGGGGCATCGGCGAGCGGCGCTGGTCGTTCGTGGCGCTGGTCGCGTCGGGTGAGGTGGTTGTGGGCAGCGTGCGCCAGGGCGGGGGGCTCATGGGCGCCACCGGGCGCCTGCGGGTCGAGACCGCGCGGTTTACGCCCATCGCCCCGGGCGAGGAGCGGCCCACGGGCGTGTTTACGACCGCGGATGGCAGCGATGTGCTGGTTGTCTGGCCCGAGGGCTCCGTGCAGCGGTACACGCCCGACCGGCGGGATGCGCCGGGCTGGGTGCTGGGCGATGCCCTGAGCCTCCCGGACGGCGCGCGCGCGACGGTCGCCCGCATCGCCAGCGGGGCCCGCACGCTGCTCGTGGGCGATGATCGCGGGTCGATCCACCGCGTGATGGTTGTGCCCGTGCCCCCGGGCATCCGGGGGGACGGGCGCCGGATCGTCGTCACCAACAGCCTCGCGATCGGCGACGCGCCGGTTGCTGCTATCGGGATCCAGGGGCGCGACCGCACGGTCGCGGTCGCGCTGGCGGACGGGACCGCGGCGCTCATCTCGCCGACCCCGGGCACGGTGCTCGCGACGGCGCGGGAGCTGACCAGCGCCGCCCCGGCAGCGATCGGGCTGGCGGAGTCGCTCGACCGTGTCGCGATCCTATCGGTCGACGGGCGGATCTCGGTGCACGGGGCGGATGTGGGGCACCCGGACGCCGGGATCGGGGGGCTCTTCGGTCGTGTCTGGTACGAGGGCTACGCGGGCCCGCGCTTCATCTACCAGTCGACCGGCGCTCCGGGCGCGGAGCCCAAGCTGAGCCTCGTTCCCCTGATCTTCGGCACGCTGAAGGCCACGGTCGTCGCGATGATCATCGCCGCCCCGTTGGGCGTTCTGGCGGCGATCTACACGAGCCAGTTCCTGCACCCGAAGCTGCGGCGGGTCGTGAAGCCCGGGATCGAGCTGATGGCCTCGCTCCCGAGCGTTGTGCTGGGGTTCGTCGCGGCCGTGCTGATCGCGCCGCTGGTCGCCGACTGGCTCCCCGCGATCATCGTGGGCGCCGCGATCGTGCCGCTGTGCGTGGTGGTCGGGGCTCACGCGTGGCGTTTCGTGCCGGCGCGGTTCGCCCGCAGTCTCCCGACCCTCGGGCACCTTGTCCTGGTGCTGTCGGTGATGGGCGCGGGCGCGGGCGTTTCGCTCGGAGTCGGTCCCCTCATCGAGTCGGGCCTCTTTCAGCCCAACGACGACGAGCGCCTGCTCATGGCGGGCGTCGCGGAGCCGGTCCCGCACAGCGAGCGCCCCGCGTGGCTGCGCGCGGGCCAGACGCCCTCGCGGGCCGATGAGATCCGTCTGCGCGAGCTCGACCTGTACATCAGGGGGGGCGAGCTCGTCCGCGCCCCCGAGATCAGCGCCGAGGAGGCTGCGCAGTTCGTGCCCCCGGAGCTCGAGCGCGGCAGCATCCGGCGGTGGCTGGACGGCGAGTTCGGGGGCCCCTGGCCCGGCTGGTTCCTGCTGATGGTCTTCCCGTCGCTGCTCGTGGTCGTCGCGGGGGACATGAAGGCGGGGCGTTTGTGGGCCGCGATGGGCGCGGGCGGCGCGACGCTCAACGCGGAGTTCGTTGAGCTGCTGCGTCTCGCGGTGCGGGTGCTCGCCTCGCTCGCGTTGGCGGCCACCGTTGCGGGCGTACTGGTGGCGATGGGGCTCGACCCGCGCGACAGCCTGCTCGGGGCGTTCAGCCAGCGCAACACGGTGGTGGTGGGCATCGCGATGGGCTTCGCGGTGATTCCGATCATCTACACTATCTCCGAGGACGCGATGACCAGCGTGCCCGCCGGGCTCCGGGCCGCCTCGCTCGGCGCCGGCGCGACCGCCTGGCAGACCGCGGTGCGCGTCGTGCTGCCCGTCGCGGGCTCGGGCATCTTCAGCGCCTGCATGATCGGGCTGGGCCGGGCTGTGGGCGAGACGATGATCGTCCTCATGGCGACCGGCAACACGCCCGAGATCAGCGCGAACATCTTCTCCGGTTTCCGAACGCTCGCCGCCAACATCGCTGTCGAGCTCCCCGAGGCGCCGCGGGGGGGCACGCACTACCGCGTGCTCTTCCTCTGCGGGCTCGTGCTCTTCGCCATGACGCTCGTCATCAACACCACCGCCGAGCTGGTCCGCCAGCGCGTCCGCAAGAGGAACGCCGCGCTGTGACGACCCTTCCCGCGTCATCCCATCCCCCCTCCGACCCGCCCGATGCGCCGGGGAGGCACCAGCGCCAGACGCCCCTCGCGGCGCGGGGCGAGCCCGCGGTCTGGCTCACGGGCGCGGCGCTCGGTATCTCGCTCGTCCTCATCGTGTCGCTGATCGCGGTCATCGCCTGGCGGGGGGGCTCGACCTTCTGGCCCCGCGAGATCCAGCGGATCACCCTCACGACCGGCGAGTCGTTCCTGGGCATCCTCGCGACCGAGGAGGCCGACCCCGCGGGCGACCAACGCCTGCGGTTCCGCGTGGGCAACCGCGACCTGGGCCAGGAGTCGTTCCGGTGGGTGCCCGCTGCGGAGATCGGGTCGATCGAGCCCGCTCCAAACGCGGTGCTGATCGAGCGTCGGGCGTGGGGCATCTTCATGGGCGAGCCCCGGGCCGTCCTGCACACGGAGACGATCGAGCTGGCACCCGGCGAGGCCCCCGAGCCTCGCCACGCCTCCGATGGGCCGGCACCCGAGATCGAGATCATCCAGGAACGCCCCGATGGCTCCCGCCTCGCCCTCTTCACCGCGACCGCTGCCAAGGGCGACGCCCTTGACGAGCAACTCGGCGACTTCATCGCCGAGGCCCACGCCCGCCGGGCCAGGATCGAGCGACTCAACGACGCGGAACTCCCCGCCCTGCAGGACCGGCTCAGTGCCCTGCAGTGGAAGGTCAAGGCGGCTGAACTCGAGCACGAGCGGACGCTCGCCGGCGAGGGCAGGCCCTGGCCGGTCTGGGGCTGGGCCCTGGCTCTCCTCGGGACGGTCGGTGCGGTCGGCGGCGTGCTGCGTGTCCGCACCAAGTCGCTCCGCAGCTCCATCACGCGGGCGGCGCTCTGGACCGTGGCGGCGCTGCTCGCGCTCGCGGTCATCGCCGAGCACCCGTTGGCCGGGCCCCGGATGACGGACGACCGCCTTGCCGCTCTGCGCGAGCAGGTCGCGGACCGCACGGGAGCACTCGAAGCCGACCGCTCCGCGGTTCTCGCGGAGATCGAGCGCCTCCGCCGGGTCGATGGCGCCTGGCGCCTCGTCGTGGTCGACCCCGCTTCGGAGCGTTTCGCCCCCCGCTCCCAGAGCGAGCCCACCGAGCCGATGCGCGTCAGCCAGGTCGAGCGCCTCGTCCGCGCCGGGGACCTCGGTTTCCTGGGCAAGCTGAGCGTGTACCTCGGTCGCTGGGGCGACTACCTGAGCCGGCCCCCGGGCGAGGAGCCCGGCTCGGGGGGCGTCTGGCCCGTCATCGTGGGCACCGTCACGCTCACGCTCCTGCTGACCATCAGCGTCGTCCCGCTGGGCGTCATCGCGGCCCTCTACCTTCGCGAGTACGCCCACCAGGGGATCGTCACCAGCGCCATCCGCGTCGCGATCAACAACCTCGCGGGCGTCCCGAGCATCGTCTATGGCATGTTCGGGCTCGGGTTCTTCTGCTATGCGGTCGGGGGCTACATCGATGGCGGACCCGGTGCAGCGGCGCTGCCCCGCACCAACTGGTGGGGGATCCTCGGTGTCGCGGGTCTTGCCCTGATCGGGGGGTTCGCCCTCTGGGCCTGGGCGGGGGCCAGTTCTGATCGGGGCCGGGCGAAGTCCGCGAATGTCGGGAAGTGGCTGGCGGTCAGCGTCTGGGTCGCCGCGGTCGCGTTCGCGGGCCACGCCATCGCGACCACCCCCTACTTCGGCGGTTTCTTCGCGGAGCGCCTCCCCGAGCAGCCCACCTTCGGTGGTCGGGGCATCCTGTGGGCCAGTCTGACGCTCGCTTTGCTGACGCTCCCGGTCGTCATCGTCGCGACCGAAGAAGCGATCGCGGCGGTCCCGGGGTCGATGCGCGAGGGTAGCTATGGATGCGGGGCGAGCCGCTGGCAGACGGTGCGCAAGATCGTGCTGCCCTCGGCGCTCCCGGGGATCATGACCGGCGCGATCCTCGCGATGGCCCGGGGAGCGGGCGAGGTGGCCCCCCTTATGTTGGTGGGTGCGGTGAACCTGGCCCCCGCGCTCCCCGTGTCCGCGGAGCCCCCGTTCCTTCACGGCGACCGCACCTTTATGCACCTGGGCTTCCACATCTACAACCTGGGCTTCCAGAGCCCGGACGCGGAGGCTGCGGAGCCCCTCGTCTGGACGACGACGCTGCTGCTCGTGGGCATCGTCCTGATCCTGAACCTCGTTGCGGTGGTGATCCGCGCCCGCCTGCGCCGGGGTGCGGGGGCCGGGCTATGAGTTCGAACGCAGGCACACGCGATCCGCGCGACCCGGAGACCCCGTCGATGACGACCATGTCCAAGCCCGAGATCAAGCACGAGGTCCGCGTCGAGGGCCGCACCGTTACCGGCGTCGGCAACCGTCGCACCGGCACGCCGGTGCTCGACGCGATCCGCGCCGGCGAGCACGTCGACGCGGTGATCCACGAGGCGGTCCTGGCTGAGCCGACGGTCCTCGATATCGAGGATTTCAACCTGTGGTACGGGAAGGCCCAGGCGCTGCACGAGGTCTCGATGCCCGTGACCCGGGGAAACGTGACCGCCCTGATCGGGCCCTCGGGCTGCGGGAAGAGCACGCTTCTTCGCAGCGTGAACCGCCTGAACGACCTCATCGACGGGGTCCGGACCACGGGGCGGATGCTGCTCAACGGCTCTTCGACCTACGCCCCGGATGTCGATGTCATCCAGCTGCGCAAGCGTCTCGGGATGGTGTTCCAGAAGCCCAACCCTTTCCCGATGTCCATCTTCGAGAATGTGGTCTACCCGCTCCGCATCGATGGCGAGAACCGCAAGAAGGTCCTCGCGGAGGCCTGCGAGCGGGCCCTCCGCGGCGCGGCGCTCTGGGACGAGGCCAAGGACCGGCTCAAGCAGTCCGCCCTGGGCCTTTCCGGGGGGCAGCAGCAGCGACTTTGCATCGCCCGCGCGATCGTGGCCGACCCCGAGGTGCTTCTGCTCGACGAGCCCTGCTCCGCCCTGGACCCGATCGCGACGGGGAAGGTCGAGGAACTGATCGCGGAGATCTCCGAGCGGTACACGGTCCTGATCGTGACCCACAACATGCAGCAGGCGGCCCGGGTTTCCCGGTTCACCGCCTTCATGTACCTGGGTCGCCTGGTCGAGTATGGACCCACCGAGTCCGTGTTCCAGCAGCCCCGCCTGGCGGAGACCGAGCAGTACGTGACCGGGCGGTTCGGGTAATCCCTCCGCCGGCCCGGATCGCGCCCCGCCCTCGCCCGGCCCTACCGACCCTCCGGGGGGCATCCCGGACGGGCGACCCCCCGCCATCCCCCCCGCCCGACGCCGATTGCACGGATTTGCCAAGGCCGGGCGGCGAGGGAACCGATCGTGAGGGGTAGGATGAATCCTGCCCGGAGCGGGTGCGCGCCGGGTGACACTGCCCCTGACAGGGGACAAGATTGCACGGTCTGACACCGTCGATAGAGACCGAACCATGACCACCGCGCCGCGGGCCATCCCGCATTCCGTGAACGGGTGGAGCGCCGACTACATCGAGCGCCAGTACCAGCTCTACCGCTCCGATCCGGCGTCGCTTTCCGAAGACATGCGGATGTTCTTCGCCGGGTTTGACCTCGCGATGGCGGGGGAGCTCCGTCTCTCCACCGCCGCGGGAGGGGCGGGGGTACCGAACGCGCCGGCGGCGCCCGCTGCGGCACCGGTGCCGGCCCCGGCGACCGCGACCAACGGTGCGTCCAAGGTCAACGGGGCGGCGGGGCACGCGGTGTCCGCCCAGCCTTCCTCCATGGATCGCGCGCGGATCACGCCCGGGCGGGGGCAGGTCGCGGGTCGGGCGAGTCACTTCCAGGCGGTCGTGGACGACCTGATCGGCTGCTACCGCGCCCACGGGCACCTGTCCGCGTCGCTCGATCCTTTCGGGCGGCACGGGGAGCGGCCCGAGACCTTGAGCCTCGATTACCACAATCTGTCCGACGCGGACCTGCACCGGTCCGTCGACGCGGAGGGGCTGGGCCTCGGCAACGACGCGGAGCTCCGCGCGGTCATCGACCGCCTCGAGTCGACCTATTGCGGCGCGATCGGGCTCGAAGCGGCGCACATCCAGAACGAGGAGCGTCGGGGGTGGGTCTTCGAGCGCTTCGAGCGGGTCGGGGGGCGCATCGCGCTCGACCGGCGCGAGCGGGCGCACCTGCTGGAGTTGCTGACCAAGGCGGCGCTCTTCGAGCGTTTCCTGGGCAAGCGGTACCCGGGCGAGAAGCGGTTCAGCCTCGAGGGTTCGGAGAGCCTGATCCCGCTGCTCGACCGGCTGCTCGAATCCGCGAGCGGACTGGGCGTCGAGGAGATCGTGCTGGGCATGGCCCACCGGGGCCGGCTCAACGTGCTGAACAACACGCTGGGCAAGAGCTACCAGCAGATCTTCACCGAGTTCGAGGAGACCTGGGTCGACGACTTCGAGGACGGCGGCGGCGATGTGAAGTATCACCGGGGGTACTCGGGCACGCGCCGCTTCCCCTCGGGCAAGATGCTGCACCTCGCGATGGCGAGCAACCCCAGCCACCTCGAGGCTGTCGACGCGGTGGTCACCGGCCGGTGCCGGGCCAAGCAGCGCCTGCGGGCCGACACGGAGCGGACGCGGGTGGTGCCCGTCGTGATCCATGGCGACGCGGCGATCGCGGGCCAGGGCATCGTGCAGGAGGTGCTGAACTTCAGCCAGCTGGAGGGCTACACCACCGGCGGCACGGTGCACGTCGTCGTGAACAACCAGATCGGCTTCACCACGAGCCCCAAGGACGGGCGGACGAGCCGGTACTGCACCGACATCGGCAAGTTCATCGACGCCCCGATCTTCCATGTCAACGGAGAGGACCCCGAGGCGGTTGTCTCCGTTGCGCAGATGGCGATGGAGTACCGCCAGGAGTTCAGGGCCGACGTCTTCATCGACCTGCAGTGCTACCGCAAGTACGGGCACAACGAGCAGGACGAGCAGAGCTTCACCCAGCCGATCCTCGCCAAGCTCATCAAGCAGCGCAAGGGCGTCCTGGAGCTCTATTCGAAGGACCTCCTCGACCAGCAGGTCATCAACCAGGCCGATGTGGAGGCGATCCGCTTCCGCCTCGACGAGGCGCTCGAGCAGGCCCAGGCGATGGCCAAGGCCAGCCCGCACGACCCGACGATCGATCCGGGCAGCGCCCGCTGGCAGGGTCTCGGGGGCGGGTTCACCTTTGAGCCGGGGCATACCGCGGTCACCGCGGAAGCCCTGCGGGAGGTGGCGGAAGCGCTGGGCAAGGTGCCGGATGACTTCGAGCTCAACAAGAAGCTGCAGCCCCTCTTCGAGTCGCGGTCGAAGCTTTTCGAGAGCGATGAGCTGAGCTACGCGGATGCGGAAGCGCTCGCGTTCGGGACGCTCCTGCTCGAGGGCCACCCCCTGCGACTCAGCGGGCAGGACTCGCGGCGCGGGACGTTCTCTCATCGGCACGCGGTGGTGTACGACACGGAGACGGGCAAGCCCTACACGCCTCTCAACCACATGCGGGACCTGGGCGAACCGGGCACCGAGACCCCCGCCGGCTCCCCGGGCTCCGACGGGAAGCCCCGCCAGGCCCGCCTGTGCGTGTACGACAGCCCCCTGTCCGAGCAGGCGGTCGTCGGGTTTGAGTATGGCTACTCGCTCGCCGATCCCAACATGCTCGTCATGTGGGAGGCCCAGTTCGGCGACTTCGTCAACGGGGCGCAGGTCATCATCGACCAGTTCATCGCGACCGCTGAGGCCAAGTGGGAGCGGTGGTCCGGGCTCACGCTGCTGCTGCCCCATGGCTACGAGGGCCAGGGGCCCGAGCACAGCTCCGGACGCATCGAGCGCTTCCTGAAGCTCTGCGGCGGCAACAACATGCAGGTCGTCTACCCGACCACCGCCGGGCAGTGCTTCCACATGTTCCGGCGCCAGCTCAAGCGTCCGTTCCGCAAGCCGCTCATCGTCTTCACGCCCAAGAGCATGCTCCGCATCCCGACGGGCAAGGTCGGCGACCTGACCCAGGGTCACTTCCAGAACATCATGGATGACCCGGCGTTCACCGATCGCAACGCCGATCGCGCAAAGGTCAAGCGCATCCTCTTCTGCTGCGGCAAGATCTATCACGAGCTCGCGGAGCGGCGCGACGCGATCGGCCGGGACGACACCGCGATCGTGCGCATCGAGCAGCTCTACCCCTTCCACGCGGAGCTGGCGCGGGAGATCCTCGCCCGCTACCCGAAGGACGCGGAGGTGTTCTGGGTGCAGGAAGAGCCCCGCAACATGGCGGGGTTCCTCTTCATCTCCGACCAGATGCAGACCCACCTCGGGATCGAGCGACCGAGGTACATCGGCCGCCCGAGCGCCGCCAGCCCCGCTGTGGGCTCCAAGCGCGTCCATAAGATCGAGCAGGAGCAGATCATCGCCAGCGCCGTCGGGCCCAAGCCCGAAGCCGACGCGAAAAAGGACTGAGCTTCATGGCTACGGACATCGTCATCCCGACCGTCGGTGAGAGCGTCACGAGCGGCGTCATCGCCGCGTGGACCAAGGCCGAGGGCGAGTGGGTCGAGCGCGACGAGACGGTCCTCGAGCTCGAGACCGACAAGATCACCATGGAACTGCCCGCGCCCGCGGCCGGCATCGTCAGGCACGGCGCCGCGGAGGGCGACACGGTCGAGGTCGGCGCGGTCGTCGGCTCCATCGATGAGTCCGCCGAGAAGCCCGGGGGCGGGGCCGGCTCCGCGGACAAAAAGGCGCAGGCGGGGGGCGAGGCCAACCAGGACGCCAAGCCCGCCACCGCGACCAAGGAACCCGAACGACCGGCGGCCCGCGAGACCAACGGCGCGCCGGCGAATGGCGGCAAGACGCAGGACACGCCCGCCGACCGGGGCCGCGAGACGAACGGAGCCGCGACGACGGCGCCCGCCGGCGACATCCGCTCCACGCCCCTCGCGAGGAAGCTCGCTGCAGAGAACGGGATCGACCTGAAGTCCGTCACCGGCACCGGGCCCAGCGGGCGCATCCGCGAGCAGGACGTGCTGGCGGCGATGCGTTCGACGGGCGGCGAGCGGAGCCAGCAGGCGCCCGCGTCCGCCGGTCCTTCGCGTGGCGTGTCGCGCGAGAAGATGTCCCCGCTCCGCCAGCGGGTCGCGGCGCGCCTGGTCGAGGCGCAGCAGACCGCCGCCATGCTCACGACCTTCAACGAGGTCGACATGGGCGAGGTCATGGACCTGCGCAAGAAGTTCAAGGACGAGTTCGCGGAAACCCATGGCATCGGCCTGGGCTTCATGAGCTTCTTCGTCAAGGCGACCGTCGGCGCTCTCAAGGCGTTCCCGAAGATCAACGCCTACATCGTCGCGGGCGAGGACGGCAAGCCCGCCATCGAGAACCACGACTACCACGACATCGCCATCGCGGTCTCGAGCCCCAAGGGCCTCGTCGTGCCCGTGCTGCGCAACTGCGCCGAGCTGTCGTTCGCCGACATCGAGTCGCAGATCAAGGACTACGGCACACGCGCCAAGGACGGGAAGCTCGGGCTCGACGAGATGCAGGGCGGCACCTTCACCATCACCAACGGTGGTGTCTTCGGCTCGCTCCTCTCGACGCCCATCCTCAACCCGCCCCAGTCCGCCATCCTGGGCATGCACGGGATCAAGAGGCGCCCGATGGAGTACCCGGAGGGTTCCGGCAACATCGCGCTTCGTCCGATGATGTACCTCGCGCTCAGCTATGACCACCGGATCGTGGACGGTGCCGAGGCGGTGCAGTTCCTCGTCCACATCAAGAACGCGATCGAGAACCCGACCCGGCTCATGCTCGAGATCTGATCGCGTCAGGGACGAGCGGGTGATTTGTCCGAGCCCTCGATCGCCTGTCGAGTGCTGCGCCGTACCCTGACTGCATGCCTACGCCCACCGGACGCATCGGCTGGATCGACCTCACCGTCCCTGACGCTCAGCCGGTCAGGGACTTCTACGCTGCGGTCGCGGGCTGGGAGCCCGAGCCCGTCGACATGGGGGGCTATGCCGATTTCAGCATGACCAGGGACGGCGAACCCGTCGCCGGCGTTTGCCACGCCCGGGGCCCCAACGCAGAGATCCACGACCTGATCGGCCCCGCATGGCTGATCTACATCACCGTCGATGACCTCGACGCGGCGCTGGTCGCCTGCGAAGCGAGAGGGGGCGAACTCCTCATGGGTCCCCGGTTCATGGGCGGTGCCCGCTACGCCATCATCCGGGACCCCGCGGGTGCACCGGCGGCCCTCTTCCAGCCCGCCTGACCCGGATCGGACCCCGCCGTTCGACCTCTGGCGGGTGCCGGAGCCCGGCTGGGGTGGTAGTATGCGTTTACAGACCCGGGGTTTGCACCAAGCCGTGACCCGGGCGTGCCATCGTTTCGCAACGGAGACGCTCACATGATCCGGGCCCAGTCTCGCCTCACCCTCGCTGCAATCGTCGCAGGCTTTGCTGCTGCGATCGTTGCCCCCTTGACCGCGAGCGCCGCCGAGGCTTCGCAGCCCAACAACGATCGCCCGCAGCGGATCGTGATCGGGATGGTCGCCAAGAGCTCGGTGAACCCGGTGTACATCGCCGCTCGGTCGGGCGCTGAGGCCAAGGCCCGGCAGCTCTCGCGCGAGAACGGCGTGGAGATCGAGGTCATCTGGCGATCGCCCTTCTCCGACGACGCGTCCCGCCAGGCGCAGTTGCTTCGCGAGCTGATCGCTTCCGGGGTGGACGGGATCGCGGTCTCGTGCTCCGACCCCGCGGTGCTCACGCCCGCGATCGACCGCGCCGTCATGAGCGGCGTGCAGGTCGTCACCTTCGACTCCGACGCGCCGGAAAGCCGGCGCATGGCCTACTACGGCGTCAACGACCGCGACGCCGGCGCCATGGTCCTGAACAAGCTCGCCGAAGCGATGCCGGACGGCGGGCGGGTCGCGATGCTCGTGGGCAACCGCGCCGCGGAGAACATCCGGAACCGCGTCATCGGCGCCGCCTACGCGGCGCGTGAGCACGAGAACATCGAGCTCATCGGCATCTTCGACCACGCCGAGACCGCGACCGCCGCCAACGCCGCGATGCGTCACGCGCATGAGCGCTACGGCCCGATCGACGGGTGGGCCCTCATGGGGGGCTGGCCCCTCTACGACACCGCCGGTCTCGACCAGGTGCCCAGCACAGTCCGCATCGTCTCGATGGACCCGCTGCCCCCGGCCCTCGACTACCTCGACGAGGGCCGCGTGCAGATGCTCATCGCCCAGCCCTATTACGAGTGGGGCGCCGAATCCGTCCGCCTGCTGTTCAACCGCATCCACAAGGGCGAGACGCCCGAGAAGCCCGAGGTGTTCGCCGAGCTCAAGGTCGTGGGGCCCGCGGATTCCTCGGACTATCGGAACCGCTGGCTGCGGTGGATCGGCGGGCAGGTCGA
>DAIQNV010000035.1:28263-33831 GCA_036788215.1 Phycisphaerales bacterium | reverse complement strand
CGGGTGTACCTCGAGGGGTCGGACCAGCACCGGGGGTGGTTCCAGACGAGCCTGTTGCCGGCGATCGGCGTGACGGGTCGGCCCCCGTACGAGGCCCTCTTCACGCACGGGTTCTGCGTCGACAAGGACGGGAAGAAGCTGAGCAAGAGCGCCGGGCACACGATCGAGAACCTGTTCGAGAAGTACGGTGCGGATGTGCTGCGGTGGTGGGTGAGCACGACCCCGTACGAGGGTGATGTGAAGGTCGATGATGCGTTCTTCGACCTCGCGGGCGAGGCGTACCGGAAGATCCGTAACACGCTGCGGTTCATGCTGGGGACGCTGGACGGGTTTGTCGTGGGGACGCACTGCGTCGATTTCAAGTCGGTCCCCCCCGCTTCGATCGCGGCGTGGGCGCTGGCGGAGTTCGACCGCGTCGCGAAGGTCGTCGTCGACGCGTACGGGCGCTTTG
This sequence comes from Phycisphaerales bacterium, assembly GCA_036788215.1. GTDB lineage: Bacteria > Planctomycetota > Phycisphaerae > Phycisphaerales > UBA1924 > DAIQNV01. Next base: position 33,380 of record DAIQNV010000035.1, on the reverse strand, counting down.
ACTTCCGGGCGGCGCAGTCGGCGCTGTACAACTTCTGCAACGACGCGATGAGCAGCGTGTACCTGGCGGCGATCAAGGACCGGATGTACTGCGACCCGGCGGACGGCGAGCGCAGGCGGGCGACGCAGTCGGCGCTCTACGACATCTGCGACGGGCTGTGCCGCCTGCTGGCGCCCCTGCTCCCGCACACCGCCGACGAGGCCTGGCGGGCGATGCCCGGGCGGGCTCCGGATGCCTGCGTGCACATCGAACAGTTCCCGGAGGCGTTCGGCGTCGAGATGGACGCGGGCTGGGGAACGGTGCTGGAGGTTCGGGATCGGGCGCTCAAGGCGCTGGAGGAGGCGAAGGCGCGCGGGGTCGAGAACGCGATGGACGCGGGGCTGGTGCTGCCGGATGTGGACGGGGTCATGTCGCGGTTCGACGCGGTCGACCTCGCGGACCTGTGCGGCGTGAGCCGGGCCCGCGTGGATGGCGCTGTGAGCCAGGTCGTCGTGGAGGACCTGCGCGAAGAGCCCCGGTGCGAGCGCAGCCGTAAGCGGGACGGGACGGTGAGGGAGCGGAGCGACGGGTCGCTGTTGAGCGATCGCGATGCGGCGGCGATCGGGGTGGCGTGAGGTTCGAGACCCTGTGCGGGGAAGCACTACCCGGCGGAGCCGGGTAGTGGCACCGTTGATCGTGGGACGGGAGTTGTGCGATGCGTGAGGGGAGGCTTCGGAGCGGGGCGCCCGGGATTCTGAAGGCGGTGTTCCACGCGGTGCGCCTGCCCCTCGCCGACCCGGTGAGCGTGGTCGACATCGATGGTCGGCGGACGGTGATCCTGCGGGACGTGGAGCGGGCGCGGGCGAAGCGGCTGGTGAAGGCGGATGAGATCTTCGTCTACGAGGACTTCGAGCCAGAGGGGGGCTTCAGCCCGGACCGGGAGATTCGGTCGGCGCAGTCGGTGGCGGAGTTTCTGCGCCGGCAGGGCGTGGAGCGCGTGATCGTGGAGCGGTCGACGCCGGCGCTGGTGGTGGAGATGGTGCGGGAGCGGGGTGGGCCGGGCGTTCAGGTCGTCTGCGACCCCGCGTACGGGGTGATGGAGCGCCGGGCGAAGGACGCGGAGGAGGTCAAGGCCCTGGCGCTGGCGCAGCGGTGCACGGAGGAGGCGATCCGCCTGGGGTGCGAGACGATCGCCCGGGCGCGGGCGGAGGACGACGGGACGCTGGTGGATTCGGAAGGGGAGATCCTGACCAGCGACTCGGTGCGGGCCCTGATGCGCCGAAGGCTGTCGGAACTCGACTGCGCGAGCGAGAAGATGATCGTCGCCGGCGGGCCCCAGGGTGGGGACTGCCACAACGAGGGGCGGGGGGTCTTGCGGACGGGGGAGCCGGTGATCGTCGACGTCTTCCCTAAGCACTTGGGCACGGGGTATCACGGGGACTGCACGCGGTGCGTGGTGCACGGGGAAGTGCCGGCGGAGGTGGCCCGGATGCACGAGACGGTGGTCCGGGCGAAGAAGGCGTCGCTCGACGCGACGCGCGCGGGGGCGACGGGGAAGGCGGTGCACGAGGCGGCGACCCGGGTGATCACCGGAGCGGGGTACGCGCTTTCCTTCTATGACGGGGACATCCCCGAGACGGGGCCCGCGGTGGGATTCTGCAGCATGCCCCACGGCGTGGGGCACGGGATCGGGCTGGACCTCAAGGAGCCCCCCCTGGTCGACGCGACGGGGGTAGAGCTCATCGCGGGGGACGCGGTGACGATCGAGCCGGGGCTCTATGCCCCGGGACTGGGGGGCGTGCGGCTGGAGGACCTGGTGATCGTGCGGGAGGGGGGGTTTGAGAATCTGAACTCCTTGGAGGAGGGGTTGGGGTGGGCATGAGGGGATCGGGGACTGGCCATCGGCCATCGGGGAATGAATGGAGCGGGACGAACTGCCAGCCCGCGCGCTGACGCTCGGGGCTCCATGGAGCGTCGGTTCGTGGTGTAGCTCGCCTTTGGCTCGCGACACCACGGCACCCGGGAACTTTCTTTGAGTTCTCGGACGCTTGGGTGGGGTGTGGGATTGTGGCAACGGGTTGTGCAGGTTTGGGGTTGAGAGGCCGATGGATGTTGCCATGGAGCAACACCCGGGCGGTGAGGATGCGTTTGGCTTTGAGGGCGACCCCGGAAGTGGTGATGCCGGGACGCCGCGTGAGGTGGGGTCGTCCGCGAAGGCGGGCGACGCGGCGGATCGACTGAGCACGCTGACGCACGAGCTGGGCGGATTGCTCGATGGTTCGATGCGGTGGCTGGGGTTGCTCGACCGGACGCTGAGGACGGGTGATTCGGATGAGGATGACCTGGACCGGGCGCGGAAGCAGCTCGACACGGTGCGGGAGTCGCTGCGGCGGATGGCGGAACTGGTGCGGACCGCGAGCGGGGTGAAGGGTCCGCGGTTTGGGTTCGGGGGGCTCGGGCCCGGGCCCAGCATCGCGGAAGCGGCGCACCATGCGCTGGATGTGGTGAGACCCCGGTCGGCGGAGCTGGGGGTTTCGCTTGGGATTCGCGTGGACGCGGGGGCGGGGACGGCGCCGGCGGGCCCGTTGTACAGCGTTGTGCTGAACGGGCTTCGGAACGCGATCGAGTCGATCGAGCAGTGCCTGGGTGGGCAGCCCGGCGAGGGGATGGTGGAACTCAGGGTGCGGGCGGACGGGCGGGCGGTGATCATTGAGATCGAGGACGACGGGATCGGGCCCCCGATGGACGGGGCGGAGAAGGTCTTCGAGCCCGGGTATACGACGCGGGGCGGGGACGGGGGCGGGCGGGGGATCGGGCTGAGCCTGAGCCTCGAGATCGTGCGGGAGCTGGGGGGGGAGATCGGTCTCCTGGCGCGGGCGGGGGCGGGGAACGAGCGGAGGCCCGGGGCGGTGCTGCGGGTGAGGGTGCCGGCGTGGGAGTCGACGGGGTCCGGGGATGTGATCGTGGGCGGGAGCGAGGAGCGCGAGCGTGGGTGATGCGAAGGGAGAGCAAGGGCGGGTGTTGATCGTGGACGACGACCCGATCGTGGCGGAATCGATCGCGGCGTTCCTGGAGGCGGACGGGTACCGGGCGGCGACGGCGGGCGGTGTGGACGAGGCGATGGGTCTCTTGGACGATGCGGCGCGGGCGTCGTCGGGGCGGGCGGCGAAGCCTTACCAGGTGGTGATCAGCGATGTGAGCATGCCCGGGGGCGGGGGGATGGAGCTGCTCCGTCGCGCGGGCGAGTCGCACCCGGCGGCGGCGGTGGTGATGCTGACGGGGTACGGGACGATCGAGAGCGCGGTGGAGGCGCTTAGGCACGGGGCTGTCGACTACCTGACGAAGCCTGTGGTGGACGAGGAACTGAGGCTGGGGCTTGAGCGGGCGCTGCGGCAGCACCGGCTGATGGCGGAGAACGCGCAGCTCCGGCAGACGCTGGACCGACGGTACGGGCTGGACGGGATCGTGGGGAGCGACCCTCGGATGCGGCGGGTGTTCGAGCTGGTGGAGGCGGTGAGCGAGAGCAAGACGACGGTCCTGATGGAGGGGGAGAGCGGGACGGGCAAGAGCCTGATCGCGCGGGCGATCCATCACCGGTCCAGCCGGGCGAAGGGGCCTTTCGTCGAGATCTCGTGCGGATCGATCCCGGAGACGCTGCTCGAGAGCGAGCTCTTCGGGCACGTGAAGGGCGCGTTCACGGGGGCGCACGCGGACAAGCCGGGACGGTTTGTGAGCGCGGACGGGGGGACCTTGTTTCTCGACGAGATCAACAGCGCGAGCCCTGGGATGCAGCTGAAGCTGCTGCGGGTGCTGCAGGAGCGGAAGCTGGAGCCTGTGGGGAGCAGCACGACGGTGGAAGTCGATGTGCGGGTGATCCTGGCGAGCAACGAGGCTCTGGAGCGGCTGGTGGCGGACGGGCGGTTCCGGCAGGATCTGTACTACCGGATCAATGTGATCAAGGTGGACCTGCCCCCGCTTCGCGATCGCATCGGCGATGTGCCGGTGCTCGCGGAGCACTTTCTGCTGGAGCACGCGGGGGAGCTGGGCAAGGCGGTCGCGGGCTTCAGCGGGGAGGCTGTGGATGCCTTGCGGCGGTACTCGTGGCCCGGGAATGTGCGGGAGCTGAGCAACGTGGTGGAGCGGGCGGCGGTTTTGTGCCGTGGGGAGCGGATCGAGCTGAGCGATTTGCCTCCGCATGTGATCACGGGTGATGCGGGGGTCCTGAGCATCGGGGGTCGGGCTGAGGACGATGGCCCCTGGGAGCCGATGCCGCTGGTGGAGGCGCTGAAGGCACCGGAGCGGCGGATTTTGCTGAAGGCGCTCGAGGCGAACGAGTGGAACCGGCAGCGGACGGCGGAGCAGCTCGAGATCAACCGGACGACCTTGTACAAGAAGATGAAGGTGTATGGGATTGAGGAGCCGAGGCGGGCGGGGTGAGTGCGGAAGAGACGGAGAGATCAAGAGACGGAGAGACGGAGTGGGGAGCCGATAAGACGATCCGCGTGAGAGGTGGTGTGGGGTGTGACGGCGGTGCGGGGGGTGGGGTGGCGGTGGGTCGGAGATCGGTGGGTTCGGGGTGGGGTGGATTGCCCGATTGAGGGCGTATGCGATGCACCCTTTCGATTTGTCGTCGGGCACGGGCGTTTTCGCTCGTGGAGCTCGTGATCGTGGTGGTCATCCTCGGGGTGGTCGCGACGGTGGCGGTGCCTCGGTTTGCGGGGGCGGTGACGGGTCAGCGGGCGGAGATGGCGGCGATGCGGGTGATGACGGACCTATCGCTGGTGGAGGAGATGGCGCGGTCGAGCAGCAGGGGCTACACGGTGGCGTTCGACGCGCCCGGGCTTTCCTACAGCGTGACCGATGCGGGGGTGGACGACCCGGTGGGTGCGGTGTCGCTCGGGCTGGAGCCTTACCGGCTGACCGGGCTGTCGGCGGCGTTCGGTGCGTCGGGTGTGACGAGCGTGTCGATCGACGGGTGGGGTCGGTGGCAGGAGTACGGGGTGGTGAAGCTGACGGCGGGCGGGGCGGCGCGGGCGGTGGTGCTGGGCGTTGAAGCCCGGGCGACAAGCGAGCAGGTGGAAGTCGGCGAGCCCATCGGGAAGCTTCTCGAAGGGGTGGCGGAGACGGTGGGCGGGGTG
>DAIQNV010000035.1:20948-28163 GCA_036788215.1 Phycisphaerales bacterium | reverse complement strand
GGCGGGGTGACCGGCGGGCTCTTGGGGGGGCTCTGATGCAGGGGTGTGCTGCGCGGCGCGGATTCTCTCTGATCGAGCTCGTCACCGCGATGGGCGGGATGTCGGTCCTCATGCTCGCGATGGGATCGGTGATGATGGTCGCGCGGGCGGGGATCCCGTCGGACGACGACCCGGCGCTCGCGGCGATGGCGACGCAGCGGGCTGTGGACCGGCTGTGCCGTGACCTGTCCATCGCGGACGCGTTCAGTGAGGACGGCGGAACCTGGACGATCGGGATGCCGGACCTCGATGGTGACGGGGCCCGGGAGGTCGTCGAGTACGTGTGGGACAAGGACGGAACGCTCGCGCTGACGCGGGCGGTGAACGGAGGGCCTGCGGAGGTGGTGCACTCCGGGGTGCGTTCGATCCAGGTGTCGAGCCGCTCGTCGCCCGGGGGGGGCGTGACCGTGAGCGTGTTGATCGTGGGGCGTGACTCGGCGGGGACGCGGGCGGTGGCGGAGGTGTCGATGTGGAACACGCAAGGGTACTGATGATGCCGCGGCGCTGGGCCCGGCGCGGGCTTTCGATGATGGAGGTGGTGATCGCGACGGCTGTCGTCGGCCTGATGGTGGCGGCGGCGCTGAACGCGGTGGGGCAGAGCGCGAAGACGGCGCTCTTGACGCGCGAGCGGGCGACGGGGGCGTGGCTGGCGGACGCGCTGCTCGCGGAGATGATGGACGCGCCGGCGTTCGTCGACGCGACGCAGGGGCCCGAGGGGGACGAGGTGGGCGGTAACCGGGACGATTTCGATGATGTCAACGACTACCACGGGTGGATCGGCCGGCCCCCGGTGGACCGGGAGGGCGAGCTGCTGGGCGTGGACAGCGGGTACATGCGCCTGGCGGCGGTGTGGGGGGTGAACCCCGCGGACCTCGAGACGCCCGGGACGATGGCGGACGACGCCCGCCTGCTGATCGTGCGGGTGATGAAGGGGAACCGCATCGTCGCGGAGCGGCGCGCGGTGCGGACGCGTGCGATGGAGGCGAACCGGTGATCGCTCGTCGAGGCGGGGCGTACGTGTTCGTGCTCGCGCTTGCTGCTGTCGTGGCGGTGCTGGCGGTGGGCGGGCTGATGGTGCGGGGGCGGTCGCTTGAGGTGAGCTCGATGCGGTCGGAGGGGGGGGCGGCGCGGCTGCTGGCCCGCTCCGCTGTTGAGCTTGGTGTGCAGGCGGTGGAGGACGGGGCCGAGCCCTTGAAGCTCGCGGCGGGCAGCGACTTCGTGCGCGAGACCATCGGTGACGGGTCGGTGCGGGCGTATAAGGCCCGTGATGTGGGCGATGGGGTGGTGACGGTGCGGGGTGAGGGCGCGGTCGGGGGCGGGCGGGCGCTTCTCGATGTGGACGTGCTGGTGGCGCGTGGGTACCGCGAGCGGGTGCTGAGCTTCCGGCCGGAGTGCCACTGGCCGCTCGACGAGGCGTCCGGCGCGGAGAGTGGCGGCGCGGTCGAGGTGGTGCACGGGCACGACGGGGTGTACCAGGACTGGTCGGGCGTGGCGGGACTGGAGGCGGGCCCGGACGGCGGCCCGGCGCCGCGGTTCGATGGCTCGAATGATCCGATCGTGGTATCGCACCACGGGGATCTGGCGGCATCGGCGGCGACTGTGATGTTCTGGCTCTACAGCACGAGCGACAGCCAGACGCCGCGATTTGCCTTGAGCAAGGATGACAGCGGCTTTGGGTTGGGTGGGGAGTACAGCGTGTTCCTGTGGTGGGGCAGGCTGTACGCGACGCTCGAGAGCCGATCGAGCTGGCGGATGCTCGTCGGGCCCCCCGTTCCGCAGCGGACTTGGACCCACGTGGCGATGACCGCGGGGAGTGATGGCTTCACGCTGTACATGAACGGGACGCAGGTCGCGCGGGACCCGAGTTGGACCCAGGTGCCCAATGGCGGCGGGAACAACAACCGGCGTCCGTTCGTCTTCGGAGCGACGCGGTCGATGTCGAGCGGGCTTTCGAACCCGCTGCTCGGCTCCGTGCGCGAGGTAAGCTCCTTTCCGCGCCAGCTCACCGCGGAAGAGATCGCGGCGGTATACGACGGGGGCGACTGGTGGACGCCGAGGTCGCCCGTGGTGCGGGCGGGGACGTGGCGGTGGGCGGTGGACTGAGGCGGAATGGCAGCAGGAACGGATTCAGAGCCAGCGGAGCTTCTTGAGCAGCACGATCTCGAGGAGGACGATCACGGCGCAGGCGCCGAGGGCGATGGGGAAGGCGTTGGGATTCTCGGCGAATGGGATGCCTTCGAGGTTCACGCCGAGGGCGCCGGTCAGGACGGTGAGGGGGAGGAAGATCGCGGTGAGGACGGTGAGGCCGTAGAGACGACGGTTGAGGCGTTCGGAGTGGGCGGCGACGATCTCGTCCTTGGCGACGACGGCGCGAGATTCGAGCGCGGCGAGGTCCTCGGTGTAGCGGGTGAGACGGTCGGCGGCGACGCGGAGGTCGCTGGCGACATCGGGGGCGATGCGGCGCTCCGGGGCGCGGGAAAGATCGGTGGTGGCGGTCCGGAAGGGGATGAGGTATCGGTTCAGGATGAGGGCACGGAGGCGCACCGGGGCGAGATCGACGGTGGTGATGGAGCGGTCCTCGTCGATGACGCGCTGCTGGAAGGCGTCGAAGTCCTCGACAAGCTTCTCGACGATGGGGTCCATCCGCTCGATCAGGCGGTCGATGAGGCGGGCGAGGAGGTGGGCCGGGGTCGCGAAGGCCTCGGGGTGGGCGTCGTAATCGCTCGCTATGTCCTCGGCGGCGCGGAGACGGCGCATGACGACGGTGATGAGACGGTCGTGATCGAGCCAGGCGCGGACGGAGACCATGTCGGCGGGGTCGGCGCCCTCGGCGAGGTTAACGCCCCGTCCGATGAAGAGGGTGCCCTGCTTATGGTTTTCGCAGCGGGGGCGGGTGTTCTCGTCGAGCATGGCCTCGGCGGCGGTCGTTGGGAGATCGGTCTCGCTCGTGAGCCAGACGTGGGTGGCTTCGCGGTTGTAGTCGAGGTGGAGCCAGTGCCAGTCGGAGCCCGCGAGCGCGGCGAGGGTGGCCTCGATGGAGTCGGCGGGCTGATCGACGGGCGAGTCGGGCGAGGTGCGGACGGCGAGGATGCCGTGCGGGGGGGCGAGGGGCGGGCGGGGGCTCGGGCTGGTCACGCTTTGGTTTCCTGCTCGGGAAGCTGGGCTCGGTCTCTGGCGTTGTCGCGGAGGACCTCCTCGAGGGGCCCGATGGCCCTGATGTTGAGGTCGCGCTGCGGGAAGGCGATCTCGATGCCGAGTTCGCGGAAGCGTTCGGTGACGCGCATATGGAGGTCGTGCCTGGTGGTGAGGACGTAGTCGAAGTGCTCGATAAAGACGCGGAGCTCGAAGTTGAGGGTGGAATCGCCGAAGCCCATAAAGAGGGCGCGCGGGCGAGGGTCCTCGACAACGTGGGGCTGGGTGGAGCCGATTTCGAGCAGGGTGCGCTCGGTCAGGCGGACGTCGGCGCTGTAGGAGACGCCGATGGGTACGGTGACGCGGAGCCTGGGGTCGGTGAGCGACCAGTTGATGACCTGGTCGGTGATGAAGACCTTGTTGGGGATGACGAGTTCCTTGAGCTCCCAGTCGCGGATGGTGGTGGCTCGCATCTGGATCTTGGTGACGGTGCCGGAGACCTGGTTGACGGTGACGATGTCTCCGACCCGGATGGGGCGCTCGGCGAGGATGATGAGGCCTGAGATGAAGTTGGCGAAGATCTCCTGGAGGCCGAAGGCGAGGCCGAAGGTGAGGGCGGCGACGAGCCACTGGACCTTGGACCAGCCGATGCCCAGGACCGCGAACGCGATGAGGATGCCGACGATGGCGAGGATGTAGCGGAGGACGGCGGAGATGGCGAAGCGGACCGCGGCGTCGAGGGGGAGGCGTTTGAGGATGGTGATCTCAAGCAGGCCGGGCAGGTTGCGCGAGAGGATGTAGGTGAGGGTGATGACGATGGTGGCGAGCGCGATCTCGGCGAGCGTGAGCGAGCCGATGGGCTCGGAGGGGACTCCGCTTCCGGTGGATGGGAGGCCCGGGATGGAGGGGGTGGAACTGGGGGCCGGTGGGTCGGCGGGTTCGGCGAGGAACGCGGCGGCGATGGAGGCGGTGTCGGCGGCGTCCTCGTCGAGGATGGTGAGCGAGGGGTAGACCTGTACGCGCTCGAGCATGCGGAGCGCGGGGAGGACATCGGCCCAGAGGGCGTAGATGCCCAGGACGAGGGTGAAGGCGATGGCTGCGCTGAGGACGCGCCGGGTCTGGGCGTCGATCTCGGGGACCTCGAGGAGCGAGTCGGTCTCGGCGGGGCGGTCGGGGGGGGTGTCGTCTTCGGCGTCGGTCTCGGCTTCACGCCGGACGCGGGCGCGTTCGACGAGCAGGCGGCGTCGCTCGACGAAGAGCCAGCGGAGGACGGTGGCGTGGGCGACCGCGACGACGAGTATGAGCCAGAAGGAGTACTGCAGGCGGGCGTCGAGCTGGAGGGCGGTGTAGTAGAAGCCCGCGACGGCGAGCACCGCGAGAACGAGGGGCGAGCCGACGAGGGCGGGGAACCAGATCCAGCGTGTGCGGGCGAGGGCCGAGCCCGGGCGGCGCTCGAGGTGGGGCTTCACGAAGGGGCGCCAGGGGGCGAAGAGACGCGTGTAGACGCCGGCGATGAGGAGCATGACCGCGATGAAGGCAGCTCGCCCGAGCGCGTTGATCCAGAGCTCGTTGCTCTGGCTCTGCATCAGGACGATGATGGCGGCGAGCGGGATGCCGACGAGCTGCAGGATCGCGATGGCTTCCCGCACCTCGACGAGGCCCGGTCGGGGCCAGCGGAAGTGGGTTTCGGCGAGCCCCCCGGTGCCGGCGGTGACCGCGATGAGCCTGAGGACGAGCAGGACGAGGGCGAGGATGTCGAGGGTCGGCGCCAGGGCGGCGGCGAGCGTCGAGGTGGGCGGGAGCAGGCCCAGGGGGTCGGGCGCGGGCTCGATGAGGGCGGCGAGGGTCCAGAGGGCCAGCGGGATCGGGAAGGCGATCATGACCGTGACCGGGATCGCCTGGAGGGTGTGGCTGAAGCGGTCGGTGGTGAACTTCTTGACACGATCGGCGAGCCTGTTGAGTCGGGTGCGGGACCGTCTGGCGAGGACGATTGCGAGGATTGTGAGGAGGGCGAGGGCCGTGACGCCGGGTCGCGGGGGCCAGGCGTTGCGGACGATGCTGTGGGCGACGCCCCGCCACTGCCCCGGGTCGATGAGCCAGCGGAGGGGGTCGGTGAAGTCCTGCGGGCGCGGGAGCAGCGTGCCCGGGACGGATCGGCTCCAGAGCACGCGTTGCTCGATGAAGTCCTCGTAGTCGACCGCGAGGCGGAGGAACTGGCCCATCGCACCGTCGAGATCCGCTGCGACCTCGATGAAGTCGGTGTACTCGGCGCGGAGATCGGACAGCACCGCCCGCTCGGCGGTCAGCAGCTCGCGGGCGGTGGCGGCGAGGGCGGCGTCGTCGACCTCGAGGTCGGTGCGGTCGAACCGTGCGAGCAGCCTGGGGATGGCGGCCTCGATGTCGGAGACCTCGCGCAGGCGTTCGTCGACGACGATGAGCTGGTATTGGGCGTCGCCTATGAGGGCGCGGAGGGCGGCGCGTTCGGCGCGGACGGGGCGTGGGTCCGGCAGGTTGGCGAGCTCCTTGCGGAGCAGGACGCCCACCGCGTCCGAGAGACCGGCGGCGTCGACCTTGGCGATCGTGCTGATCGAGCGGGTTCGCAGCTCGGCGAGGCGGGCGTCGATCGAAGAGAGTCTGGCCCGGGCCTCGGACAGGCGGGTGACGATCCCGTCGTCACCGGCACGCTGCGCCGCGAACGCGGCGGTCTCCTCCGCGAGCCTGCGGAGCGGTTCGGCGAGCAGGGCGGCGTCGCGCTCGAGCTGGCGGGCCTCGCGCTCGCGCTGGGCCGCGGCGTCGCGGAGGCGTTGGGCCTCCTCGAGCTGCCAGAGTTCGGCGCGGCGCTGGGCGCGGTCGACGCGGCGCTGGGCGAGGTCCCGCCTGAGCGGGAGCAGGTCCTGTCGGGAACGGTAGCTGGCGATCTCGGCCTCGCCCCGGTCGACGCGGGCGGCGGCGGCCCCGGTCTCGGCCTCGCGGCGCAGGCTCCGGGCTTCGTCGCGAGGAGAGGAGCCCACGATCGGCGGCTCGGCTCGGAGTTCCGCGAGACGGGCCCGGGCCTCGGCGACCTCCCTCGGGATCTCGTCAAGACGGGCGGTTCGGCGCGGTGCCTCGGCCTGGAGCGACTGGAGGTCGGCACGAGCGGCCTCAAGGTCCTGATTCGCTGCGCGGACCGCGTCACGGAGAGCGTCGAGCGACAGTTCGGCCGGCGCGTCGATGGCGACCGGGGCGGGGGGCGTTGCGAGTTCGGCCTGCGCTTGCGCGATGAGGGCCGGGGCTTCGCCCGCCATCACGCGGTAGGCGTCGGCCTCGCTGCGGATCGCGGAGGCCCGAGTCGAGGCTTCGAGGGCGGCGCGGAGATCGGCGAGGATGGCCTCGCGATCGGCTGTATTCAGCGAGGGGTCCGCCTCCACAGCAACGATCCGTTCGCGAAGGCGATCGGGCGTCGGGGCCTCGAACGGGGTCTGGGCGATGGACGGTGCGTCCTGGGCCAGAGCGCCGGGGACGGGCGAGACTGCCCAGAGGAGCAGGGCGATGACGACAGCGATGCGCACCACATAAGGCATTGTCCACAGGGTATGGGCCCCGTGGGACGGGCAGGGTTCTCGGGCGTCCGGGGTAACCCCGGTGGTTGGCGGGTCGTGGTCCGGCGGTTGCTTGGTGCCCCGATTCCACTTGGGCTAGTTGCACCAGCACTGAGGGATATCCCTACCCCTGATCAGGAAACCTCGCTTGATCGCCCTTGGCACAGATTCGATGAATAGGGCGGGCCCGAGTCGGGCGGGAGATGCGAATGAGCAGGAAGCGCAAGAAGCGGGAAAGCGGTCCGGAGAAGGCAGGGGACGCGGCGCGGGCCCCCGGACCGGCGCAGCTGCGCGGGGAGACGCTCGAGGACCGGATCCTGCTATCCGCGACCTGGGTGGACGCGGAGACGGGCGAGACGCTCGAAGGCCCGACGGACGGGGCGGATGTGTACACCGGAACGGATGGGGACGACGTCGCGCACGGGGGCGCGGGCGATGACATCCTCTCGGGCGGGGCGGGCGACGA
>DAIQNV010000035.1:15474-20848 GCA_036788215.1 Phycisphaerales bacterium | reverse complement strand
GACATCCTCTCGGGCGGGGCGGGCGACGATGTCCTGACCGGAGGCCCGGGGAACGACACTGTTCTGGGCGGGTCTGGTGACGACACGATCATCGCGGGTGACGGCGTGGACACCATCGACGGGGGAGACGGGGAAGACACGGTCGACTTCAGCGGCTCGGCGACCGGCGTCGACGTGGACCTGACGGGGGGCGCGGGAGGGGCCCTGAACCAGGACCCGGGCAGCATCGTGAACGTCGAGACCGTGATCGGGAGCGGGCACGACGACACTTTCCGGTTCGCGAGCCCCGAGGATGGGGCGGCGTTTCGGATCGACGGGAACGGTGGGATCAACACCGTCGACCTGAGCGGCTTCGACGCATCCGAAGCGGCTTTCGACGGGGTCGCGGGGACCGTGACCGTCGGGCTCGACGGGGGTGGCTCGTTCACGATCGAGCACGAGGGCGTGCATCGGTTTGATTTCGCCGACGGTTCGCTCGACGAACCGGTCGTCGTGGTCCCGGACTCGGTTGTCGGCGAGGAGTCGACCGTGATCGCGATCTCCTCGATCACGCTCGCGACGGAGACCGACACGCTGAGCTATCGATGGACGCAGGTGTCGGGGTCCAGTGTCGCGATCAGCGGCGCGGATTCGGCGGAGATGTCCTTCATGGCGCCGGAGCTGGAGGCCGGAACGGTGATGTCGTTCCGGCTGGAAGTGTCCGATGGTGACACGACCGTCGAGAAGGTCGTAACGGTCGGCATCAACGCGGACAACGACCCGGTGGTCATCGACCTGGGCGACGACCGGGTGGTCGCGGAGCGGTCGAGCGTGACTGTGGACGCGACCGTCGTCGATCCCGAGGGCAAGGATTTCGTCTTCGAATGGCGGCAGGTCTCCGGTCCGCCGGTGAACCTGGTCGACACGGACACGCTGAGCCCGTCGTTCGTGGCACCGGAGCTCCTCAGCAACGAGGACATCGTGCTCGAGCTGGCGGCGACGGATGGCCAGACCTCCGTGAGCGAGCGGGTCACGATCACGGTTGCCGCGGTGAACGATGCGGCGGTCGCGGACGCGGGCGAGGCGGGCGAGGTCGAGGAGAACGAGGTCTACAGGCTGCGGGGCTCCGGGACCGATCCCGAGGGGCAGGCGTTGACCTTCTCGTGGCGGCAGGTTTCGGGCCCGGCGGTGGTGCTCGACGATCCGAGCTCCGCCGAGCCGAGCTTCACGGCGCCGGAAGCGCTGGCGAACACGACGGTCGTGTTCGAGCTGACCGTATCGGACGGGGTGCACGAGACGACGGACAGCGTCGCGATCACCATCAACGCGGACAACGATGCGCCGGTGATCGAGCAACCCCCCGTCTTCCGCGGGACGGAGGGCACGACGATCGCGATGGCGATCGGGGCGAGCGATCCCGAGGGCGAGGACCTGACGTATCGCTGGGCGCAGCGGGGCGGCCCGGCGGTGTCGCTGTCCGGGGCCGAGACAGCGACGCCAAGCTTTGAAGCGCCGGAGCTGCTGGTCAATTCCTGGGTGCGGTTCGAGGTCGAGGTCTCCGACGGGACGAACACCGTTGTCGATACGGTGTGGGCGTTCATAGAAGCCGATAACCAGGCGCCGACCGTCGAGGCGATGGACGACTTTTTCGGCACGGAGCGTCGGGTCGTGACGCTTTCGGCGACGGGAACTGACCCCGAGGGCCTGGCGCTCGCGTACGAGTGGACGCAGGTCGATGGTCCCGCGACGCCGATTTTCGGCGCGGGCGGGCCGTCGCCCCAGGTGCGTTTGCCGGGGGTCGATGAGCCGACGACCGTGACCTTCCAGGTGCGGGTGAGCGACGGCGAGTACTCGAGCGTGGACACGGTGTCTGTGCTGGTCTACCCCGCGCCCGACGACGGGGCCGATGGCGGCGGTGGTGGTGGCGGCGGTGGTGGTGGCGGCGGCGGGCCGGAGTCGCTGCTGATCGAGACCCCGGCGATCATCGAGGCCACCGAGGGGGATGCGGTCTCGATCACTTCAAGCGTCGACAGCTCGAATGGCGAGGTGACCTACTCGTGGCGACAGGTCGCGGGATCGCATGAAGTGATCCTGACGGGCGCGGATACGGGCACGCCCTCATTCGCGACGCCCAACCTGGTTCGTCCGGAGATTTTCGTCTTCGAGCTGACCGCCTCCGACGGCACGAGTACGGTCATACAGACGGTGAATGTCCTGATCGACGCGGAGAACGACGCCCCCACCATCGACGGCGACACGACGGTGCTCGCGGAAGAGGACAGCGAGGTGGTGTTCGGCATCTCGGCGTCGGACCCCGAGGGGATGGAGCTGCACTACTCCTGGGCCCAGGTGGGGGGCCCGGCCGTCCAGTTGCTGGACGCCGACACGGGCGCACCGCGATTCATTGCGCCCAACACGCTGGAGACGACGGACTACATCTTCGAGGTGACGCTGCACGACGGGGAGAACGAGGTGACCGAATTCGTCACCGTGCGTGTCGAGGCGGATAACGATGCGCCCACCGTGTGCGTCGGTGAGGACCGCGAGGTCAACGAGGGGAGCAGCGTGGCGCTGACCTCCGTCGCGAACGACCCTGAGGGGCAGGGGCTGACCTACGCCTGGCGGCAGACCGGGGGACCCGAGGTCACGCTGTCCGACCCGACGGCACCCTCGCCCACGTTCACCGCGCCGAATCTCTTGGAGAATACGGACCTGTCTTTCGAGTTGGTCGTCTCCGATGGTGAGCACGAGGTCGTCGAGGGTGTGACGATCACGGTGCTGGCGGACAACGACCCGCCGACGGTCGACGCGGGCCCCTTGATCGAGGCCAACGAGAACGAGCTTGTGCAACTGTCCGCGTCGATCAGCGACCCGGAGGGCGGCGAACTCACGGTCTCCTGGCGCCAGATCGGCGGGGCCGAAGTCACGCTGATGGACGCGGACACGCCGACCCCGAGCTTCACCGCGCCGGACTTGCTGAGCAACTCGTTCCTGCGGTTCGAGGTGACGGTCAGTGACGGCGTGCACGAGGTGACGGACACGGTGCGGGTGCTGGTGAACGCGGACAACGATGCGCCGCTCATCGACGCGGGGAGCCCCGTCGACGCGCTGGAACGGAGCACGGTGACGCTCTCCGCGTCGGCGGTCGATCCGGAGGGGCGTGCGCTGCTGCACGCCTGGGAGCAGGTCTCGGGCCCGAGCGTGGCGCTGTCGAACACCGACGGGCTTTCTCCGACCTTCACCGCGCCGGATGTCAACGAGCCCACGGAGCTCGTCTTCCGGCTGACCACGACGGACGGCGAGAACACGGTCGTCGACACCGTCACCGTCACCGTGACGGGCGAGAACGACGGCCCGGTGGCGGTCGCCGGTCGTGACCGGGGGGTGGAGGACACGACGGTCACCATCCGCCCGAGCGGCACGGACCAGGACTACGGGGACGAGATCGAGTCGTTCCGCATCGAGTCGCTGCCCGCCAACGGCGAGCTGCGCCTGAGCGGAGCGGCGGTGGTGCCGGGTACGATCGTCAGCAAGGCCGACGTGGACGCGGGCCTCTTGACCTTCGAGCCGGACGGGGACTGGAGCGGCACGGCGGCGTTCTCCTTCAGCGTGAGCGACGGGGAGGCCTGGAGTGTTGCTTCGGGCGAGCACGAGATCCGAGTCTTCGGGGTTGCGGATGCGCCCATCGTCGATGCGGGCGAGGCCAGCGGTGACGAGGACACCTTCATCGATCTTGACTTCTCGTTCGCCACAACGGACACCGACGGCAGCGAGGAGATCAGCAGGGTTACGGTGCAGGGGGCGCCCGTCGGTTCGACCATCACCGATGGCGTGCGCACGACCGTCGTATCCGGCGGCGGGCAGGTCAACATCACGCACTATGCCATGGGGACGCTGCAGATCCGGCCGCCGGCGGATCACGAGACGGACTTCACGCTCACGCTGGGCGTGACGGCGCGGGAGCCCGACTCGGGCCACACCACGACCGTGGCCGACACGGTGCTGGTCGAGGTTAACCCGGTCGATGACGCTCCTCGCCCGCACGACACAACGATCACCACGAGCGAGGACGCCGCGGTGATCGTGCGCCCCTCGGCCAATCAAGTCGACGCGAACGACCCGGTCCAGAGCTATCGCATCGAATCCCTGCCCGCCTCCGGGCGCCTGCTGCTCGAGGGCGTCGAGGTGGAGCCCGGCTCTGAGATGACGGCGGCACAGCGTGCGGCGGGTTTGCTGGTGTTCGTGCCGGAGCCGGATTGGGACGGGGAGGTGTCGTTCACGTTCAGCGCGAGTGACGGCACGAACTGGTCAGAAACAGCCGGCACGGTGACGCTGCGGGTCGAAGCGGTCGCGGACGGTGCGGTGCTCAGTGTGAGCGACGCCTCGGGGCTCGAGGATCACTCGATCGCGCTGCCGTTCACATACACGCTGACCGATGACAGCGAGTCTGTGGTCGGGGTGCGGGCGGTGGGCGTCCCCGAGGGGAGCACCCTGACCGACGGCGTGCGCACCGCGATCGCGGACGGGTCGGCGGTCGCCCTCGATGGCTGGGACACGGCGAACCTCTCGATCACCCCGCCACTTAACCATGACACCGACTTTGATGTGACCTTCAAAGTGACCGCCCGCGAGGCTTCGAACGGCGATGAGCGCACGGTGTCGGAAACGGTGACCGTCCGTGTGGAGGCGGTGAACGATCGGAATGTGGCGCTGGCCGGCGGTGTTGCCACTTTCGAGGACACACCGGTTTCGATCTCGCTGAGGGCCTGGGATGTCGAGGACGGGAGCAACACCGCCTTCTTCCGAGTCGATACGCTGCCAAAGAATGGGCATCTGCGGCTAGATGGTGTCGCGGTGGCGGCCGGAGACATCGTGCCGGGTGATGCGGTCGCGTCGGGTCGGTTGATTTTCGAGCCGGATGCGAACTGGTCGGGCTCGACCTCCTTCGCGTTCAGCGCGAGCGATGGCGAGCTGTGGTCTGCGTCGAGTGCGGAGTTCTCGATCAGCGTCGGTGCTGTGGCCGATGAGGCTTCGGTGACCGTCTCCGACGCCTCGGGCTTCGAGGATACCGCGATCGCGATCGACCTGGCGGTCGCTGTGACCGACGACTCCGAGACCATCGACTCGATCGTCATCGCGGGCGTACCCGAGGGTGCTTCCCTGTCCGCCGGCACGGACAATGGCGATGGCTCGTGGACGCTGACCGAAGCTGATCTGCCCGGGCTGACGGTCACGCCCGCGCACAACTCCTCCGATGACTTCACGCTGACCTACACCGTCACGACCCGGGACGGCGACAGCACGCGGGATACCACGGGCACAATCGGCGTGAGCGTGGAAGCTGTGGCCGATGAGGCTTCGGTGACCGTCTCCGACGCCTCGGGCTTCGAGGATA
>DAIQNV010000035.1:0-15374 GCA_036788215.1 Phycisphaerales bacterium | reverse complement strand
GCTGTGGCCGATGAGGCTTCGGTGACCGTCTCCGACGCCTCGGGCTTCGAGGATACCGCGATCGCGATCGACCTGGCGGTCGCTGTGACCGACGACTCCGAGACCATCGACTCGATCGTCATCGCGGGCGTACCCGAGGGTGCTTCCCTGTCCGCCGGCACGGACAATGGCGATGGCTCGTGGACGCTGACCGAAGCTGATCTGCCCGGGCTGACGGTCACGCCCGCGCACAACTCCTCCGATGACTTCACGCTGACCTACACCGTCACGACCCGGGACGGCGACAGCACGCGGGACACCACGGGTACTTTCAGGGTGACGGTGATCTCAACGCCGGAAGCCGCCGAACTGAAGGCTGCCCAGGTTGATCCTGATGATCCGTGGGCGGACACCACAGAACTGGCGATCCTGAACGCTCAGGCCGAGGTCGATGAGCTCGTCGATCTGGCGGACGATGCGCTGATGCCGGCTTTGGTCGACGAGGCTCCGGATCGCTTCATCGAGCCTCTTGTTGACGGCGAGCCGGTCGATGCATCCGAGATCGTCGCTCGCATCGACGAGCCCACCGCGGCGCCCGCGGCTGATCCCGATATCGATCCCGACTTCAACAGGCCCTCGTTCGAGGTCATCTTGACCTCGGACGACAGCGCCACCCGGCGGGCCGGAGCGGAAGACACGACCGACAGCGGCACCCGCGATCCGTTCGGAGATCGGGGCCCCGACGCCGGAGGCAGCGGGACGGTCGAGGGCGACACGGCACGTTCGGGCGTGTTCCCCGTGCTCTGGGGCATGCTCCGCGGGCTGGGTATCGGACCTCGGACGGAACAACGCGACGAGGAAAGCCGGGCCAATCGGCGCAGGGGATAAGCCTTGGATCACCCCGTTCCGATGGCTAGGCAGAACCCTCGAACTCTTAGAGCGGATCACCCATGACCAGCAACCAGCCAGAGTCGCTCCCGCCCGGCATCGACCGCGACGCCGTCGAGATGCTCACGGAGATCGAGCGAAGCACGCCCGACGAGGTGCGCCGGCAGCGGGCCCATGACCGCCTGCAGATCCGGGCCAAGATCATCGTGCAGCCCGGGAACACGAGCCAGCGCACCGAGCTGAAGCTCCAGGGCGTCACCAGCGACATTTCCCGGGGAGGCTGCCAGGCGCTCTTCCCGCTCCCGCTCCAGGTCGGCGACATCTACCGCATGGCCTTCGATCAGTCCGCGATCGCGATCGGTCCCGTGCTGGCCCGCTGCATGCGCTGCCGTTTCGTCCGTGACGATGCCTTCGAGGTGGGCGTCGCTTTCCTCCAGAACATCGAGCTCCCCGAGATCGGCAAGAACGCCGCCTGACGACGAGTCCCTCCGTCCCGAACGATGCCCCAAGACGCGACCACAACGCCGCCCCCCGCGCCCGCGACTGCCGAACAGCGGTCGGCGTTTGTCGCGCTCCCGCGCCTGGCTGCGGAGACGGCATCGCGCGAGCGTTTCCTCCGGGTCGCGGTGCATCTGATCTCCGAGCACTTCGGGGGCTACTTTGCCGCCGGATCGTTCACGGTCGGTGCGTTCACCGTTTCCGAAGCCACGATCCCCGGCGACTCCGGCGATTGGAGCCGCGTCGCTCGGGACACGCTGCTCGAAGCCCAGACGGGCGAGAAGAGCCTGGCGCGGGCGTTCGCCACGAGCGACGCTGACCGATTCGTGGGTGTTCTCGCCTCCGCGATCCCCGCCATGGGCGAGACCGAGGGCGCGGTCGTCGTCTACTGCACCTGCGAATCCCAGTTCGACCTGACGGGCCGGCTCAACGAGCTCCGCTCTCTATGCGGCCTGCTCGCGGGCCTGCTCGAGGGGCTCGGCTCGGGCGCCCGCACCACCACCTCTTCGGGCGCGGACGTCGCGGCGCACCTTACGCGTGCCCGGGACTACACATCGCCCTACCAGCTCGCGTTCGCCCTCGTGAACGCCATGGCGAGCAAACTCGCGTGCGACCAGGTCGCCATGGGCCGCTCCCGCGCCGGGCGCGTGCGTCTGCTCGCCATCTCCGGGCTCGACGATGTCAAGGCCCGCCCGCCCGGCGCCGCCCGCATGCGCGAGGCGATGGAAGAGTGCGCCGACCTCGCTCTTCCGATCTGTGTGCAGGCCGAGGATCCCTGGCGCGACGACACGATCACCAAGCCCTTCCGCCTGCACCAGCGCTGGCACGAGAACGCGGGACGGGCGGCGGTGGCCAGCGTGCCGCTCATGGTCGGCGATGATGCCGTCGCTGTGCTCAGCCTGCGCCGCCGTGCGGACCAGGCCTTCACCTTCGACGAGCTCGCCCGTGTCCGGGAGTTGGCGGCGCCCTTCGCGACGGCGCTGCTCATCGTCGAGCGATCGGCCCGATCGGTCCCGCGCCACGCGCTGGACTCACTCAGCGATTTCGGTGTCGCGTTCGCCAGGCGCGAGGCGTGGGCCCGCCGCGTGATCGCCCTCGTTTGCACCGTTCTGTTCGCCTGGTTCTGCCTGGGGACGCTCCCGTTCTCGCTCACCGCCCCCGCCACCATCGCCCCGCCCAGCGTCACCCACCTCGCGGCGCCGTTCGCGTCGAAGATCGCCGAGGTCCACGCCGGACCCGGCGACGAACTCCGCGCGGGCGACGCGGTCTACCGGCTGGACACCCGCGAGATGGAGCTCCGGCTGAGCGAGATCAGCGCCGAGGCCTCGGCGGAGCGCGTCGCCATGGACCTCGCCCTCGCGGAGGGGCAGACGGGTGAGGCGGAGATGGCCCGCGCTCGGCTCGGGGTCCTGCTCACCGAGGCCGAAGCGACGCGGCACCGCATCGAAGCGGCGACCGTCCGCGCTCCCACCGACGGGATCGTCCTCGCGGGCGATCTGTCCAAGCTGCTCGGGCAGGCGGTGCGCCAGGGAGAGGCCCTTGTCCAGTTCGCCCCGACGGACGGCTGGCTGACCGAGATCGCGTTGCCGGAGCACGCGATCGACCATCTCCGACTCGCTCAGTCGGGTTCGTTCGCCCCGATCGCAGCGCCCGGGGACAGGCTCTCCTTCGCGATCGAATCGATCGCCCCCGCTGCGGAGATCCGCGACGGTCGCAACGTGTTCGTGGCCAAGGCCCGTGTCACCGACGCTCCCATTCCCGTCCGCGCCGGCATGGAGGGCACAGCACGCATCGAGATCGACGAACGCCCGGTCTGGTGGCTCGCCACGCGCCGGCTCGCCGACTTCATCCGCCTGAGGTTCTGGCTGTGACCGCACCCGCCTCACAACCGGGCCGGGCACAGACCGCGGCGCCGCTCCCCGCGCCCGCGCCGGGGCAGCCCCCGGCGCCGCCCTCGCTCGCCGACAGGCTCTCCGGAAGCGTCGTGGGTGTCCGCGCCGACGTGACCGTCACGCGTCACGTTCTCCGCGGTGAGCCGGCCTACATCCTGCGGGACCCGATCTCCTTCCAGTCCCACCGTCTTTCCGCGAGCGAGTACCGCGTCTTCGTCGCCCTCGACTCCGACCGCACGCTGGGCGAGACCTTCGCTGCCCTCGTCGAGGAGGGGATCCTCGCCGAGTCGGACAGCGAGGAGTTCTACACCTTCATCACCGCGCTGCATCGCATGGGCGTGCTCACGCTGCCGGTCAACCTGGAGAAGTCGCTGTACGCCCGCTTCGAGCGCCGGCGGGCTGCGCAGAAGCGGTCGCTGCTGTTCGCCTTCGTGTCCTTCAAGATCCCGCTGTGGAACCCGGCCGACTTCCTGCAACGCACGCGATGGGTCGCGAGGCTGGTGTACTCCCGCCCCTCCTTCGCCCTGTGGCTGGCGGTTGTCGCGGCGGCTGCTGTCGTCGCGTTCACGCGTCGGGGGGACCTGGCTGCACCCTTCACCACCGCCCTGGAGTTCGAGAACCTCCCCCTGCTCTGGATCGTGCTGGTGCTGCTGAAGATCGCCCATGAATTCGGCCACGCCTGGGCGTGCGCCAGGTTCGGCGCCACGGTTCCCGAGATGGGCGTGATGATGATTATCGGCACGCCCTGTGCCTACGTCGACGCCTCCGATTCGTGGAGCCTGCCCCGCTTCCGGCACCGCATGATCGTGAACCTCGGCGGCATGTACATCGAACTCTTCTGCGCCGCGGTCGCGCTGCTCGTCTGGGCCTCGACGAGCGCCGGGCTCGTCAATACGGTCGCCTACCAGACCGCGCTGCTCGCCAGCCTCGTCACGATCGGCTTCAACCTCAACCCCCTCGCCAAATTCGACGGCTACTACATCCTCACCGACATCGTGGGTGTGCCCAACCTCCGCAAGCGCGCCGGCGCTGAGATCGCGGCCTGGTTCGACCGGCTCGCCCTGGGACTCAAGAGGCCCCTCTCCGGGGGCGTCCTCAACTCCGCCAGCCTGTGCGCCTTCGGCGTCGCGTCCGCCCTCTACAAGACCTCGCTCACGCTCGGGATCTGCGCGATTATCGCGACGCGCGCCTTCGGCCTGGGTATTTTCCTCGCGATCGTCGTCGGTGGCATGGCCATCGCCAAGGCCGCTACCGCGTTCCTCAAGCACACACTCTTCTCGCCCGACACCCTGCCCGTCCGCCGACGCGCCGTCGTCGCGACCGCCCTGGCGATCGGCCTCCCCCTGGCCGCCGCCTTCTCCCTCCCGCTGCCCCTCGGCTTTCGCTCCGACGGCATCGTCGGCAAGTCGGCGGAGGTCGTGCTTCGGGCGCCCTCGCCCGGGTTCGTGCGCACCGTGCACGCGGTCCCCGGGGATCGCGTGCAGCGGGGGTCCGTGGTCGTCGACCTTGAGAACATCGATCTCGTCCTCGCGCTCGCGAGCGCGGACGCGTTGACCGCCGAACAGGCGATCGTCGAAAGAGCCTCGTACAACGCCTCGCCGGGCGAGGTCGCGGCGGCGCGGGAACGCCTGCGCCACACCGAGGAGGCCGGCCGTCGCGCCCGTCAGGACCTCTCCCGCCTTTCGGTGACCGCTACCTTCGAGGCCGACCTCGTCAGCTCCCCGGTCGCCCGGACACCGGGCGTCTTCGTCGGCGTCGGCGACGAGCTCGCGACGCTCGCCGCGGGTCCCTGGACCGTCCGCGTGCCCATCGACGAAGACACCCTGACGCTCATCGACCCGCAGCCGGGCGACACGGTCCGTTGCCGCCTCCGCGTCGCTCCCGCGCGGGTACTCACGGGGCGCATCGTCTCGATCGATCCCCTGGGCGAGCGCCGCGTCCAGTACGAGGCGCTCACGCAGATCGCCGGAGGCGCTATCCCGGTCAAGGGACGCGAAATGGAAACCGCGTCGCCCTATTTCGCGGTCACGATCGAGATCCTGGACCCGCCCATCGACGCCCCGCTCTACGGATCCCGCGCCCGCGTCGACTTCGGCGTGGTTCACCGTCCCCTGGCCCGCACGCTGCACGACCGACTCCGCCGCTTCCTGGATGGACTGAGGACCGCTTCGTGACGAAACTGCCGCTCATCCTCGCCCTCGCTTCCGGTATCGCCCAGGCCCAGCCCGGCGGAGCCGCCCCGCGAGCGGAGACCACCCCCGGGGCCCGTTTCTCCGCCGGCGCTTTCGCCAACAGCCCCCCCACCGCTATCGCTCTGCCCACCGCCCGCGGGGTCACCCGCCCCTGGCGCACGGTCACCCTCGCGGCGCCGCGGGATGCGATCCTTGACACGATTCTTGTCCGCGAAGGCGATCATGTGCTCGCGGGGGACATCCTCGCGGAATTGGACGCCCGCGTCGTCCGGGCGACCGCGCGGGCGGCGCAGGCCAACGCCGACCGCACCGCCGAGATCCGCCTCGCGCGGGCGGAGCTCGAGCAGGTCCTGTTCCGCTACGACCGCGTGCAGCAGCTCGCCGACCGGCTCGGCACCAACCCCACCGAGATCGAGAACGCCCGCCTCGCGGTCGCCCAGGCCGAGGCCCGCCTCGCGTCGGCGGAGGAGAACGCCGCCCATGCCGCGTTCGCGCTCGAGGTCGAGCGTGCCCGCCTCGATGAGCACGCGATCCGCGCCCCCTTCTCCGGGATCGTGACGAAGGTCCACCTCGACCCCGGCGCCATGCGTCAGCTCGCGGAGCCGATCCTCGACCTGGTGCAGCTCGGCTCACTCAAGCTTGAGCTCGCGGTGCCCGCTCATCTGGCCGCCGACCTTGAGCTCCACCGCCCCTACCTCGTCCACGCGGAGGGACCGATCGACGCCCCGCTGGTCGCCTGGCTCCGAGCGGCGCCGCCGGTCATCGATCCCGCGACGCGCACGGTCCGCTGCGTCTTCGAGATCGATAACCGCCAGGCCCGACACCCCGCGGGCGTCCTCGCCTCCCTCGCCCTCGACGAGCGGGGCCTGCCCATACCGCTCGACCTCCCGGCTTCCGCCGAGCCCCCACTGGGCCGCCCGGTCGAGAGTGTCTCGACAACCAACGCCCAGCCCGCGCCGGGCCTGATCGGCCCGCCCATCCCCGGGCACCTGAAGTCAGCGCGATCGACCGCCGGCCCGGTCCTCGGTCCCCCCACCGCTTCCTTCCCGGCGGAGATGGACTGAGTTATCCCGCCAGCACCGTGCCCTCGCGCACGAGGATGAAGACCGCCATGAGCAGCAGGAAGCCCGCGAAGCCCTTCTGCAGCGCACGCTGGTTCACCCGCTGGCTCACCGTCTTGCCCACCACGCTCCCAAGGGACCCGACCACGATGAACACGCCGATCGTCCCCCAGTCCACCGCCTGGCCGAGGTCTGCCAGCACCGACTGATACTTCACGAACCCCACCGAAGCGTTCGCGACGATCACCGCGAGGCTCGTCGCGACCGCGCGCCGCATGTCGAGGCGAGCGAGCAGCACCAGCGCCGGCACGATCAGGAAGCCGCCCCCGACGCCGACGAACCCGGTCATGACGCCCACCGCGCCGCCCTGCAGGCCCACCAGCCACCACGCCGGTGCGGCCCGCCGGTCGCCCCCGGGGCCCGCGTCCTTCTCCTCGTTCTTTCCCGGCGCGCGGGCCCTCCGCCACATCATCACCGCTGCTGCGAGCATCACGGCGCCGAACACCACCAGTTGCACCGTCCCCGTCACGAAGGACGCGCCCCACGCCCCTCCGACCGTCCCCGCCATGCCGGGCAGCGCGAAGAGCAGGAAGGTGCGCCAGCTCACCATCTTCGCCATCGCGTACTGCACCGCGCCGATCAGCGCGATACTCCCCACGATCGCGAGCGACTCCGCGATCGCCGCCTTCTCCTCGTGACGCAGCAGATACACGAGCACCGGGACCGTCAGGATCGACCCGCCCGAGCCGAAACCGCCGAGCGACACCCCGATTGCCAACGCCCCGAGCAATGCCCACACCAGATCGCCCACGCGTGTTCCTCCGACGCGGCCCCGCCGGGACCGCTGTCCGTCTCGACCCTCACCATATCGCGGGCAGGCCGGGCTCGCGGGCCGACCCGCGAACAGTCCGCGATCAGTCTCGAATCAGCGGAGCGAGCGTCGAGGCGAGCAGGTCCGCGAGGGCGACCCGGGCCTCGGGCTCCGCGAGCAGGCCCTGGCGGAGCTCGATCTCGATGCCGAGATAGGCGGCGGGGTCGAACCGCGTGCGCAGCGTGGTGGTAAGCCCGTCGTCGGCCCCCCGGTAGGGCTCGTTGAAGGGATAGCGGAGCCTCGGCCGGGCGATGCGGAGGCCATCCCGCCAGCGTTCGCACAGATCCCGCTCGAGCGGGCGAGCCTCATCGAAGAGGAGCGCGATATCGAGGTCCCGCGTCCGGCCATCGAGGACATCGGTGCAGGAATGCACCCCGACATGGAGCACCCGGTGGCCCAGAGCGATGAGGGCCTCGACCAGGCCGGCGACGGTCCGCCGATGGGGCGTGTAGTAGGCCGCCTTCACCGCGTCCCGCTCCGCCTCGGGCAGCACGCGTGAGATCGCGCTGAAGAGGTCGGGATGGTCCTCGGAGCGGTTGAGATCAATCAGCAGGCGCGTGACGGTTGAGGCGACCAAAGGCGCAGCCAGGACGGTCGCCATGCGGAGCGCGACGGGGTAGGCACCGAGGTCGAGCCCGCGGTGGGTCTCGAGGACGCCCTCGTGCCCCCTGAACAGCTCTGCGTAGCGTTCGGGCACCTCGTTCCCCGCGTGCTCGCAGGTGATCAGGAGCACCGGCGGCGCATCAGGGGACACGGAAGAGCTCTCCGTTCTGGAGGCAGTCCGCGAGTTCCCCGTAGATCGCGTGCAGTTCCGGCATCGTCGGGAAGCGTCGGACGAGCGACTGGATGCGGTTCGCCAGCGTACCGGTCTTCAGCATGCGCCGGAGCATGGGCGTCCAGACCGGGTGGTCGGGCATCACCTCGTCGAGCAAAGCGCTCCAGAGATCCTGGGCCCACACCATGCTCTGCTGCATGCCGAAGGCGTCGAGCACCGCCCGCTCGCGGATCCGCGTGCGGTCGGCGTAGCGGATGGTGTCGAGCAGCACGCCATGCAGAGGCTCGGTCTTGATGCGCCGCTGGTTCTCGTAGGTCATCCAGCGCTCCGCCACCACCGCCCGCACGACCTCGATGATGAGGGCCGCGATCGCGAGATCTGCCTTTGGGCATTCCTGGATATCGAGCACGCGGATCTCGATCGCGCCACGGTCGAAGCGGGCCATCGCCCCGCGCGCATTCGCGAACTCGTGGCGCAGCACCCCCTCGGGATCGAGGGGCCTGAGGTCCTCGTAGAGCCTCCCCAGGATGTCGCGCTCATAATCGGCCCGCGTGAACACCGGCTCGGGCACGACGAGCCCGGTCATCATCGGGACCCGCTTGGAGTTGGTGCGGTACACCTCCATGCGGTGGCACGAGATCGGCGACCAGTTCCCCCCGACGATGGGCGAGCTCGCCGCGATGGCGGGCAGGATCGGCAGCACGAGCCGCAGAGCCGCGTGCAGGCGGCCGAACTCATCGTCGTTTGCGAACGGGAGGTTGATGTGGGTGGACTGGAGGTTGCCCCAGCCGTGCCCCTTGCACCCGAAGATCCGGTCGTAGGTGCGGTAGATCTCGTTGTTTTCATGGGGCCAGAGGCGGGTTTCCCGGTTCGGGTCCATCCAGGGGTGCATCGCGGTCGGCAGGAGCCGGGCGTTCATCGGCTCCAGCAACGCGCCGATACGCCGGACATGGTCCTGGAATGTCTCGGCGAGCGCATCGAGCGACGGCGCGGGCGTCTGGGTCTTCAGCTCGACCACGTGCAGCGCGAGCTCGTTCGACCAGGAGACGGCCCCACCGGCCCCGTCCGGCTCGACGTCCGAGGTGTCGCGTCCCGTCGCAGCCCGGAAGAGCTCATCGCAGATCGGGCGAACCTCGAGCGTGTCGCGGTCGACGATCATGTACTCGAGCTCGATGCCGAAGGCCTCGAACAGGTGGCGGGGGTAGGACCACGGGGCGGCGATGCGTTGGTCGGTGCTCATCGTGATTCGAGCTTCCAGAAGAAGTGCTGCATGATGCGCCGGTACAGCTCGTCCCCGAGCGCCGCGTTCTCGACGCCGTCGTCGATGTTCGGATTGTCGTTCACCTCGATAACGACCGGTTTCCCGCGCACGACCTTGAGGTCGACGCCGTACAGTCCGTCGCCCATGAGATTGGCGGCGCGGACCGCGAGCCTGACGACTTCCTTCGGGGCTTCCTCGACCGGCATCGTCTCGAAGTTGCCCTGCTCGAGGCCTTTGTCGCCCTGCTTAACGATCTGCCAGTGCCCGGGGGCCATCCCGTAGCGGCAGGCGTACAGGGGCTTCTCTCCCAGCACGCCGATCCGCCAGTCGAAGTCCGTGGGAGCGTACTCCTGCGCCACGAGCAGGTCGCTGTCCTCGAAGAAGTCGGCGAGCATCGCGGGCGCGTCGGCCTCGGTGTCGCAGCGCTTCACGCCCTTGGAAAAGGAGCTGTCCGGGCGCTTCAGGACGCACGGGAAGCCCAGGGACCGAAGCCCGTCGAGGGCGTTGTCCCTCGCGAGCACCAGCGTCTTGGGCGTCGCGACCCGATGGCGGGCGAGCGTCTCGGCGAGGTAGACCTTGTTGGTGCAGGCGCGGATGGAGGCGGGATCGTC
Organism: Phycisphaerales bacterium; assembly: GCA_036788215.1. Classification (GTDB taxonomy): domain Bacteria; phylum Planctomycetota; class Phycisphaerae; order Phycisphaerales; family UBA1924; genus DAIQNV01. The sequence continues at coordinate 5,346 of DAIQNV010000035.1, read as the reverse complement.
GATCACCACCATGCCCCCCGCCTCGGCGCGCCGGGCGATGCGGTAGGTGTGGTGGTTTACGGACGTCGTCTCGCGGATGAAGAGCGCGTCGTACTCCGCGATCCGCCCGTACGCGTCACGCCGGACAAGGTCGCACGCGATCCCGAGCGACTCCCCCGCAGCGATGAACTTCTTCAGCGCCTCCGCGTCCGATGGGGGCATCGGGTCGTCCGGGTCGTGCAGGATCGCCAGATCGTACTTGGTCGGCGGGAGGCTCTTGCTCTTCCTCGGGACGCGCCGGAGATATCGGCCGGCCTGCTCGACGACGAAGTCGCGGTGTGCATCCGGCACCTCACCGAGCCCGATGACCCGCACGGAACTGAGCTTCCACGAGCCGTTCCGCTCGAACCGGGCACGCAGCAACGGCGCCGGGAAGGCGTTGAAGATCGCCGCCGCGAGCCGATCGTGGCCCGCAGCGAGGTTGTGGCCGAAGTAGATGCTGAGCTCGTACTCCTCCGACTTGATCCTCTTGAGGTTCGACTGGATGAGATCCTCGAGGTCCTGCGACACGATCTTGACGACCGGCGCAAGGCGCAGATCCTGAATCGCGGTGATCGAAGGGAGCGGGCGGTGCCCCCGGGCCTCGGCCAGCAGCGACACGTAGTACCCCGCCGCCTGGTACTTGAAGGACCGGCAGAGGTTGAACACCTTCCGCCCCGCGCCCTCAGCCAGAGAGGGATCGGAGAGATACGCGTACGAGGACACGAGCTCCGTGCCCGGTATCTGCAGCGGCCAGCGCTTGGGAGAATCAACGACGAGGAGGGGCTTCACTTGGGAGGTTTCCGGGTGGTGCGTGCGGTGGCGGGCTGGATGACGAGCAGGTTGGCGTCATAGGTCAGGACACCAAGCATGATGCCGGGCACGAGACGGTCGATCGAGACGGTGTACCGCTGGCTCACGAAGCCGGGATTGTCCGCGAGCGGATCGGCGATGCTGACGCGCCGGGAGTCGGGGTCAAACCCGTGCAGAACGACGAAGTGGCCAGTCGGGAACCCCCGGATGTCGTCGTAGTCGTCGTGCGGGCCGAACTCGCGTGCGCACCGGTACAGGTAGGTCGCGCTGACCCCGGTAAGGATGGGCACGCCGTCCCGGATGAAGCCCGAGAGCAGCCTGGTCGTCGGATCCCGGAACCGGATCGCGCCGCCAAGCTTCAGGAACTCCAGGTACGAATCCGTCGCGACCTGGAAGCGCGGATCCTCGACCCGCTTGACCTCCGCCTGGGCGCGGAGCTTGTCCGTCAGGTCGCCCGGGCTCGCCCGCCCTTCCTCATCGAACCAGGTCGGGTCGAAGACGTGCAGGTTGAAGGTGTACAGCGTCGCCCGGTAGCCCCGCGCCAGGGCGTGGATGCCCAGCATGACCGCGAGGGTCCCCCGCCCCGCACCGACGACGCTGAGCGAGCGGACCGAATCGATGACCTCGTCGAGCTCGAGCTTCTCACCCCAGTACCGGTACACCGCGTGCAGGCAGGTCGGCCCGCAGGTCTCGTCGTCGGGCTGCGGAAGGATGTGCACCGGCAGGATCCGCTCGCGCGGCGCGTCCGGCGGGGCCGGCGTCGCGGCCGGCGTGCGGAGCTTCGGACGCGGGGTGGGTTGGGGGACCGGCTTGGCCATGGGGCACCTTGGGGAGCGCGGTCACGGCCTGGCCGCCTCTACCGCAATGGTAGGGCGGTGCGTGGAAGTTGGAAGCGCCCGGAAGGGCCACTCCGCGACGGGCGCGGCACCACCCGTCGGACACCTGGGCCCCGCCCCGTGGCCCGGACCCGCGAAAGGGGCATCCCCGACCCGATTCGGGTAGGCTGACACCATCCGGGAGCAACCCCTAATCGCTTGAGGTGTCGTCCGATGGATCATTCGTTGTCGTGGCGTTTCGCGGCTGTGGCCGCGTTGGTGTTGCTCGGTCTGGGTGCATCGCTCGGGGGGTGCGTTGGGGGGGGAACTCCCGGGGGAGGGGCCACCGGCGAACCGGCCCGCCCCAACATCCTGATCATCTACACCGATGACGTCGGCTTCGCGGACGTGAGCGCCTACGGGAGCTCGCCCTTGCCGACGCCTCACCTCGATGCCCTCGCGGAGAACGGTATCCGCTTCACGCGTGGGCACGCCGCGTCGGCGACCTGTACGCCGAGCCGGTTCGCGATCCTGACCGGGCGGTACCCCTTCCGCAACGAGCGGGCGGAAATCCTCTCGGGCGATGCACCGCTCCTGATCGAGCCTGGCAGCCTGACGCTCGCCAGCCACCTCGCCGAGGCGGGCTACCACACCGCGGTCATCGGGAAGTGGCACCTCGGGCTGGGCGAGGGCGACGTGGACTGGAACGCGGACGTGAAGCCGGGCCCGCTCGAGATCGGGTTCGACCATTCCTACCTCCTCCCCGCGACCGGCGACCGCGTGCCCTGCGTCTACCTCGACGGGCACCGCGTGGTGAACCTCGATCCCTCCGATCCCCTGCGGGTCTCGTACCGCCAGAAGATCGGCGACTGGCCCACCGGCACCGAACGCCCCGACCTCCTGCGCTACCCCGCCGATCCGCAGCACTCCGGCACCATCGTGAACAGCGTCAGCCGGATCGGCTGGCAGCACGGGGGTACCTCCGCCCTCTGGGACGACGAGGCGATGATGGACCACTTCACGGGCCTGGCGATCGACTACATCGAGGAACAGACCACCACGGACGAGCCCTGGTTCCTGTTCTTCAATCTCCACCAGATCCATGTGCCCCGCATGCCCAACGAACGATTCCTGGGCAAGAGCGGCCTGGGCCTGCGCGGGGACGCCATGCTCGAGGTGGACGATTCGGTCGGACAACTGGTCGACGCCCTCGACCGCCTCGGCATCCGCGAGGACACGCTCATCATCTTCACCAGCGACAACGGCCCGGTGATGGACGATGGCTACAGCGACGGCGTCCTCGACGACAGCGTCAGCCACGACCCCTCGGGCATCTACCGGGGCGGCAAGTACACCCTCTGGGAGGGCGGGACACGCGTGCCCTTCATCGTCAGCTGGCCCGGCAGCGTCAACCCCGGCGTCTCGGACGCGATGGTCGGACAGGTGGACTTCCTCGCGACGCTCGCCGCCGTCGCCGGCTCGCCCCTGGACCCCGCGCTGAACCGTCAGATCGACAGCCGCGACCTCTCACGAACACTGCTGGGGCAGTCCGACGACGGACGCGCGGTCATGGTGACCCAGGGCATCGGGGGCAACGCGCTGCACGCCGGCGACTGGAAGTACATCGCCGCAAACCCGGCCCGGCGCAACTTTGCCCGCCACTGGTCGGTGCGCAAGCACGAGGAGCCCAACAACCCGCTCCGCAGCGAGCCCGCGGGACCGGGGGAGTACCTCTTCAACCTGGCCGAGGACCCGGGCGAAACGCGCAACCTCGCCAGCGAACGCCCCGACAAGGCGGCCGAACTCCGCGCCCTGCTCGACCGCATCCTCGCGGACCCCGCAGCGAGCGACGCGCCCTGAGAACAGGGCCGCCCGAATCAGCGTGACCCCGTGGACCCGCCATCCGATGGCCTCAGGAGGTTCTCGCTGCGGTCGAGCGGGGTGACTTGCCGGGCCTGCTGCTCGATCACCGCAGCATCACTGGAAAGACCCGCCTCCGCAGGTGTCGCGACCGGGTCTGAGTCCCCGTCAAGAGGCGACAGAGGCCGGGCCGGTGGCCGAGGCAGCGGCGCGGGGCCGCCCCCGTCTGGGTGGTCGCCCACGAGCGTGACGGGCACGCCGGCGGGGAAGATGATCTCGCGGGCTTCATCGGGCATGGAGATACCGTTCTTCTGGAATGCGTGCTTCACAAGACGCATGATCGCGGAGCGCAGCTTAAGGTTGTTGTGCGTATGGCCGTTGAGCCAGAAGTAGACCTTCAGATTCACGGTCGACGTGCCAAGGCTATCGACGAGGACCCACGGCTCAGGGTCCTTGAGAACAGCGGGGTGACCGGTGAGAATGGATCTCACGATCTCCTGGGCCTGTTCCAGAGCGTCGTCGTAACCGATCCCGACCGCGAAGCTCTCCCGACGACCTGGGTTGGCGGTGAAGTTGACGATATTGCTCTTGTAGATCGCCGCGTTGGGAATCTGCACCAGGTTGCCGTCAAGAGCCATCAGCACCGTAGTGCGCACGTTGAGCTGCTGCACATAACCGGTCACCCCGACAACATGCACGAGGTCACCCGTCTCGAACGGACGCTGCACGCTGAGGAAGATACTGGCGAGGTAGTTCTCGGTGATGTCGCGGAAGGCGATGCCCACAGCCAGGCCGACCAGACCGGTGCCGCCAACCACGGTCAGCGCAAGCTGCGTCAGCCCCGCGACACGCAGGACCACATAGGTCCCGATGAGAAACACACCGAGGCCCGCCGCACGGGCGATCAGCCCCCGCAGCAGCCGGGCACGCACGCGACGGACCAGAAACCATCGCACGCCGCGGGTCGTGAGCAAGCCGGCAACCGCTGACAAGCCGAGGATGAAAAGGCTCAGCACGATGAACGGCGTCGACGCGACGAACTCCCGCCAGAGGCGCGACACGCCGCCGGTCGCCGCCCCGAAGTCCCAAGGCGACGCATCGGCAATCTCCATCCCGTTCGCGACCGCGACCACACCCTCCGTGCTGCGGGCGAGGTCGCCGGCCCACCTCTTGAGCTCCTCGGACTCCGCCCGCCCGCTCAGAAAGACCACGCCCTCATCGACCCGAACCTGAGGACCCTCGAACCAGTTGGTGGCGTCGAGAACCCGCTGCAGGCGATCGCGGACCCGCTCGTCGTCAGCCGGGCCAAGGTCGACACGCAACGGAGCCGGCGAGAGATCACCACCTTCGGGCGACGTAGGGCTTGGCGGGGGTCTTTCGTCCGGAGCGAAGGCCGGGTCGGGCTGCGAGCCCGCCGCCGCACCACCAGCGATCCACGCCGCCAGAATCATGCCCAGGGCGATGGGAGCGCGCCGTCGCCGTCGCTGAATGTCTGCAGGGCCGCTCATGTCGGGGTTCTCCGCCGGCACGGTGCGCAGGTGATCAAGTCACGGGGGGCACCGTGCGGTCCGCCCCAAACACTCCGCGACGCACGACCACACCGGCCGCTGGCCCGACCACGTCGCCACCCCTGCCGCCGAATCACGGTGCCCGAGAGGCCAAAACCAATGGCTTCCCCGCGAGCGTCGCTCATCACAACGCACGCCGCCCAAAGCCCCGCTCACAGCCAAGCTTCCGGACCGCAGCCAAGGCCGGGACGCACATCATCCGGCGACCGCGATCTCCAAAGAGCCCGAAAGCGGGTGACCGGACTCGAACCGGCGACATTCAGCTTGGGAAG
>DAIQNV010000034.1:32686-33981 GCA_036788215.1 Phycisphaerales bacterium | reverse complement strand
CGATCCTGCCCCGTTTCCGTCGATTCGGGTTCAGCGACTTCGGGTTCCGGCTCGTATTCGACGCGGAGGGGGCGCTGCGACCGAGCGTGAACACGGAGCTGGCGAGGCTGTTGGCGCGGGCGCCGTATGTGCTGGGGCGGTGATGGGGCGGGTGAGTCCGTAGGCTGCGAGCATGTGCGGCATCGGCGGGGTTCTCCGGGTTCATGGTCCTTCGGAGGGGGGGGTGGGGGCTGTCCCCGCGCCTGAGGAGGCGATCCCAGAGGCGTGGCTGGATGTCTTGGACGAGTCGATCCGGCACCGTGGGCCGGATGGGGCGGGGCGGTTCCGCGATCGCGTGACGCGGGCGGACGGGCTGGTGGTGGATGTTGCGCTGGTGCACCGGAGGCTGGCGATCATCGACCCTGGGGATGGGCACCAGCCCATGGTGCACAGCGGCAACGCGGACGGGAGCGATCTCGTCGCGGTGGTGTTCAACGGGTGCATCTACAACCATCGCGCGCTGCGGGCGGAGCTTGAGTCGCTGGGGCATCGGTTCGTGACGGATCACTCGGATACGGAGGTGCTGATCCACGGGTGGCGGGCGTGGGGGCTGGAGCTGCAGGAGCGGCTGGATGGGATGTATGCGTTTTTGCTTTGGGATCGGGGGACGGGGCAGCTCATCGCTGCGCGAGATCGAGTTGGTGAGAAGCCTCTCTACTACGAGGCAGAGGGCGGGCCCGCACCGACGTGTGCGTGGTCGTCTTCGGCGGCCTCGCTCGTGAATTTGTTTGCTCAGGACGCACAGCCGAATCAACTTGCTTTGCCGGAATGGGTTCAACACGGATTCGGCAGCTATATGGCCCATATGGACATGGGTATTGAGGAGGGCTTGTGGAGTCGGAGGTCGGGACTGGAACTCGATGACATCGAAGTCGCCTTCGCTGCTTTGCCATCTCGGGCAGATAGCGAGGAGCCTGGTGATATCGATGACTTTCCGCGCATCCTCGAACGTGCCATCGAGTCACGCCTCGAAGCCGATGTGCCGCTCGGGGTGTTTCTTTCCGGGGGGCTCGACTCGGCGCTCATCACCGCGATCGCGCACAAACATCGGCCCGATTTGCGGTCGTTCACGGTGCGGATGCCGGAGAAGGCGTACGACGAGTCGGAGGAGGCTTCGGAGACGGCGCGGGCGATCGGGGTTTCGCACACGGTGCTCGATTGCGAGGCGCATCCGGCGGAGGACCTGGTCAAGCTGATCGAGCAGCTCGGGCTGCCCTTCGGGGATTCGTCGTTGTTGCCGACCTACTGGGTGTCGA
>DAIQNV010000034.1:12823-32586 GCA_036788215.1 Phycisphaerales bacterium | reverse complement strand
GACGACCTGCTCCGCAAGACCGACACCGCGAGCATGGCGGTGGGGCTGGAGGTGCGGGCGCCGTTTCTGGCTCGGGAGTTGGTGGATGCGGCGCTGCGGACGCCTGTGGATGTCTTGATGCCGGGCGGGGAGCGGAAGGGGCTTTTGAAGCGGGTGGCGCGGGGGTATCTGCCCACGAGCGTCATCGAACGCCCCAAGCGAGGGTTCGCGATCCCGATCGGGGAATGGTTCCGGACGGATTACGGGGGGATGAGGCAGCTCCTGCACGATCACCTGGGGGCGGCGGAGCCCTTCCCCGGGCTGGGGGAGGCGGGGATCGAGATCGATCTCGGGTTCGTGAAGCGCCTGCTGACGGAGCATGATCGGGCGGGGCGGGGCGGGGGGAACCCTTGGGCGGGGCGGGACCACTCCCAGCGCCTGTACATGCTGCTGGTGCTGAGCATCTGGTGCCGCTGGCTGGCGGGAGTGAGGCGGGCGGAGGCGATAGCATTGGACCCGGACGGCGCGTCCGGCCGATCCTGAGGATCATGAGCGATATGCCCACGACGATTCCGCGCGATTCTGGGGCTGGTGACGAGGCCCCGATGGGGCGTCGGGCGGTGTTGCACCGCCTGACGGGGCTGGCGGTCGCGACCGCCGGCCTGGGCGTCGTGTCGGCGCTTTCGGGGTGCTCGAGCACCGGCGGAGCGAGCGCTGCCCGGCCCGGCAGGAACCGCGTGGGCGAGCCGATCCCGGCGGACCCGACGGTGGCGCCCATCACGCCCGGCCCGGTCACCCGGCCCCGGGCGATCGCGACGGATCGGTCTCCGTACGGGGAGGCGATCGTCCGCACGCGCTGGGCGAAGTTCGGGCCCAACGAGTCGCTGGCGGACGCGATGCTGCCCGTCCAGTACATCACGGTGCACCACGACGGGATGGACGCGTTCCGGGGCTCAAGCCAGGGTGCCGCGGCGGACCGGCTGGAGGCGATCCGGCGGGTGCATGTGTCCAAGGGCTGGGCGGATATCGGGTACCACTACGCGATCGACCCCGCGGGGCGCATCTGGGAGGGTCGGCCCCTCGAGCTGCAGGGGGCCCACGTCAAGGCGCGGAACGAGAGCAACCTCGGGATCGTCATGCTGGGCAACTTCGAGCTGCAGCGTCCGACCGGGGAGGCCCTTGGGGCGCTGACGAGCCTGATTGGCTTCGAGATGCATCGGCACCGGCTTTCGGTGGGCTCGGTCTACACGCATAGGGAGTGGGCCCCCACCGCCTGCCCCGGGGCGAGCCTGCAGGCGGCGATGGACCAGATGCGTCGGGGCGGACGCCTCGAGGATGTGGCGTAGGGCGGGTGGATTAGGGCGGGGGGCTTAGGTCCGAGTAGCACGGTCCGGCGTGTCAGCGCGTGACAGGCCCGGTCGCTGCGTCGATACAGCCGGGTGCTGATGCCCGGTTCGGAAACGTTGGGTCGGGCTGGGCGGGGCACCACCCGCTCCGCGGATGGTGGCACCGGGGGTGCTCGCGGCTTCTCGCTGGTGGAGCTGGTGATCGTGGTCGCGATCCTGGCGGTGGTCGGGGCGATCGCGGCGCCGAGGGTCGCGGCTCGGGCGGATGACGCGCGGGTCACCTCGTTCGCGTCGACGCTCCGGTCCTTCTCGGAAGCGAGCCTGTTCCTCAACGGCGCCACGGGTGGCTGGCCCAGCGACGGGCACACCGGAAGAGTGCCCAAGGAACTCGAGGCGTGGGTCGACGGGGTCGCGTGGACACGGGCCACGCCCCTGGGCGGACAGTGGGACTCGGAGTCGAACGACAGCGGCGTCGGCTTCGCGGTGGGCGTGGTCTTCGCGACCGATCCGACCGGGCAGCGCCTCGAATCGCTGCGGCGGGTGGATGCGCTGCTGGACGACGGGGACCTGACGACCGGGTCGTTCCGCCGGATCGCGGCGGGCCGGTACTACCTCGTGCTGGAGCGGGGCGTGGGCGTGCGGACAGTGAGCGCGGACGAGGTCACGGCGCTGAAGGCGACGGTCGGGGGGACGGTGCGGAAGTTCGGGGGGTGAGACCCTGATCGTGGAGAAATCGCTGCGCGATGTCTTGCCGACATCCGGTCGCGCTCAGCACCACCCGCTGCGAGGATGGTGTCACCGGGGATCGTCTAGAGAATCTCGATGATCTCGAAGTGCTTGTCGCCTCTCGGGGCCTTGACCTTGATGATCTCGCCGACGCGGGACTTGAGCAGGGCCTCCCCCATAGGGCTGGAGGTGGTGACCTCGATGACCTCGTCCGCGTCGTCGTTCGTGGACTCGCCCACGAGGCGGTAGAGGTCCTCGGCGCCGGTGCGGGTGTCCTTGAGCTTCACGATCGAGCCCAGGAAGACGACCGCGGCGGACTTGGCCAGCTTCGAGTCGACGACGTGGGACCCCTTGAGCTTCTCCTCGAGGCGCCGGATTTCCGCCTCCTCGAGGCCCTGCTGCTCGCGGGCGGAGTGGTACTCGGCGTTTTCCTTGAGGTCGCCCATGGCGCGGGCCTCGGCGATCCGCTGCGAGATCACCGGGCGGTTGGCGGTCAGCTCGGCGAGTCGCTTCTCGAGCTGGGCCTTCTCGTCGGCCGTGATCATCTCCATCGTCGGTCTCCAAAAGAACCGCCCGCCATCTTCGGCGGGCCATGGCATCGGGCGGGCATCCTGGCTCCGACCCGACGGGCGAACGCTAGGCCTCCGGCGGGGTCGGCGACATGGGGGCGGGCTCGGGACCCGTCGCGGGCTCGGTCGTGGGCTTGGCCGAAGGCCTGGCCCCGCTGCGCCGGGCGAGCACCGCCGACCACAGCAACGCCGCGACGATCCAGATGAGCCCGATCGAAGCCCAGTGCTCGGGTGCGGTCCGCGCGGGGCGGCCCGACCACGAGCGGTCGCGGGTGATCTCGAAGACGCCCGAGATCGGGCTGAACATCCACGCGGTCCCGCCGAAGGGGCCCCGGTGATCGCCCCCGAGGCTCATGGAGGGCAGCATCGCGAGGCCCGCGAGTGGGGCGGCGATGATGAGGGCGTACCACGCGCTGATGATCGCGAGTCGCAGCGCCGCATCGGGCCCGGCGGCCCGCGCGTGGGGACCGGCGAGAGGGGCAGCGAGCGTGAGGATGGCGCCCAGGATCAGCGACCATCCGACGAGCAGGGCGGAGACGCCGGCGGTGACGTCGACGGGCCACCACGCGAGGATCATCTGGGGCCAGACGAGGATCAGCGCCGGGCAGAGCAGCACGCACAGATCGACCATCGCGGAGCGGGCGGGCCTCAGGGGCCAGGCCTGGCTCAGGCGGACGAGCGGGAGCAGGGCGTACAGCCCGACCGCGACGAGCACCGTGAGGCGGACCGCTGCAGGGCGGTAGGCGGAGGGCGTCGACGCGAGGGCCATGACCGAGGGCCCGAAGGAGATGATCGCGGAGGCCATGAGGTAGACCGTCCACCCGAGCGCCAGCCCGCGCGGCTCGCCCCGCCGGTGCGACCAGTCGGTGTGATTCTTCGGCGTGTTCCCGAAGAGGTCGCGGTCGGGCTGCTGGGGCTGGTCGGGCACCGGTGACGGTAGGGGTTCACCCTGATCTTCGCGGGGCGAAGATCAGGCGTCCGACACGTCGGTGCCAGGGGTGGGTGGGGGCGGGGTGGGGGCGGGGTGGGGGCGCGTTGGCCCGGGCGGATTCAGGGGCGGTGCGTAGCATCCGGCATGGTCACCGAATCGCGCGCGCAGAGCGGTGCGTTGCCGGATGTGCTGGGGTCGCTGCACCAGCGCATGGTGCGCCTGGAATCCGAGCGGGCGGCGCTGCTGCAGGGCCTCGAAGGCCCGGCCCGGGAGAGCGGGCGGAACCTGCTGCACTATGCGGCGCTGCGCAACATCGACCTGCGACCCCTGCAGCCGAGGCTGGCGGCGGAGGGGCTGAGCTCGCTCGGGCGGTGCGAGCCCTGGGCGCTGGGGTCGGTGCGCGCCGTGTGGCGGGCCTCCGCGGCGCTCGCTGGCGAACGCTTCGATGAGCCCGGCGAGCCCTGCCTCGCATCGCGCGAGGGGTGGGCGCTCCTGGAGCAGCGGACGAACAACCTCTTCGGACCACCCCCGGGGGACCGGGGCGTGCGGATGATGGTGACCATGCCCGACGCAGCGGCGGAGGACGGCGGCTTCATCCGGGGCTGCCTCGAGCATGGCATGGACGCGATGCGCGTCAACACGAGCGCCGGGGACGCCGGGGCGTGGCTCGCGATGGTGGAGCACCTGCGGGCGGGGGAGCGGGAGGTGGGCAGGCGGTGCCGTGCGTTCGCGGATCTCGGGGGCCCGAAGATCCGGCTGACGCGCCTGTGGAACGGGCAGGCGGAGAAGGACCGCGTGCGCCTGGAGCGGGGCGACCGGCTGCGGATCGCGTTCGAGGAGGGCGTGGGGCCCGAGGCGAAGCGCGTGACGATGTGGGCCGAGCCCCGGGGGATCCTGGCGCGGGTGCGGGCGGGCGACCCGATCTGGTTCAACGACGGGAAGGTCGGGGCGCGCGCGGACGCGGTCGCGGACGGGGTGATCGAGGCGACGGTCACCTTCACCAGGCCCGGGGGACAGAAATTGCGGGTGACGAAGGGGATCAACCTGCCCGACACGCCCTTCGAGGCGGACGCCCTGACTCAGGCTGACCGGGAGGCGCTGCGGGCGCTGTGGGGAAAGGCGGACGCGTTCGGGCTGTCGTTCGTGCGGACGCCCGGGGACGTGCGGGCGATGCGGGAGGCGTGCCTGGCGCTGCGGGAGGAGCTGGGGGGCGACTTGCCCGGGATCGTCCTGAAGATCGAGACGAAGACGGGCTTCCAGCGTTTGCCGGAGCTCCTGCTCGAGCTGCTGCGCTGGCCGGTGGGCGGGGTGATGCTGGCGCGGGGCGACCTAGCGGTCGAGTGCGGGTTCGAACGGATGGCGGAGATCCAGGAGGAGCTCCTGTGCTTCTGCGAGGCGGCGCACGTGCCCGTGATCTGGGCGACGGAGGTCCTGGGCACGCTCGCAAAGGAGGGGCGGCCCACGCGGGCGGAGATCACCGATGCCGCAGCGGCGCAGCGGGCGGAGTGCGTGATGCTGAACAAGGGGAGCGAGATCCCGAGCGCGTTGACGACGCTGGCGGACATCCTGCGCCGGATGCAGGGGCACCAGCGGAAGAAGAGCGCGATGTTCCGCGAGCTGTCGATCGCGGGGTTCGGGGCGGGGTGAGCGGGCGCCGCTCGTGGAGAAATCGCTGCGCGATGTCTCCACGGCACCCGAGCGGTTGTTGCCGACTCAAGGAGGCCCGAAGCGCCGCGGTGCGGCGGTTCGGGGCACCCCGGAAAGGCGCACTACCCGCTTTGCGGATAGTGGCACCGTCTGATCGTTCGTGGAGAAATCGCTTCGCGATGTCTCCACGGCTTCCGAGCGTGGGGGTCTTACTCGTCGGTGTACTGGTCCATGCCCTCGCAGGAGCAGATGAGGTTGCGGTCGCCGTAGGGGTTGTCGATGCGGGCGACGGCGGGCCAGAACTTGCGCTTGCGCAGGCCCTCGACGGGGTAGGCCCCGAGGGAGCGGGGGTAGGGGCGGTCCCAGTCGTCGGCGCTCACCGCGGCGGCGGTGTGCGGGGCGTGCTTCAGCGGGTTGTTGTCCTGGGGCCACTCGCCCCGCTCGATCTTCCTGATCTCCTCCGCGATGGCGATGAGGGCGTCGCAGAAGCGGTCGAGCTCGGGCTTGGCCTCGGACTCGGTGGGCTCGATCATGAGCGTCCCCGGGACGGGCCAGGACATGGTGGGCGCGTGGAAGCCATAGTCCATGAGGCGCTTGGCGATGTCGTCGATCTTGATGCCCGCCGACTTGTCGAACGGGCGGCAGTCGATGACGAACTCGTGGGCCGAGCGCCCGTTCTGGCCCTTGAAGAGGATGTCGTAGTGGGAGGCGAGGCGCTTGGCCATGTAGTTGGCGTTCAGGATCGCGACCTCGGTGGCCCTCTTCAGCCCGTCGGCGCCCATGAGGGCGATGTACATCCAGGAGATGGGCAGGATGCTCGCGGAGCCGAAGGGGGCGGCGGAAACGGGGCCGATCGTCGCGGGCTCGTGGTCCTTCAGGGCGATGGGACGCGCGACGGGGTGCACGGGGACGAAGGGGCGGAGCTCCTCGGTGACGCCGATGGGGCCCATGCCGGGGCCGCCCCCGCCGTGCGGGATGCAGAAGGTCTTGTGCAGGTTGAGGTGGCAGACATCGGCGCCGATATCGCCGGGCCGGCAGAGGCCGACCTGGGCGTTCATGTTGGCGCCGTCCATGTACACCATGCCCCCGTGCTCGTGGACGAGGGCGCAGACATCGCGGATGTGATCCTCGAAGACTCCACAAGTGCTGGGGTAGGTGACCATGATCGCCGCGAGCTCGGGGGCGTGCTTCTCGACCTTGGCCCGCAGGTCGTCGAAGTCGATGGCGCCGTCGGCGCGGGACTTGATGGGCACGACCTTCATGCCCGCCATGACCGCGGAGGCGGGGTTGGTGCCGTGGGCGCTCTCGGGGACGAGGCAGACGGTGCGGTGGGTCTCGCCCTTGGCGTCGAGGCAGCCCCGGATCGCGAGCAGGCCCGCGTACTCGCCCTGGGCGCCGGCGTTGGGCTGGAGGGAGACCGCGGCGAAGCCCGTGATCTCGCTGAGCCAGCGCTCGAGCTGGCCCATCATCTCGCGGTAGCCCTGCCACTGGTCGGCGGGGGCGAAGGGGTGAAGCCGGCCGAACTCGGGCCAGGTGATGGGCATCATCTCGCTGGTGCCGTTGAGCTTCATGGTGCAGGATCCCAAGGGGATCATGGCGTGGGCGAGGGAGAGGTCCTTGCCCTGCAATTCGAAGATGTAGCGGAGCAGCTCGGTCTCGGAGTCGTGCTCGTTGAAGACGTGGTGCGTGAGGTAGGGCGTGGTGCGGGCGAGGGGGGCCCCGAGGTCGGGGCCGACGCCCGCGACGAGGGTGTCCACCTCGCTGACGCTGCCCGCGCCGCCGAAGCAGGCGAGAAGGTCGGCGACGAGCTCGCGGTCGGTCGTCTCGTCGAGGGCGATGCCGATCGTGCCATCGCCGAAGTCGCGGAGGTTGATCCCGCGCTGGCCCGCCTCCGCGAGGACCTGCTGCGCGGTCTGGCCCTTGGGCGTCACTCGGAGGGTGTCGAAGACGGGCTTGTCGCCGGTGTCGTGGCCCAGCTTGGTCAGGCCGGTGCGGAGGGTCTGCGTGAGGGCGTGCACGCGCTCCGCGATGCGCCGCAGGCCGGTCGGCCCGTGGTAGCAGGCGTACATGCTGGCGATGACCGCGAGGAGGACCTGCGCGGTGCAGATGTTGCTGGTCGCGCGATCACGCTTGATGTGCTGCTCGCGGGTCTGGATCGCGAGGCGCAGCGCGGGGCGGCCCTCCGCGTCCCTCGACACGCCCACGATGCGGCCCGGCATGCGCCGGACGTGCTGCTCAGCGGTCGCGAGAAACCCCGCGTGGGGCCCGCCGAAGCCCATCGGGACGCCGAACCGCTGGGCGGAGCCCACCGCGATGTCGGCCCCCCACTGCCCGGGCGGGGTGATCAGGCACATCGCCAGGAGATCGCAGGCCGCGACGACCTGCGTGCCCGACGCGTGGGCGCGGTCGGCGAGGTCGCGGTAGTTCTCGATGCGCCCGTCGGTCGTGGGGTACTGCACGAGCAGGCCCGCGAACCCGCCATTGGCCTCGAGGTCGATCGTGCCCGGGTCGCCGGTCACGAGTTCGATGCCCAGGTACTTGGCTCGGACCGCGACGACCGCGATCGTCTGGGGGTGACAGTCGTCCGCAATGAAGAACCGGTGGGGCTTCTTCGACGCGATGTTGACGCACATCGCCATCGCTTCCGCAGCAGCGGTCGCCTCGTCGAGGAGGCTGGCGCCGGCGATCTCCATGCCCGTGAGGTCGGCGACCATCGTCTGGAAGTTGAGGAGGGCCTCGAGCCGGCCCTGGGCGATCTCCGCCTGGTAGGGCGTGTAGGCGGTGTACCAGCCCGGGTTCTCGAGGATGTTGCGCTGGATGACGCCCGGGGTGATGGTGCCGTGATAGCCCGCGCCGATGCAGGAGCGCCGGATGACATTCTTGCCCGCGATCGCCTTGAGCTCGTTCAGCAGGTCGTGCTCGCCCCGGGGCCCGCGCCCCGCGGGGGCGATCAGGTTGAGCGGGCGATCGAGCCGGATGGACGCCGGCACGACATCGGAGGTGAACGCCTCGATGGAGTCGTACCCCAGGAAGGCGAGCATCTCCGCGATCTCCGCCTCGTTGGGCCCGATGTGGCGGGGGATGAAGCCATCGGTCCAATCAAGGATGGAGTCGCCCGTGACGCGGGCGAGCCCGGGCTCGGGGCCGACCTTGCCGGCGGGCGCGTCGGCGGGGATGCCCGGGGTGGCGGTGCGGGTGAGGGTCGAGGCGGTCGAAGTCATCGGGGCTCCTCGCTGGACGCGGCGCACGGAACACGTGGCGCCCGGGGTGCCGGCCTCCTGCCGGCGTCTGAGCGCCACAATGGCTCTGGACTCTAGGTTCGATGGCACGTTTCGCTAGGATGCCCGTCGAGAACCCTTCTGGGGGGCTCAGGGCGGTTCCGGTCGGGATTTTTCCCCCGTGACCCCGTGGGCCCGGCCCGAACACCGGAAAGACCCCGATATGACGATGACCCCCTCCGCGACACGCCGTTCCCTTCGCCCGAAGCTCGTCCCCCTCGGGGTGGCCCTGGGGGCCGCTCCGGTGCTGGCGCTCCTGACGCTCGCGGGGTGCTCCGCGGACGGCACGTCCCCCGCCCCGACCCGGAGCTCGGCGGTGTCGATGGCCCCCGCGGGGGCGCTCGTTGCGGAGCCGGTCACGGTGCGGGAGTACGAGCGCCACATCACGACCCTGGCGGACGCGGAGGTCATGCAGGGCCGGCTCCCCGGGACCGAGGGGATCGAGCGGGCGGCCCAGTACATCGAGCGCCACTTCCGCACGCTCGGGCTGCAGCCCGCGTTCCCCGCGATGAGTGGGGGCGACGGCGCGGTGGTGATCGACGGAAACAAGAGCTTCCGCCAGCCCTTCGACGTGCCGGGGGGAGCCCGGGTCCTGGAGGAATCGGTCCGGGTGACCGGGCGGGACGGCTCGACCCGTCGCCTGATCGCGGGCGAGGAGTTCAACGCGCTCGGGTACGGGGGGTCCGCGGACGTGTCTGGGCCCCTCGCCTTCGTGGGCTACTCCGTGGAGGAAGGCCCCGATGGCTACAGCAGCTACGGGGATGTCGACGACCTGACGGGCGCGATCGCGATGATCGTGCGATTCGAACCCTTCGGCGAGGACGGGCGGAGCCTGTGGTCCGGGACCCCCGGCTGGACCGGGTTCGCGGGGCTCGCGGGCAAGTTCGGAGCTGCGATCGAGCGGAACGCCTCCGCGATCGTGCTGGTGAACCCCCCAGGGGCCGATGACCCCCGGATCGGCGAATTGATGACCGCGCAGTCGACGGGCTGGGGCCGGGCGATGACCGAGATCCCGGTCGTGCAGGTCACGCCCGAAGGGGCGGACCTCCTGATCGCAGCTGCGAGCGGGCAGCAGGCGACGCTCGCGGAACTGCTCACGCAGGCCAACAGCTCGGGCGGGACGACGGTCTTCGACATGGGCACCGTCTCCATCACCACCGAGATCGACCGTTCGGACATCTCGACCGACAACGTCGGCGCCATCCTGCCCGGCAAGGGCGACCTGGCCGACGAGTGGGTCGTCATCGGAGCCCACTACGACCACGTGGGCTACGGGCCCTACGGGACGCGCCGCCCCGGCGAGATGCACCCCGGCGCCGACGACAACGCCAGCGGCACCTCCGCGGTCATGACCGTCGCGAGCCTCCTGAAGCGCGAGTACGGCGCGATGGGCGACGCCGACGCGAGGTCGGTCTTGTTCCTGCTCTTCACCGCCGAAGAGAGCGGCCTGATCGGCTCGCGCTACTACGCGGATCACCCGGTCGTCGCGCACGAGGACACGCATGTCATGATCAACATCGACATGGTCGGCACCTATGGCGACGGGCAGGGCCTCGAGATCGGCGCCCTCAGCTCGGGCGACCGGCTCCCGATGGTCTTCGGGCCCGTCCTCGATGCGTCGGGCCTCGACATCCGCCAGGACTCGGGCATCGGCACCGGCCGGTCCGACCACGCCAACTTCGACCGCAAGGGCGTGCCCAATGTCTTCCTCTTCACCGGCATCACCGACGAGTACCACACGCCCGACGACACGCTCGACACGATCGACATCCCGGGCGCTGCGCTGATCGCCAAGCTCGCCAGCCGCCTGGCCCTCGCAGCAGCGACCGACGAGGGCGAGATCGCCCATGTCACCCGCGACACGGGCCGCCAGACGATCGGCGGGCCGACCGCGGTCCGCGTCCGCGTGGGCATCGCGCCCGACAGCTACGGGGGCAACGATGGCGTCATGGTGGGCCGCGTGTACGAGGGCACGAGCGCCGAACTCGGTGGCGTGAAGGAAGGCGACCGCATCATCCGGTGGGGCGAGCAGGAGGTCACCACGGTCGAGAGCTGGATGCCCATGCTCGGGGCCCACCAGCCCGGAGACGAGGTCGAGATCATCGTCGTGCGCGATGGCGAGGAAGTGACGCTGACGCTGGAGCTGCAGGCCCGCAGGCAGGACGGGTAACGCGGCACAACGGCAAAGTCACACGCTGTCCCCCGGCGTCTCGGTCACCTGTCGCGGCCGCCAAGGCCGTCGATGGTGTGCAGCCCCGCGCGTTGATCGTTGTGATGCATCGTCCCCATCCATCCTGGCGGTCCGTCGCCAAAGCGATACCCCATCCGCCAGAGCGACGCGACGGAGGCGTGGCCATCAAAGAAGGTCGATCGGACCACGGGCCGGCTTCGACGGCCCGGGCTTTCGAACGTTTCTTTCCAGAGGAACCGCGTGAACAGGACTTTTTCAGATGGGAACGCCGGATCGCTGTAATTGGTGGGACCCCACTGGGAGGGACCAACACGCGTGCTCTCACTCCAGTATGCGCGGTCGGCGAGCACGGTGCAGGTCAGAAAGTATCGGCTGTGCACCGGGTCGTCCGCATCGGGACCGAGAAAGACCTCCGCGTTCGCGGGCACGCCATAGTAGTCCATCGCGAGCGCATAGGGCCAGAGATCCGAAGCGCCGAAGTAGTTCGCCTGGGGTGTGTACGCGAGCATTCCGTTGTCGAGGATCACCCTCCGCGAAGGATCGGTGATATAAATGTTGCTGTCACGAAAGTCGCCGGCATACACCGCCGCAGCGCCCGCGTGTTGCCTCAGGTTCGATAGGTCGAGCACCTCTCGGGCACGCTCGCGGCTCCCCAGCAAGGCGGGCAAGAGCAGCGAAAGCAGCGCCGCCACGACCAGCAGCGCGACGATCACTTCGATGAGGGCCACGCCCCGACGCATCAGGATGCTCCGCTGAGCGGCTACAACGATCATTCAAGGACCGGCTCTGGGCATGGACCACCAGAAGATGTCGTGCAGTTGCTCGTGCCCGTAAACACATAGCTTTCAGCGCAGTTTTGGGTTCCCCAGGTGCGGTAGAAGTAAAGCTTCGAACACACGGCGGTATAGTTCGCGATGCTGCTGCGCCCCCAGGACCAGCGATAGAAATCGTCACACTGCGCATCCGCGATGATGAACACATCGCATCCAAAATCTATGTTTGGCCAATCTGAACAGGCAGACCGTTCATGATGTCGAATGCACGGTCCACTCAACTGTCCGGTTCCGTGCGTGCTCCAAAGTCCAACCACGCCCACAGCAGCCGCACAAGGCAGGATCTTTGCTTTATCCACTTGATGCACTCCTTTTCGTCCGTGGAACCTCATCACTTCCTAAGTCGGCTTACCTCACCGATGCGTCCTCCACCAGATAAGCACCGCGATCCCGCCGACCGCTGTAGTGATCGCCACCCATCGCCATGCCGAGGGCGGGGCGCGCTCAGGCAAATCGACGACAGCACCCTCGGTCGAAAGTTCGATCGGCCCCGCCTCACCCCTCGTACCGTCGCGGAAGTTGTCAACCGTCTCGACACGCACCGCTCCGCGATAGGCGTCCTCCCCGTCCCGCGTGGGCGGCTTTAGAACCACCCTGAGTTCCGCATCGCCCATGGGTACGAAGCGCACGAAGTCTTCCCTGCGCACGAGCTCGCCACCGGGGCCATACCCCTCGATCGAGCGGAACACCCGATGATCGAGCGATGCCTCGACGCCCTCGTCAACGACCTCAAAGGCCACCGGGGGCTGCGGTGCTCCCGGCGGGACCGTCGTGGCGCCGCCTGCCTCCACGCGCCAGTGAACGACGCGATAGACCACCCCGTTGTCTCCGGCTCGAAGACCGATCAACACGGCCGGGCCACGCTCCGCCTCGACCCGAGCCACATAGTCGCTGTCGGAGCGGGCATCCAGCTCGACCGACGCGACCGTCGCGCCGCGGTCGACGAGCGATGCGAAAGGCCCGTGGAACAGCCTCGCCACGCGTTGCTGGATCATCGGCAGAAAGGCATTCAGATTCCGCTGAGGCAACGGGCGGGCACCATCCAACAAGGCGAGCTGCCCGCCGGAGAGCGACCAGCCCTTACGCTCGAAGTCCATCGCGACATCAAGCAGCAGAGCGTCGGCTCCCGCTCGCCCCGAGAGCGTCGTCGTGCTGTAGCGAAAGACATCGGGTTCGGGACGCCAGATTGAGACGAGGATCGCTTCCGAGCCCGCGGTGAGCCGACGATGCTCCGCGACCAAAGAAGCCCAATCCGGATGATCGGGATAGCGTCGGATCCGCTCCGCCGCCGCGTTGAGCTCCTCAATCGAGAGAGAAGGGTAGACCGTTTCAAGAAAGTCGTATCGGCCGACATGCTTAGGAAGTGGGCCCGATGCCTCGGCGATCCGTTCTCCAATCCAGCGTTCGATGCCCTCTCTGTCGGCTCGGGGCTGCGCGAAGGCACCCGCGGTAATCGCCGCTATGCCGATTGCGCCTACACGAAGGACTATGCGGTCCATACGGCCAGAATAACCCGCGGTGATGCCTTAAGGATGCCAAAAAAAAAAAACTGGAGATCATCGCACGAACCACCGCAGCCGCCACATGCCGCCCTCGCTCACGATATCCATGCCGGTGTAGAACAGGCGCGAGTCGGGCTTCACCTGCAGGCGGTAGACATGGTTGCCCACCGGCTTCATCACCATGCCCGGGGTGAACTCGCCCAGGGGCATGCGGGCAAAGAGCAGGCGCAGGGCCCGCTCGCGCTTCTTCAGCTCGTCGAAGGCCCCGCGCGGGTCGAGTTCCCGCTCGCGGTACTCCGCCTGCGTGATGCGGCTCAGGATCTGGCTGGCGAAAAGGTCGCGCTCGCCCGCTTCCAGCGTCCAGGTGATGTGATGGATGAGGTCGTTCCCGCTGCGGATGATGAGGGTGCGGTTGCCGTCGCGGTCCTCGGTCACGAGGCGCGGAAGGCCCGAAGCGCCTTCCGCCGTCGCGTCGATGCCGGCCAGGGGCGGGGGCGGGGCGTTGCGGGGGGCGGTGATCTCCATGCCGGTGTTCGAGCCCGGCAGGCCCGAGAGCATGGGGCGGTTGTGGATGATCCGCGTCTCGGTGCACCCCGCGAGCGCCAGCGCGATCAGGATGACTGCAAGGCGGGGCTTCACGCGGTCGCTCCCGCGCGGGCGACCTCCGGCTTGAGGGCGACGGGCACAAGCTCGGGGTCCATCCGCCCGCGTCGCCAGCCATCGTGGACAGCGAGCTCCGATCGGGCCTCCTCGTGGTCGGTGCGCGTGTGGCAGCCCCGCGTCTCGGTGCGCCAGGCGGCGGATCGGGCGACCAGGGCACCCGCGAGCAGCATGTTCTGCGTCTCCCAGCCCCCCGGCTCGTCGAAGATCTTGTCGAGCGTGTACCGCCCCCAGAAGTCGAGCATGTCCTCGACATCGTCGAGCCGGGCGCCGGTGCGCTCGATGCCGACATTCCGCCACAAAGCGCTGCGGACGCTCGAGCGAACGTCGGTCAGGTCGAGCTCCGCGTGGTCGCTCGGGCGGATGTCGCTGACGATCGCGACGGGGCGGACGGGCTCCCCGTGCGCCTCCCGGGCCGCGTCGCGGGCGATCGCCCCCGCGCGCTGGCCCTGCACGAGCCCCTCGAGCAGGGAGTTGCTCGCGAGCCGGTTCGCGCCGTGCAGGCCCGACGACGCGACCTCGCCGATCGCGAGCAGGCCCGGGACATCGGTGCGCCCGGAGGCGTCCGTCCGCACGCCTCCGATCATGTAGTGGGCCGCGGGGTGGACGGGGATCAGGTCCTTCCCGGGGTCGAGGGCGAACTTGGCGAGCAGCGCGTGGATGCCCGGGAAGCGGGCGCTGAACCCCTCGAGGTGCCGGCAGTCGAGCCAGACGTGCGTGCCCCCGTGCTTGGCGATGCGCCGCACGATGCCCCGCGTGACGATGTCGCGCGGCGCCAGCTCCGCGAGCTCGTGCACCTCGGTCATGAAGCGGTGGCCCGCGTCATCGAGCAGGTACGCGCCCTCGCCCCGCACCGCCTCGGTGATCAGCCGCCGGTTCGCACCGGGCAGGTACAGCGTCGTCGGGTGGAACTGGACAAACGCCATGTCCGCCAGTGTCGCGCCGGCGCGGTAGGCCATCGCCAGCCCGTCCGCGGTCGCCTCGCGCGGGTTGCTCGTCTCGCGGTAGAGCTGCCCGGCGCCCCCAGCAGCGAGGATCGTCGTGCGGGCCCAGATCATCTGCAGCCCGTGCTTGCGGTGGTAGGTGATCGCGCCGAGCACCAGGCTGCCCGGCTGGTTGCTCGTCGTGATGAGATCAAGGGCGAAGCACTTCTCGAACACGCGGACGCCCGGCGTCGATCGCACCTTCGCGGTCAGCGACGTCTGGATTTCCCGCCCCGTCGCGTCGCCCCCCGCGTGATAGATACGGCTCGCGGAGTGCCCGCCCTCGCGCCCGCGAGCGAGGGCTCCGCCCTCCGTCGGATCGAAGGCGCAGCCCCAGTCGATCAGCTCCTGCACGCGGTCCGCGCCCTCGGTCACGATCGTGCGCACGACCGGCTCATCGCACAGCCCGGCGCCCGCGACCAGCGTGTCGTCGATGTGCGACTCGAAGCTGTCGCCCTCCGCCAGGCCCTCCTTCAGCACCGCCGCGATGCCGCCCTGGGCCCACGAGGTGTTGGTGTCCTCAAAGCGGGACTTGCTGAGCAGGATGACGTCGCCCCCGCCCCCCGCCGCCTCGATCGCCGCCCGCGCCCCCGCGACGCCCCCCCCGATGACGAGCGTGTCGGTGAAAATCTGAGGCAGCAGCGTCGAGCGGAAAGGGATCAGATACCGGCGCTGGTCGAAGAGCCCGTTCACGCGGTCCCCCCACCCTCAGCCCCACCCTTTTCCCCACGCTCAGCCACGCACGCGCACCCCTGCCCGCAGCCCCCGGGCACGCAGGCTTCTTCCGCGGGGCGCGGGCCCAGCAGCCGCTCGACCTTGGCGTTGAGGTAGACCGTGTGGTGCTCGAGGTGCCAGGCGTGCATCGCGACCAGGTCCTTCAGCGAGACCGGCCCCGCGACCGGGTGCACGCCCGCGCGGTCCCACTCGGTCTCGTCGAGCTGGTACAGCGTCGCGCCGGTCATCTGGCGGATGGTGTGGATCGTCGCCGCCATCGCGCCGGGGGGCGTCCGGATCAGCGTCTCGCCCGCGAGGTCATCCGCGCGCCGGGTCGTCATCCCGTACAGCGGGCTGTCGAGGAAGGCGTCTTCGTCGAAGTTCTCGAAGACCGGCCCATCCTCCGCCAGCACCCGCCGGATGCGGTAGGCGTAGACGAGTTCCGCGTCCATGAGGTGCGCCAGCAGCGCCCGGCAGCTCCACCGCCCCACGTTCGCGTCGGGCAGCCAGGCCCGGTCCAGTTCCTCGTGGCCCAGTTCGAAGACGCGGGGGTCGAAGTGCTCGATGCCGTAGCGGAGCCGCCCGATGAGGTTCGCAGCGTCGAGGCTCTTGAAGGCTTCCAGGTTGGGCAGCGCCATCCCGCTCGCGGTCGACATCGTGGGGCCTCCTGCTTGGTCCCGGGGGAGCCCGGGGGTGTCCGGCTGTCCGGGGGTCCGGGGGTCCGGGGTGTCCGGGGGGGTGGGCGGTTTGGGAGAGGCGGTTCGCGTGGATGCGCCCGCCCGACGCGTCCGGCACCGGTCCCGGTGCCGGGCAAGCCTACGCCCCGCCCCCCACCGTCGCCCCCGCCGTCGCCCCCGCCGTCGCCCCACCGCCGATGCAGGGGCCACCTACCCTCCATCATGCCCCAACGCCCCCCCTCGCAGCCCACACGCACACCGGACGACTCGAAGGGCGAGGCCCCGGACGCGGAACGGAGCCTGGCCCTGCGGGTCGTCCCCATGCCCCGCGACACCAACGCCTACGGCACCATCTTCGGTGGCGTCATCCTCTCCTACATCGACCAGGCGGGCCTGGTGGAGGCCCTGAGCCACGCGTCGTGCCCCTGGGTGACCGCCTCGATCGAGCGCGTCGACTTCAATGCCCCGGTGCACCTGGGGGATGTCGTGTCCTTCTATACCCGAACGATCCGCACCGGGACGACCTCCGTCCGGGTGGGCGTCGAGGTCGAGTCGCTCCGCCGGGCGAGCAACAAGGTCGTCCGCGTCACGACCGCGACCCTCACCATGGTCGCGGTGGGCCCCGATGGCCGACCGACCCCCTACCGCGACGCGTGCCGCATCGATCCGGTGCCGGGCTGAGGGGCGGGCCCCTCTCGCGGCCCGGTGGATTGCCCGGTAGGCTCCGGGCGGGCGGGCGTGGCCTGGGTGCTTCTGGGAGTTCTGATCGCGTGATCTTCGGCAGAAAGAACAAGGACCAGAGCCCCGACCCCTCCGCGGGACGGACGCTCGTCGACTCGCAGCACCTCCGCGCGAAGCTCGCGGGCGGGATCGTCTTCGCCGATGTGAAGTGCGAAGCGGTGACCGACCGCGAGAGCCGGTTCGTGCTCGAGGAGATCGCGCAGGCGACCGACGCCTCCGGCTCGGCGCGGGTCGTCCTCGACATGCAGCACGTCGGTGTGCTCGCGTCCGCCGGCATCGGGATGCTCGTGCAGGCGCACAAGCGTCTGACCGGCCTGGGCGGGGCCTTCGCGATCTACAACCTGAGCGAGGACATCGCCCAACTCATGAAGCTCACGCGGATGGACAAGCTGTTCACCATCGCCGACGACCGCGACGGCGCGGTCGACGCGGTCTCCTGAGGAGAACCCGAGGTGCCCGAGACGCCGCCCGTGTTCGTGGGGCCCGCCCTCGAGGCGTACGACGCCGGCGGCGGCGTCGCCCACTGCATCCTGACGCAGCAGACGATCTCGGAGCCCGAGTGCGAGGCCCTGCTCGCCGATCTCACCCGCGCGATGCGCACCATCGGGCCCCGGCTCGCGGTCGACTGCATCCGCGTCGAGCACGTGTCGTCCGCCATGCTCGGGACGCTCGTGCGCGTGCGGACCCGCGTGAAGGAAGAAGGGGGTGCCGTCGCCCTCTTCGACCTGCCCAAGGCCATCCGGGAGGTCATCACGCTCACCCGCCTCGACGCCATCTTCCCCGTCGCGGACAACCTCCAGGGAGCGATCGCGGCGCTCACCCGGCTGGCGGGCCCGTGACGGACAGCACCGACACGCCACGCCTCGCGGTCCTGCTCTCGGGCTCCGGGCGGACGATGGTGAACCTCGCCGACCGGATCGACGCCGGCACCCTCGGCGCGGAGATCGCGGTCGTCGTCGCGTCGCGCGAGTGCGCGGGCGCGGACAAGGCCCGGGCCCGGGGGCTGCCGACGATCGTCATCCCGGGCGAGCTCGCACCCGACGAACTGGACCGCCTCGTCGCCGACCACCGCGCCGACTGGGTCGTGCTCGCGGGCTACCTGCGGCGCGTGCCCATCACGCCCGCCCTCGGGGGCCGGGTCGTGAACATCCACCCCGCCCTCCTCCCCGGAGACGGGACGCCCGGACGCTTCGGGGGCCCGGGCATGCACGGGCGCCGCGTGCACGAGGCGGTCCTCGCCGCCTTCCTTGCAGGCGAGGTCACCGAATCGGGCTGCACCGTCCACCTGTGCACCACGGGGTACGACGACGGGCCCATCGTCCTCACCAGGTCCTGCCCGATCGAGCCCGAGGACACGCCCGACACCCTCGCGAGCCGCGTCTTTGCCCAGGAACTCATCGCCCTGCCCGAGGCGCTGCAACTGCTCTTCGCCCGTGCCCGTACCACCCCTGGACGCCCGGGCTGACGCCCCGCGTGGAAGGGAGGCCCCCGTGCGCGCCCCAGCCCGCTTCGCACTCACCATCCTGACCGCTCTGCTCGCCACCGCGCTCCCCGCCCCCTCCGCCTCGGCTCAGGCCTTGACGGACGACGAAGCTGTCGAGGCGCTCGCCACCGAACTCGCCCGCCGCCTCGACCGCGACGCCGCCTCCGCGAAGTTTGCGAACGAAGCCGCGAGAGCCTTCACCGACCGCAACCTCGGCGCCGCGGAGGCGGCCCTCCGCGAGCAGATCGAGGTCGACCCCGACAACTTTGTCCCCCACTACAACCTCGCCTGCGCCCTCACCGCCCAGGACCGGCTCGAGGAAGCCGCCTCGGCGCTCAGCCGCGCCGTCGAACTGGGCTTCATCTCCCGCGCCCAGCTCGAGCGCGACCCCTGGCTCCGCGCCCTCCGCGAGACGCCCTTCTACGAACGCCTGCTCGACAACTGGCCCCTGGTCATCCAGGCCCGCCGGGAGGCCCAGGTCCGCCAGGCCGAGGCGTGGCTCGACCGCGCCGTCGAGCGCACCAGCATCGATGAGCTGAAGCTCGACATCCTCTCCGCACACGACCCCGGCTCCACGGAGCTCGCGATCGAGGACCTCCGGCGCGTCGCCCGCTTCGCCCGCTCGGTCGCACCCGACCTCTTCTCCCCAAGCGACGACGACCCGTGGGTCCTCGTCGTGCTCCCCGATCGCCGCGACTTCCTGCAGTGGGCGGTCGCCACCTTCGGCCCCCAGGCCCGCCGGGCCCTTGCCGGCATCGGCGGCGCCTACGAGCACGACCAGAAGCGACTGGTCGCCCAGGACCTCGGCGCCACCCTGCGCCACGAGTTCTTCCATGTCCTGCACTGGCGCGCCATGGACCGCCTGGGCCAGGTCCACCCCATCTGGATCCAGGAGGGCCTCGCCAGCCTCATGGAGGACCTCGACCCCGTCGCCCCGGGCAGCGACGAACTCGAGCCCGCCCCGAGCTGGCGCACCAACATCGTCAAGCGCCTCGCCGAAGCCCGGCGCCTGCCGAGCCTCGACGAACTCGCCGGGCTCAGCCACGAACGATTCAGCACCAGCCGCCCGCTCGCCCAGTACGCGCAGGCACGCACACTCTTCCTCTTCCTGCACGACCGGGGCCTCTTCGCGAACTGGCTCGTGACCTACACCCGCTCCGACACCCACGGCTTCGACGCCGACCGCTCGGGCCTCTCCGCGTTCGAACACGCCATGGGCACGGACCGCGCCGAAGCCGAACGCGCCTACCGCGCGTGGGTCGCAACCCGCTTGCCCGAGATCGCCGAAGAACCCGGGGATGCAAGGGCCCAACTCGGGATGGCCCTCGAACCCGGTGAAGGCGACGGGCCCAGGATCCGGGTGCTCCCCCGCGAGGTGCGCCGTGCCACAGATCTGAGGCTCAACGATGTCATCACCGCCATCGATGGCCGCCCCACGCGCGATACGCACGAATATCTGCGCGTCATCGCCTCATATGCGCCGGGAGACACGGTGACCGTCTC
>DAIQNV010000034.1:0-12723 GCA_036788215.1 Phycisphaerales bacterium | reverse complement strand
TCCTCAGCGACCTCCGCGATGCTGCGGCGCTCGTTCTGCGCCTTCCGCCGGAGTTCCGCGAACGCCTCCGACTCGTCGAGCCCGCGCTCCGCCATCAGCACCCCCTTGGCCCGCTCGATGATCTTCCGCTGCTTCAGCGCCAGGCGCAGGTCTTGGACCTCCTCGCGCAGGGCCCGGAGCTGCTCGTACCGACTTCTCGCGACGATGATCGCCGCGTGCACGTCCGCAGGCACCACCGGCTCGATGAGGTAGGCCATCACGTGGTCCTCCATCGCGCGGTGCACCGCGTCGAGCGATCGCTCGGTCGTGACGACCACCGTGGGCAGGGGCTCGTCACGCCCGATTTCGACCGCCAGGTCGATCCCGTCGCCATCGCTGAACTTCACGCCGATCACCAGGAGGTCGGGCCCGCTGTCGTGGACGACGCCCCTGGTCTCCGCGATCGTGCCGCACGCGCACAGCACCTCGTGCTCGCGCCCGATCGCCTCGACGAGCGCGTGCCGGGTGTCGTTGCTGCCGTGAGCCACCACCACCTTCAAACGAGTTCTTTCCAAGCGTGGTTCTCCGCCACCGCCCGCAAGACGCGGGCGAATGCACGACCGAACCAGAATAGCAAGGCCAACCGGCCCGACAAGACCCCGACGCGGAAAGGTACACGACACCACCCCGCGACCATTCAAAGGACCCCTGCTTGACCGAAAACTCGCCCATCCTGCAACTGGCCTACGTCAGCCGAAGAGCGATCGGCGTCAGCGATGAAGTCATCGTTGACGAGATCGCCATCCCGTCCATCCGGCGCAACCTCGAGCACAGCGTCACCGGGTGCCTCTGGTTCAACCGCGACCGCTTCTTCCAGATCATCGAGGGCCCCGCCCACACCGTCGACACCCTCTACGACAACATCGAGCGCGACCCGCGCCACACCGACTGCCACGCCCTGTGCCGCCGCCTCGTCACCGAACGCGCCTTCAGCCGCTGGCACCTCAAGGTCTTCCACGGAGACTTCCCCCGCGACCTCAACGAACTGCTGCGCCGCGCCGCGCCCGGGTACCTCGACCACCCCGACGCCTCCATCCCCGCCCTCGACCGCGGCGACGAGCCCGGCTCCTCGTCCGGCCTGATGGGCCTCCTGCGCGGGGGCCTCGTCCCCCTGCAACGCGTCATCGCGGAGATGACCCGCCGCGACGACCACCTGCCCACCTGACCCCCTCCCCGCCCGGCGACCCCTCCGCCGCCCCGAAGAGGGGGACCATCGCTCACCCAGAAAAAGCGCTCCTGCGGCGCACTTTCGCTGCAACGGGAATCGCTTCCGCCCGTATACTATGTGACACACAGTATGCGAGACATGCCATGAAGATCGAACGTGACCTCATGCGGGGGGCCGGCCCCACCGCGGTCCTCCAGGTCCTCAGCAAGGGCGAGGCCTACGGCTACGAGCTCGTCGAGGCCCTCAGCCAGCGCACCGAGGGCGTCCTCGCCATGGGCCAGTCCACGCTCTACCCCATGCTCTACAACCTCGAGGCCAAGGGCCTCATCGAGGCCACCTGGAAGGACGCCTCCACCGGGCGCCAGCGCAAGTACTACCGCCTCACCTCCAAGGGCAAGCGCAAGCTCGCCGAGGATGTCGAGACCTGGAACGCCCTCGCCGCAGCGATGCGCACGCTCGGTGTGCTGCGCAGCGCGCTCGCCGAGAGGAGCGCCGCCTCGTGAGCGACACCACCATCCGCCCAAACGCCCCCGGCTTCTGGCGCCGCCACCTCGACCGTTCCCACCTCTGGAACCTCTCCCTCCGTCTCCAGAACAAGCCCACCAGCTGGGAGCGCACCGTCGCGCAGGCCGACCTGCCCCCCGTCGTCGAGGGCGCGATCCAGCGCATCCTCCGGCGCGTCCACGCCCTGCCCTCGGAGAAGATCGCATTCGCCGCCGAGCTCATGGGCCACTGCCGCGACGGGCTCGACGCGGGGCGCGACCCCGATGATGTCGCCCGCTCCCTGGGCGACCCGCGCCGCGTCGGCCCCCTCGTCTCCCGCGCCCTGCGCCGCAAGCGCCCCTTCCTCGCCCGCGCCTTCTACACCGTCTCGCTCGCGGTCCGCCGCACCATCTACACCGTCGCCGCGATCTACGCCCTGCTCGCGCTCGTCTTCTTCACCCGCACGCCCGCGATCACCACCGACCACCTCGCCGAGCTCCGCGCGCCGATCGAGGCCATCCCCGCCGACGAACGCGCCGCGCCCGAGCTCATGCGTCTGCACGCGGAGTTCCGCGAACTTCGCGAGACCGTCGCGCGTGAGATGGGATTCGAAAGCCTCCAGGCTGTCCAGAACTTCGATCGCGAATCACCCGAGCGCTGGTTCACCGAGTTCCCGACGCTCGTGCCCGAGGACCCCCAGCCCGACCGCGTCCTTGCCCTGCTCGACCGCGCTCAGCCCATCGTCGCCGGCGCCCGCGCCGCAGCCGCGAGGTCGGCCTTTGGAGCCGATCTGCAACTTTCCGAAGAAGACGCCGGCCCCGCCGGTGACATGCTCTTCGGCGTCATGCTGCCCCACCTGGGCAAGGTGCGGGCCCTGACCCGCCTGCTCACGCTCGACGCCGCCGCCGCCGCCCAGTTCGGCGACGCCGATCGAGCAACGGACAGCCTCGAAGCCCTCGCCCGCCTCTCCGCGTTGATCCAGCAGGAGCCCTTCCTCATGTCGCGCCTTGTCGGCTACGCCACGCTCGATCTTGCTTCCGAACAGGCGATGGTCCTGCTCCGCGACCACCCGGACCTGCTCGCCCCGGGCCACCTCGATCGCCTGTCCCGCGCCCTCGACATCACCATCGCCATCGACTCCGAGGGTGAACGCCGGTACCACCACGACGCGGTGCAACGCTGCTACGCCCCTGGCCCCGACGGAAGGCTGACGCCCGAGGGTGTCCGCATCCTCGCGACGATCGATGCCCTCTGGGGCGAAGACACCGACGAAACGCTCTCGATCGCCGCCCACCTCATCGCCGGCCCGGTCACGAGCTGGTACTTCGTCGACCGCGCCACCGTCGAGGGGCGCTTCCGCGATGTGATCGAGGGCTACGAGGCCGCGGCCGAAGCGCCCTTCGTCTCGCCCACCGCGTGGCGGGCGTTCGTACGGCCAGCCGAGTCGCTCATTGAAAGCGAAGCCCGGGACCCGCTGAACGCGATGTTCCTCCCCGCGTACGGCAAAATCCTCAGCTCCATCCACGCCACACGCACCCGCCGCGACGCCGCCCTCCTCGCCCTCGCCCTCCACCGCTACCGCGCCGACCACGGAGACTTCCCCACCGCCACCTGCGACCTCGTCCCCTCCTACCTCGACGAACTCCCCATCGACCGCTTCGATGGCCACCCCATGCGGACCCTCCTCACCGACGCCGGTCCGGTCATCTACACCCTGGGCCCCGACCGCGACGACGACCTCGCCCGCCGCCCCGACACCTCGCCCAAATACTCCAAGCCCATGAACTCCTTCCGCCCAGTCAACACGGTCCCGCCCGATGGCGACTGGGTCCTCTTCCCGCCCGAAGGCGACCCCTGGGCACCCCTGCGCGAAATAGACCCCGACTAATCTCCTCCTCTGACAACGGGTCCCCCCGGCGGGCGGCACGAGACCACCGCCCCCGGGGCCCCGTTGTTTTTGCCCCGACTCGGGTACGCTGACCGCACTCGTGGCAAGAACGGAGGCCCGCAGTGACCGATCAGGAACACGCGCACCACCGCTCTCGCCTCTCCACCACCACCGTCGTCTTCATCTTCCTCGGTGCGGCGCTCCTCATCCCCATCGCGGGCTACGGCATCCTCGCCATCGCCTTCTTCTCGCGCAGCCCCGATGTAGCGGTCGATCACCTCGCCGAGATCAACGAGGGCATCCGCACCATCCCCGAGTCCGACCGCGCCGCCTACGCAGTCATCGACCTCGACAACCGCCTCGACGCGGTCCGCGCCCGCATCGCGACCTCCTGGGGCCACCCCTCCGCGTCCTCGATCTCCCCCGACTCGCCCGACTGGTGGCTCACGCGCTGGCCCCGCGACCTCCTCCCCGACAGCCAGGTCGACCGCGACCGCGAGCGCGAACTGCTCACCGACGCCGCCCCGATGCTCGCCGAGCTCCGCGAGGTCGCTTCACGCCCGCGCATCGGGTGGGAGTGGGTCACCTCCGAACCCGACACCCCGCTGTGGGAGGTCGAGTTGCCCTACCTCGGGGCCTACCGCAGGGTCGCCGCCTGGCTCACCGCCGACGCCCGCGCCGCAGCCCGGGAACACGACCCCGAGCGCGCCGCAAGGGATCTCATCGCCGCCGCCGCCCTCGCCCGCCAGCTCGTCACCGACGACCAGTTCGCCATCTCGCAGATGATCGGCTTCCACATCCTGAACGACGCCTCGCGCACGACGCTGGCCATCCTGCACGACCATCCCGAGGCCTTCGACGGCGCCCGCCTCGCTCGCCTCAGCGAAGCGCTCACCCTCCCACTCGAGCACACCCTCGAGGGCGAACGACGCTACTACCTCGATGGCGTGCAACGCATCTACGCCCCGGGCGAGCACGGACGGATCACCCCCGAGGGCCTCCGCCTACTGCTCGACACCAGCAACGCCTGGGGCAGCGACCCGGGCCTGCCCATCCCCTACGCCGACACCCTCCCCCCCGACGCCATCATGCTGCTCGCCCCCGTCTTCGCGCCCGCCATGGGCACCGCCAGCGACTCCCTCGCCACCTTCGACGCCCTCGAAAACGAGTACCACCGCGCCAACGCGCAACCCAGCGTCGACGCCGAAGGCTGGCGTCGTCTGAGCGAGTTCAGTCCGCTCACCACCAGCGACCCACTCGCAAGGCTCCTCCTGCCCTACGTCGAGGGCAGCATCCAGCGCCTCCAGCAGGCCCGCACGACCCAGGGCGCCGCCCTCCTCGCCCTCGCCGCCCACCTCTACCGACTCGACCACGCCCGCTTCCCCGACTCCGCCGACGAACTCGTCCCCGCCTACCTCGACGCGATCCCCATCGACCGCTTCACAGGCGACCCCATGATCTACCGCCTCACGCCCGAGGGCCCGCTGATCTACGTCACAGGCCCCGACCGCGACGACGACGGGGGCAGGCCCGCAGGCCCGTCGGAAGAAGTCGAACGCTTCATCCCCGTCCCCTTCCCGCCCAATGCCGACTGGATCCTCTTCCCAGCCCGATAACCCACCCCGTCTCCGGTCACGCCGATACCCTCGGGGAATGCACCCGTACCACGACCTCCTCCAGCGCATCCTCGACGAGGGCACGCCCAAGGACGACCGCACCGGCGTCGGCACCCTCTCCGTCTTCGGCCACCAGTCCCGCTACAGCCTGCACAACGCCTTCGGCGACCTGGGACCTGCCGGTGAAACCTCGGGCTTCCCACTCCTCACCACCAAAAAGGTCCACTTCAAGTCCATCGCCCACGAGCTCCTCTGGTTCCTCCGGGGCGACACCAACGCCCGCAGCCTGAACGCGGTGGGCGTCACCATCTGGGACGAGTGGGCCGACCCCGTCACCGGCGAGCTCGGGCCCGTCTACGGCGCCCAGTGGCGCTCCTGGCCCATGCGAGACGGGGGCAGCCTCGACCAGATCAAGACGCTCCTCCACGACCTGGCCACCAACCCCTACTCCCGGCGCCACATCGTCACCGCGTGGAACCCCGCCGATGTCACGGACATGGCCCTGCCCCCCTGCCACTGCCTCTTCCAGTTCGAGGTCAGCCCCCCCACCGCCGACGCCCCCGCCCCCACCCTCTCCTGCCAGCTCTACCAGCGCTCCGCCGATGCTTTCCTTGGGGTCCCGTTCAACATCGCGGGCTACGCCCTGCTCACCTGCATCGTTGCCCGCCACCTGGGCTACCGCCCGGGCTGGTTCATCCACACCCTGGGCGACGCCCACCTCTATAACAACCACCTCGAGCAGGCCCGCCTCCAGCTCTCCCGCGACCACCGCCCCCTGCCCACCCTCGCCCTGCCCGAGCCCCTCCCCGATCCCCTCGCCCTCGCCTATGCGGACCTCGAGCTCCTGAACTACGACCCCCATCCCGCCATCCGGGCCGAGGTGGCGGTATGAAGCTCGTCCTGATCGCCGCCCTCTCCGAGAACCATGTGATCGCCAAGGAGGGCGACCTCCCCTGGCGCCTCCCTCAGGACCTGGCCCGCTTCAAGAAGGTCACCCAGGGCCACCCCGTCATCATGGGGCGCACGACCATGGACACCCTGCCCGCCCCGCTCTCGGGCCGCCGGTGCATCATCCTCACCCGGGATACCCACTGGTCACGCGAAGGCGTCGAGGTCGCCCACTCCATCGATGAAGCGATCGACCTCGCCTCCCAGGATCTTCCTCAGGATGAGGTCGTCTTCATCGCCGGGGGCGGCAAGGTCTACGCCGACACCATCGACCGGGCGGACGAGCTCGATTTGACGCGCGTACACTCCCACATCGAGGGGGATACTTTTTTCCCCTCGATTCAGGAGGCGCGCTGGGTCCGAGAATCGGTCGATTTCCACCCCGAGGATGAGCGGCACAGCCACGCCTTCACCTTCGAGCGCTGGGTCCGACGGGATGCCAACCCACGTTAACGCGTTCTGAGCGAAGGCTGATACCGCTCAAACATCGATCAAAGAGCTGATCTTTTCCTTCATGCGTCAACTTGGGCAATTTCCGTCGCCCGAAACCGGCACTCGAAGCGACGGAAAGGAAAAAACCCGTGTTGAGCCTCCACAACAGGTTGGCACCCTCGCCATGTTGGGGTAGAGTGTTGGTGGGTCGCGCAAACTCGCGTAGAGATCCGTTGATCTCGAAGTCAGACATTCGCAAAGTGTGAGGAGATTCACTGTGAAGAACGCCATCGCCATTGCCGCTGTTGCCGGTATCGCCGCCGCCGCCGCCGCCCAGAGCTCGGGCAGCATCTCGTTCCTCGCCCCGGCCCAGGTTGCCGCCGGCGAGACCTTCACCGTCGAGGTGATCGCTTCGGGCGACGTTGCCGTGAACACCATCGTGTCCTTCAACCTGGCCATCTTTGCTGACGGCGCCGCCGACGTCATCAACCCCATCCCCAGCAGCGATCCGGGCAACACCGGCAACCCCGGCCTGTTCGTGTTCAGCGTGTTCGACAAGGACGCGTTCCCCGCTGGCCTCGGCAACTTCGAGGCTTCGGGTGGCTCGAACGTGTTCGCCTTCCAGGCGTTCTCGAGCGGCGTCAGCCTCTTCAGCTTCCAGGTCACCGCTGGCAGCAGCAACATCAACCTGTCGGCCGTTGACGGCACCATCGACGGTGGTGGCGGCGGCACCCTGACCTGGGGCCAGCGCGAGCAGTTCTTCCTGCTCCCGATCGACTACGACAACGTCACCTTCAACGGCTTCGAAGTCGTTGTCCCGGCTCCCGGCGCCGCTGCCCTTCTGGGCCTCGGTGGCCTGGCCGCCGCCCGTCGTCGCCGCTAATCGCTGCTGACGATCGCAAGACTCTTGACAGGCCCCCGGCTCGCCCGGGGGCCTGTTCTTTTTTGCACCCGTTCCACGCCGAGCGAAGCACCACGCTCGCGGACCGGGGACGCGTGCGTGGTCGCCCGGCCCATCCCCTCCCCGTCGGCGCGGGTGACAAATAACAGTTGGTTTGTCCACCATTCCCCAGGCGTCAGGGATCTTGAAGTTACAGCCGTGACGATCCTTGGACCCGCCCGACAAGCACCGGAGACAGAACCATGAACCGCACGCTCTGCACCCTCGCCCTCGCCGGCATCGCCGGTTCCGCATACGCCCAGACCACGGGAGGCGTCTCGTTCGTCGCGCCGACGCAGGTGCAGGCGGGCGAGACCTTCACTGTGGATGTCATTGGAACCGGTACATTTTCCCCGGGTCGCCCCGGCAACATCGCAATGTTCAACCTCGCGATCACAGCCGCCAACAACGCCGGCATCGCCAACATCACCGGAAACCCCGACCTGTTCATCTTCAGCGATTACTCGGGTCAGCCCGGAATGGGAGATTTCGAGGTAAGCGGCGGTGCCAACGTCTTCGCATTCCAAACCCTTTCCAGTGGCTCGGTCCTCTTCTCGTTCGATGTCACCGCCGGTGCGCGTGGACAGACCATCTTTTTGGATGCCGCCCCTGGAACGATCGACCCAACCGCCCCTCTGTACTGGATCCGGAGTGGGGGTTTCTTCTATCTGCCCTCCGCCAACGACGTCGTCATCTTCACCCCCGCCACCGTCGAGGTCATCCCCACCCCAGCCGCCGCCCCCGCGCTCGCCCTCGCCGGCCTCTTCGTCGCCCGCCGCCGACGCTGACCCAACCGCGTCTCAATACCGCAGCACCGAGTGCACGCGATCCGCATGCCCGCGCAGACGCTCCGCACCCCGCAACTCCGTCAGCTCGATGAACACCGTCACCGCCGCGATCTGGGCCCCGGACGCCTTCACCAGGTCGCACGCCGCCACCATCGTGCCCCCGGTCGCCAAGAGGTCATCGACCAGCAGCACCCGCTGCCCGGGCCGGATCGCGTCGGTGTGCATCTCCAGCCGGTCCGTCCCGTACTCGAGCTGGTAGTCCACCCCGTGCACCGCCCGGGGCAGCTTCCCGGGCTTGCGGATCGGTACGAACCCCGCGCTCAGCGCCTGCGCGATCGCGGTGCCGAAGATAAACCCACGGCTCTCCGCCCCCACCACCGCCGAGATGCCGGTGCCCCGGTAGGGGTTCGCCATCAGCTCCACCGCGAGCGCCAGGGCCCGGGGGTCCGCCAGCATGGGCGTGATGTCCTTGAACACGATCCCAGGCTTCGGGAAGTCCGGCACATCCGCGATCAGACCCTCCAAGTACTCGATCGGGGCTGTCGCGTGCGGGGTGGCGGTCATGCAGGACTCCTCGAAACGCATCCGACGCCCGCGCAGCCGCGGGCAACCCGACAGGATACGGCCCCCCATCGCCCACCGCCGCCCACCGCCGCCCACCGCCGCCCACCGCCGCTCCTGGCCGCCCCGAGCCACACCCCCGGCGCCCCCCTCCTAGAGTCCCGCGATGACGAAGAAGCCCACCGCAGCGACCACCAAGCTCGAGATTGTCGAGCCCATCGGCAAGCGCGTCCTGATCCGCAAGGACGAGGACAAAAAGCAGACCAAGAGCGGCATCCACCTCCCCGACAAGATCGAGATCCCGACCATCACCGGTCGCGTCGTCGCCATCTCCGCCCAGATCGGGCGCGACGAGGACTACCCCATCGAGCAGTACGACCGCGTCCTGTTCAATCCCAAGCACGCCATCCCGGTCGACCTCGAGGGCGACAACCGCCTCTTTGTCATCCCGGTCGAAGACATCGTCGCGGTCTTCCGGAAGGCGGAGTAATCCCCGCGGCCCAAGGCCGCAGGCACATGCTTTATGGCCGACGACCGACCCTTCACGCTTTCCGCCCACGCCCGTATCGTGCTGGAGGCTCGCGCCATCGAGACGGACTGGATCGCGCGGGCCCTGGCCTCGGCTGTCCGCAGCCATCCCGATGGCACCGACCCGTCGTGCACCCACGCTTTGATCACTGTGCCCGAACGCGAAGGCCGGGTGCTCCGTGTCGTCTACAATCACACCGTCTCACCACCGAACATCGTGACGGCGTAGTTCGATCGCGCGACGAAAGGACAACTGTGAAGCTGCACTACGACGCCGCGACCGACGCCCTGTACCTCCGTCTGCTGGACACCACCGTCGCGGAGTCGGAGGAGGTGAAGCCCGGCGTGGTCCTCGACTACGACGCGCAGAACCGCGTCGTCGGCGTCGAGCTGCTCAACCTCACGAAGAACTTCCCCGACGCCGATGTGGCCCGCATGCAGCTCGACCTCGCCTCCTGACCTCACTTTGCCACTCCCCCACTACCCTCCCCCCGTGACCCGCCCACACTCCATCGACGCCCTCCACCACCCCCTTCTCGGCGCCGACGATTCCGAACACGTGCTCACCGCCCTCGGTGCGGAGCCCCACATCGAAGAACGGTCCGAAGGCGACCGCGTCCCTTTCAACCCCAAGCACGCCATCCCCGTCGACCTCGAGGGCGACAACCGCCTCTTTGTCATCCCGGTCGAAGACATCGTCGCGGTCTTTCGCAAGGCGGAGTGACGAAACCCAAGACCAGCGAGGGGGTGCGCGTTGCGTATCATCGATGCCGTCCTGTCGCCCGATCGTCTCGATGAACTGTGCACCGCCGCCGAGGGCTGCGGACACCGGACCATCGTCCTCTCACGAACCGAGGACAGCGTCGTCCTCCGCGTCGTCGTGTCGAAGGGCGACCCCGACGATTTCCTCGATGAGTTCCGCAAGCGCCTCCGCGAAGCAGAGCCGGGCCGGGATCACTACACGGTCCTCGAGCCGCTCGCGGTCGAGCCCGCGTCGGACGATGAGGACGACGAAGAAGACAGCGAAGCCGGCTCCGAAGAGATCGAGCAGTTCGTCAGCGCCGGGCAACGCCTCACCCGGTCCTTCCTCATCCTGAGCGCCCTCTCCGGCGTCCTCGCCGCCGGTGGGCTCATCCAGAACAATGTGGCGGTCATCGTGGGCGCGATGGTCCTGGCGCCGCTCTTCAAGCCCATCGCCCTCGTGGGCGTCGCGGCGCTCCTGGGCAAGCCCAAGCGCATGTTCCTCGGGATGAGCTGGGTCGCCCTTTCCCTCGGGCTCTCCGCAGTCGTCGGCGGGCTCGTCACCCTCGCCACGCCCGGCGCCGCGGTCACCGCGCAGATTGTCGCCCGAACCGGCATCACCGCCTTTGACCTCGTCATCGCCCTCGCCGCGGGCGGGGCCATGGCCCTCACCCTCCTCAAACGCGACATCACCGCCATGGTCGGCATCGTCGTCGCAGCGTCCATCGTCCCGGTCGCCGCCTCCCTGGGCGTCGTCACCGCCCTGGGCGAGTGGACGCTCGCGGTCGGAGCCCTGTACACCCTCGTCAGCAACCTCTGCGGCATCATCCTGGGCCTCGTTGTCGGTCTCCGCTTCTCCCAGCTCCGGGGCCTCACCCACGCCGATCAGCGCAAGGGCGAACAGTGGGGCCGACGCTCCATGATCGCGGGCAGCGCCCTCGCCCTCGTCCTCCTGGGCCTCGCCCTCTGGTCCTACCGCGCCGGCCAACTCGACGGGACCATCCCCACCGAAGAGCTGGCGGAGACCCAGGGCGTCGTGGCGGTCTGGTCCACCGCCGATGGTCAGCCCGTCCTCCTCGTCGACCCCGACACCTTTACCCCGCCCGACAACCTCCCCAAAGGCGCGGTCATCCTCCCCGCCCCGAGCGAGTACACGGGCCCCGCTGCCCCCCCCTGACCCTCAATCCCCCTCTCCGCCACTCCGCCACTATCCTGACCCCGTGACCCGCCAAACCTCCATCGACGCCCTCCGCCAACCGCTCGCGGACCTCCCCGATCCCCTTCCCATCCCCACCGTGCGCACCGGCCCGGGCGTCGCGCCGCCACGGGCCACCGTCCGCCCCCCGGGCTCCAAGAGCCTGACCAACCGCGCCCTCCTCCTCGCGGGCCTCGCCAGGGGCACCTCCACCCTACACCACCCGCTGCTCGGCGCCGACGATGCGGAGCGCATGCTCGCCGCCCTCACCGCCCTCGGCGCGGAGCCACAAGTCGAAGGCGACCTCGTCCGCGTCAAGGGCGTCGGCGGCAAGTGGCATGTCGGGCCCGAGGGCGTGACCGTCAACCTCAACAACGCCGGCACCGCCACCCGCTTCCTGTGCGCCGCATCTCTCGTCTCCCCGGGCCCCATCACCATCGATGGCAACGCCCGCATGCGCCAGCGCCCGATCGCGGAGCTCACCGAACTCCTGTCGTCCCTCGGCGCGAAAGTCGAGCACCTCATCGATCCCGGCTGCCCCCCGGTCCGCATCACGCCCCCCAAGGGCGGCATCCGCCCGACGGAAGCCCTCGAGATCGGCGAGACGCAGTCCAGCCAGTTCATCAGCGCCCTCATCCTCACCGCCCCCTTCCTCCCCGAGGGCCTCACCCTCCGGCTCGTGGGCGACATCACCTCCTCCAGCTATGTCCGCATGACCGTGAGCCTGCTCGAGCGCCTCGGGGCCAACATCCGCACCGCGGAGGACCTCCGCGTCATCCGCGTCCTCCCGGGGCTCGAAGCCTTCGACTACCCGGTCGAGCCCGACGCCTCGGGCGCGACCTACTTCTGGGCCGCGGGGACGCTGCTGCCGGGCGCCGAGGTGGGCGTGCAGGGCCTCACCGAATCGAGCTTCCAGGGCGACGCGGGCTTCCCGGAACTGCTCGCCCGCATGGGCGCGGAGGTCACGGAGTCCGACGACACCGTCCGCTGCCGCGGGCCCCAGACCCTCCGCCCCGTCCTGGCCGACATGGCGGACATGCCCGACGCGACGATGACCCTCGCCGCCTGCTGCGCCTTCGCCACCGGCGCGAGCATCCTGCGGGGCGTCCGCACCTTGAGAGTCAAGGAAACCGACCGCATCGCCGCCCTCCGCATCGAGCTCGCCAAGCTGGGCGTCACCGTCGAGGAGCATGTCCAGGGCGACCCCGA
Organism: Phycisphaerales bacterium; assembly: GCA_036788215.1. Lineage (GTDB taxonomy): Bacteria > Planctomycetota > Phycisphaerae > Phycisphaerales > UBA1924 > DAIQNV01. Next base: position 187 of record DAIQNV010000034.1, on the reverse strand, counting down.
TGTCATGACCATCACCCCCCCCGAGGGCGGCATCGACTGCTCGGACGACTGCCCCCCTGTCCATTTCGACACCTACGACGACCACCGCATGGCGATGGCCTTGGCCCTGATCGCCCTCCGGCGGCCGAACTGCTACATCAACCATCCCCAGTGCGTGGCGAAGACCTATCCGACTTACTTTGCGGAT
>DAIQNV010000033.1:0-35569 GCA_036788215.1 Phycisphaerales bacterium | reverse complement strand
CCAGGACCGTCGCCCCCAGCATCGCCATCAGCAGGATCACGCCCGCGATCTCGATTGTCATGGGGTGCTCAGCAAGCAGGTTCTTGCCCAGGCGGTCCACATTGCCTGCGGAGAAGGTCTCGGGGAGCAACGCCGGAGGCACCAGCACCCGGCGGGTGCCCCCATCGGGGCTCGTGAACAGCACCGACCCCTCATCCAGGTCGATCTCCGCGATCCCGTTGTTGATCGCCACGACCTCGATGTCGTCGATCAGGCCGGCGTCGCGGAGGTTCTCGGTGAGATCGGCATCCCACTTTCCGGGGAAGAGCTCCAGCGTGGACTCCGCAGAGGCCTCCATCCGGCTCGGAGCCAGGCTGGGCACGCCGCTGAAGAGCATGGTGGTCAGCACCGCCAGCAGAACGAACCCGACCACTGAGGCGGCCCAGGGCTCCCGGGCGACCGCGTCGTACTCGCTGAGGCGGTCGGGCTCCTCTTCACTGGGGGCCTGGGTCGCCAGCATGATGACGAAGAGGTAGGTAATCAGGATCGCCCCGGCGTAGATGATGATGAGGGCGAAGGCCATAAACTCTGCACTGAGAAGGACATAGAGCCCGCTGGACGCGATGATCGTCAGGATGAAGTAGAGCGCCGAGTACACCGGGCGGGGATGGGTGATCATTCGCAGCCCGCTCGCGAGGGCCAGGATGCCGAAGACGTGGAAATAGATGTTCGGGAGATCAACGGCTTCGGACATGACTGCGGAGAGCGTCAGCCCGAGAACGATGAGCCCCGCGGCGCCCGCAGCGAGCAACCCCCCGATGAGGGCGAAGCTCGCCCCGCGACGGGGCAGCGCCAGGGCCACGCCCACGCCCCCGAGGACGCAGCCGGCATACAAGAGCAGCGGGTTGATCACCTGGTCCAAAAGCGCCCTCGCTCGCCACCCCGACAGTCGGGCGCGTCACGCTCCCGGGACCCGCGGGGCCCGGAGCATAGAAGGGTTGCGAGCCCGCCAGCAACCCGGGCGGGTGATCCGTGTCAGGTTCTCCTCGAACTGTGAGCGGCTAGCCTCGGGCTGAATGCCTCCGAAACCCGCCCAAGCCAGCGTGACGACCGGCGCGCAACCCTCCGCCCGGGGGTGGCGGGCGATGACGCCCAACGCGCTCACCGTCGCCCGGCTGGTACTCACCGGGGCGTTCGTGGTCATCCTCGCGTGGGCCGGAAGGGACGCGGACCTCGGCGCCGGTTGGCTCTGGCTCGCGGCGGGTCTCTTCGTGGTCGCGGGCGTGACGGATGCCCTCGATGGCTACCTCGCCCGACGCTGGAACGCGGTCAGCGTCTTCGGGCGGATCGTCGACCCCTTCGCGGACAAGATCCTGATCCTGAGCGCGTTCATCATGCTGGCGGACGCCGGCCCCCGCTCGCCCATCGCGGGGTGGATGGCGGTCGTCGTGCTCGCCCGGGAACTTCTCGTCACCACCATCCGGGGCGTCTACGAGGGGCGGGGGGTTGACTTCAGCGCCGGGACGACCGGGAAGATCAAGATGGTCCTGCAGTGGGCGGTCCTGAGCCTCGCCCTGGTCGACCTGGCGATGGCCCGCGGGACCGGGAGCGACCCGCAGCCGGCGGCGTGGCTCTATTGGTTGGCGATCGCGACGGTCGCGTTCACCGCCTACTCCGGCTGGCCCTATGTTCGCCGGGCGATCGAGGTCGAGCGCGACCGAAAGCGACCGGCGATCTAAAAGAAGTCTGGGGGTTCGCGATGGCGGAAACACACACGACGCCGATCTCGCTCGATGGGCTCGAGCGCCCGCGCGACACGCCGGGCGTGGCGCTGGGCTTCGCGCTCGTCACGACCTTCGGCCTGGGCCACTGCCGGCCAGCGCCCGGCACCTGGGGTTCGCTCCCTCCGGTCGCGCTCGCGATGGGGCTCGCAGCCCTCGTCCTGGCGACGGGCTCGAGTTGGTGGGTCTACGCCCTGCCTCTGGTCGTGGTCTGCCTCGCGTCCTGCGCCGCGTGCATCTTCATGGGCGACCGGGCTGAGGCCCGCTTCGGGCGCAAGGACGCGAGCGAGGTCGTCGCGGACGAGACCGCGGGCCAGTGCTTCCCGCTCCTGGTCGTGCCCATGGGGATGGCGGGCGCGACGCTCGCCGACTTCTGGCCTGTCGCTGGGCTCATCGTGCTGAGCTTCTTCGCCTTCCGCCTGTTCGACATCCTGAAGCCCGAGCCCGCCAACAGCCTGCAGGCGATCGCGGGCGGGTGGGGCGTGCTGCTCGACGATCTCGTCGCGGGGCTCTACGCGACGGCGCTCGTCGCGCTCGTGCACCTGTTCATCTGATGACCTTGGACGTCAACCGGGACGCCTGATCTTCGCGGACGCGAAGATCAGGGTCGATCGCGCCATGTTCGCGGGTCGCGCACCCGACCCGGACCTTCCCGAGCGAAGGTCCGGCGTCCCGTCGCATCGTGGGGTTGTTGCAGGTTCAGCGTCTCAGCGCTCCCACACATTGTCCTCAAGGTTCACATCCGGGATCAGCCCGCGCGGGTCGATCTCGACCCTCTCGATCTCCTGCCCCTGCGCATCGAAGATCGCGCGGTACTTGTCGGTCGTGCCCCAGGCCTCGACGGGCAATTCGAGATCGAGCACCGTCCCGTCCGCCAGCGTCACCCGGTAAGGCACCGGAAACGGCACCTCGCCCTTGTTCACGAAGGTGACATACCCGCTGTCGCCGTCCTCGGCCTGTGTCACCTCCGTGATCGCGAGGTCGATCGATCCGGTCCCGTTGAACCAGGTGCGGAAGAACCAGTCGAGGTCCATCCCGCCCGCGTCCTCCATCACGCGGTAGAAGTCCGCGGGCTGCGGGCTCTTGAAGGCCCACGCGCGGATGTACTCGCGGAAGGCGGCGTCGAAACGCTCGGGCCCGAGGATGTACTCCCGCAGCAGGCTCATGCCGTAGCCCGTCTTGCCATAGAAGAGCCGGCCGAGCCACCGGCCCCACAGCCGGTCGGGCTCGGTCGAGAGGGGCTGCAGGTTGGGCTCATTGGCCATCTCCACGAGCCGCAGAGCCGTCCGCGACCAGTCGAGCTCGTCCTCCCCGTACCACGCCATCTCGGAGTACGCGTTGACGAAGGTGTTGAAGCCCTCGTCCATCCACGCGTGCCGGCGCTCGTCGGTGTTCACGACCATCGGGAACCAGGTGTGCCCCACCTCGTGGTCCGTGACGCCGAAAAGCCCACGCGCGTTCGTCCGGGCCCCGCAGAACATGATCATGGGGTACTCCATGCCCCCCTCCGGACCGTTGACATTCGTCATGTGGGGATAGGGGTACGGATACAGGAAGTCGGAGTAGAACTCGATCGCGTGCTGCACATACCGCGTGCTGCCCCCGTCCTCGTGCTCCGGGAACCAGACCTCCGCCTCGGTCGGGTAGAAGCTCTGGCACAGGACGCGGCGCGTCGAGCCGTCGAGCTCCACCACATCCGCGCCCGCCGCGTCCCACACGAAGGCATCGCTCGCGGCGAAGGCGAAAGTGCGGACATCCCGGGCCTCGAAGATCCAGGTCCGGGTATCGCTGTCGCCCGCGAAGTTGCTCGCCGCCCCGATCTCGTCCGTCCCGACGATCCACACCGGCTCATCGCTCGCGAGCGCCTCGTTCAGCCGCTCGCGCACGGTCGCGCTCAGCACCTGGCTGGCGTTCTGCAGTTCCCCGGTCGCCGTGACCAGGTAGTCCCCGGGCACCGTGATGCTCACCCGGTAGTCGCCGAAATCGGTGTAGAACTCGCCGTTGCCGAGGTAGGGCAGCGTGTTCCACCCCATCACATCGTCGTACTTGCAGATGTGCGGGAACCACTGGGCCAGCTCGAAGATCTTCCCGTCCCCAACGACCTCCACGCCCATCCGCCGCAGGTAGGGCGGCACCTTGAACGCGTAGTCGAGCGACACCTCGATCGTCTCGCCCGGCTCCAGGGGATCGGCGAGCGCGATCTTCCCGAGGGTGTCGTACACCGCGATCTCCGCCCGGTCGCCCGCGACGGTGAGGTTCGAGAGGTCGTACCCCCCGTCGAACTCCGGCCGCCCCCGCAGCACCCCGCCCGGCGTGAAGCTCCGCGCCCCCAGGGAGTCATCGCGGAAGAGGTTCTGCTCGAGCTGCATCCACAGGTAGTCGAGCGTGTGCGGGCTGTTGTTCGTGTAGGTGAGCGTCAGCGACGCGGAGATCGCATCGGTCTCCGCGTCCACCGTCGCCTCGATCTCGTAGTCCGCCCGGTTCTGCCAGTATCCGGGCCCGGGCTTGCCCGACCCGAGCCGGACCTCATTCGCCGCCGGCAGGTCGAGCTGGTCGAACGCGTTCACCTCCGCCCGCGTCCCCGCCCGCCGGAAGTCGGGGTCGATCGCCCCGTAGCGCAGGCGGGCCTCGTCGCCCCCGTCCTCGCCCTGCGGCGAGCCGGAGCAGGCCGTGAGACCGGCCAGGGAAATGACGATCAGAACGGGAGCGGCAAACGAACGGTGCGGCATGAGACCTCCAGACAGCCGGGCGGGCGATTGCCCGGGCGGTCGGATGCTACAGCAAACGCCCCGCTCACCGGGTCGCTGCGGTGGTCATCCATTCTGCGATATCGTCGGCGAGCCAGCCGAGGGTCACGAACAGCCCGAAGTGCCCCCCCGGGAAGTCCCACCGCTCCGGACGCCCGGCACGCTCCCAGAGCAGCATGCCCGAGGACGCGGGCACCACCGCGTCGAACTTCGCGTGAACCACCAGGGTCCGCTTCGGATCGAGCGTGGGCGCGAGGTGGTACGGGTCGAGCATCGAAGTCTCGCGGTAGATCTCGGCGTAGCGGTCCATCGTCGCGCGATCGGCCCGGCGTCCGTCCGCATCGAATATCGAGAACTTGATCAGCGACCCCCGCCTGAGGATCGTGAACAAATCCGCCCCGCTCGCGATGATCGCCACCGCTTCGGGCTCGATGCCCAGCGAGTCCCGCAGTTTCTGCACCGTGGCCGGGGTTGCCAGCCCGCCGGCGCTCGTCCCAACGACCGCGACCGGCAGGCCCGCCAGCTCGGGGTCCGCGTCGAGCATCACGCGGAGCGCTGCTGCGGACGCGGACGCGATCCGGCACTGCGAGCGATCGAACTCGTCCGCGAGCGTTCGGGCGTCGGTTTCGATCTCGATGCCCTTGGCCCTTCGCCACACCGCTTCGTCAGGGCCCTGGCCAGCGAATCCCTCGATGCGGACGACCAGCCAGCCCCGTTCGGTCATCTCCCGTGCGAGCGTGCCGCTGTAGTCGTTTCCCGGGAGCCCGGACAGCACCAGGGCGATGCCCCGGGCCCGCCCGACAGCCGGCGCGGTGAAGCCCAGCACGCTCGCGTGCATCGGCACGCTGAGCGCTCCGTCGGAGAGGCGGATCGAGCGACCCTCGCTCGCTGCGCGATCCGATTCGAAGAACCCTGCTGCGAAGGATCGGCAGTCCACCCCGAACCAGAAAAAACTCCACGCAGAAGCCGGATCCGGCATGGTCCCGAAGGAGACAACCATCCCGTCGGGGCTGGGCAGCGCGTGGAGCGCAAAGGGTTCCGCGGCCGAAAGGCTCACCTCACGCTTATACAGCCCGATCGTCGCATCCGCCACGATGGACCGCACGCCTTCGATGGCGCGGGGCTCGTTGAGCGTCGTGACCATTCGACATGCATCGGCATCGAGTGTGATCGCGACCGGCGACGCAGCCCGCTCGTCCATCGGGACGCGCGACACGCAGCCAGCCAACATCACGATCGCCCCCGCCGCGATCGCCAAAGCGAATCGGGCCACCCCTACCCCTTCCGATCCAACAACCGATACTGCACCGCCTCCGACACATCGTCCAGCACGATCACCTCCGCCCCCCTGAGGTCCGCGATCGTCCGCGACACACGCCGGATCTTGTCGTACGCCCGGGCGGAGAGCCCCAGCCCCGTGATCGCCTGACCGAGCAGGTTCTTCGCGCTGTCCTCCATCGGGGCGAGCTCGTCCAATTCCTTCCCGCTCAGCCTCGCGTTGGGCGTGGTCCCCTGGCGGGCGGTCGCGTGGCGTCGAGCGGTCAGCACCTGCTCGCGCATGTCCGCGGTCGTCGTTCCGGTGGGTTTCCCGCTCAGTTCCTCGAAGGGCACCGCCGGCGCCTCGACGTGTATATCCACGCGATCGAGCAGGGGGCCCGAGAGCCGGCCCAGGTACCGCTCCATCTCCCGCCGGCCCACCTCGCCCGGCGCGATGTCCCCCTTGGGCGTGGGGTTCATCGCCGCGACCAGCATGAAGCTCGCCGGAAACCGCACCGAGCCATGGCTCCGCGCGATGGTGACGACATGGTCTTCCAAGGGCTGGCGCAGCGTCTCGAGGACGCCCCGCCCGAACTCCGGCAATTCATCGAGGAACAGCACGCCCCGGTGCGCCAGGCTGATCTCGCCGGGCCTCGGGATCACGCCCCCGCCCACGATCGCCGGGCTGCTCGCGGTGTGGTGCGGGCTGCGGACCGGGCGGGCGGTGACCAGGCTCTGCCCGTGTTCGAGCGCCCCGGCCGACGAATACACCCGCGTCACCTCGATCGCCTCGTCCGCGGTCAAGGGGGGCAAAACGCCCGGCAGCGCCTTGGCCATCATCGTCTTGCCGCTGCCCGCGGGGCCCAGCATGAGGAGGTTGTGCCCCCCCGCCGCGGCGATCGTGATCGCCCGCTTCACCGCTTCCTGCCCCCGCACCTCGCCGAAGTCGATCGGCGCCTTGGACTCGCGGATGAGCGACGCGATGTCGGGCGTGGGCTCGGGCTCGCGCTCCAGCTCGCCCGAGACGAGCCCCGCGACCTCCCCCAGCGTGCCCACGCCGTAGACATCCACCCCGGGCACCACCGCCGCTTCGCGGGCGTTGGCGGAGGGGCAGACGAACGCGCGCTTCCCCTCCGCCCGGGCCATGGAGGCCATCGCGATCGCCCCCTTGATGGGGCGGACCCGCCCATCGAGGGCCAGCTCCCCCGCGAAGACCGTCGAACGCGGGTCAAGCCCGTGTCCCCCCACCACCCGCTCCGGCAGGGTGCCCCCCGCGATCAGGAGGCCCACCGCGATGGGCAGGTCGTAGACCGGGCCCTCTTTCCGCACATCCGCCGGGGCCAGGTTGAACAGGAGCTTTCCGTGCGGAAATGAATACCCCGTGTTCATCACCGCCGCCCGCACCCGGTCCAGACTCTCCCGCACCGCGGCGTCGGGCAGGCCCACGATCCCGATCTGGGCGAACCCCGTGGGGTCGAAATCGACCTCCACCTCGCAGGGCAGAGCCTCGATCCCTTGGAGCAGAGCGGAATGGACGCGGGCGATCACCCGCGCAGCATACAAACATGACGACCGCGCTTGGGTGCCCCTCCCGGGCGGTCGATAACCCCCCTGCCCACTAGCATCACCAATGACCAGCGCCCCCACGAACAACGCGCAGACGAGCCGCCGCACCGCCCCGACGGGGTGGAGCCTCGTGGAGGGTCGGGCCGAGCCCCAGGCCCAGGTCCCCGCGTTCCGGGCGATCGCCCCGGGGACGGGCCGGGAGACCCGGTTCGAGTACCACGCCGCGACGCCCGAGCAGGTGGACCAGGCGTGCCGGGCGGCGTGGGTGGCGCTGCACGAGATGCGCCGGCGCCCGCCCGAGCACCGCGCGGGCCTCTTGGAGGCGATCGCCGCGAACATCCTCGACCTGGGCCAGCCTCTCATCCAGCTCTGCGCCGAGGAGACGGGCCTGCCTGACCAGCGCCTGCTGGCGGAGCGGGAGCGGACGACGGGGACGCTGCTTCGTTTCGCGGAGACGATCCGGGAGGGGTCGTGGGTCCGCGCGATCATCGATCGGGCCGACCCCGCCCGCCAGCCCCGCCCGAAGCCCGACATCCGGCGCGTCCTGCGCCCGGTGGGCCCGGTCGCGGTCTTCGGCGCGAGCAACTTTCCGCTGGCCTATTCGACCATGGGGACCGATGCCGCGAGCGCCCTGGCCGCGGGGTGCCCGGTGGTCATCAAGGGCCACCCCCTGCACCCGGGCACCGGCGAGATGGTGGGCTGGGCGGTCGCGGATGCCCTCCGCGCGACGGGCTTCCCCGCCGGCGCGTTCGCCTTCTTGCACGCGGGTGGTCAGCGCGAGAAGTCGATCGGCGAGGAGCTGATCAAGCACCCCTTCATCCGCGCCGGGGGCTTCACAGGATCGCAGGCGGGGGGCGTGGCCCTCGCGGACATCGCCCGCTCCCGCCCGGACCCCATCCCCTTCTACGCGGAAATGGGCTCGACCAACCCCGTCTTCATCCTGCCCGAAGCGGCCCGCACGCAGGCAGACACCATCGCCCAGCTCCTCACCGAGGCGATCACCGCCTTCTCGGGCCAGCAGTGCACCTGCCCGGGGCTCATCTTTCTGGTCGACGGGCCCGACACGCGGAACCTGCTCGCCGCGATGGCCAAGCGCTTCAACACAGCCCCCGAGCAGACCATGCTCGCCGCCCGCATCCGCGACGCCTTCACGCGCCGGCTCAACGCCTGGTCCTCGCTCGATGGCGTCGAGATCGCCAGCGACATCAACCGCATCAAGCCCTCCAAGAGCCTCTCCAAGAACGGCACCGCCGGCCCGGGCCCCATCAGCGCCCCGCCCGCGCTGCTGCGCACGACCTCAGCCGTCTTCCTCGGGCGCGACGAGCTGCACGGCGAGATCTTCGGCCCTGCGGCGCTGGTCGTCCTGTGCCCCGAGGAGAAGTCGATGGCCCACTGCGCCGCCGCGATCCAAGGGACGCTCACCGCGTCGATCTTCCTCGGTGGAGACGACCGCACCCTCGCCAAGCGGCTCCTCTCCGTCCTCGAGCACCGCGCCGGGCGCATCATCTTCAATGGCGTCCCCACCGGCGTCGAGGTCTGCGAGGCGATGGTCCACGGAGGCCCCTACCCCGCCACCAACCGCCCCGACACCACCGCGGTCGGCCCCCTGGCCCTGGAGCGCTGGTGCCGCCCGGTGTCGTACCAGAACGGCATGGGCGCCCTCCTGCCCCCCGAGCTCCGCGACGACAACCCGGGCAGCATCCGCCGGCGCGTCGACGGGAAGTGGCGAACCGGGGCGATCGACGAGGACGAGTAACTCTCGCTCCGTCTGGCCAGACGAGGCAGCAGCCGAGAGCAGGCAGCGCGGAGCCCGGGTCTGAGCCGGCGGGCAAGCGCACGACCAGCCCCCACGACGCAACTCCGGAATAAACCGTGGTCCGCACGCGGTATGGTCCCGGGGACCATCACGCCGAAAGGGACTGTTTGCCCCGCGCCATCGCCACCGCGCTCGCCATCGCCTCCGCCCTCCTTCTCTCCGCCTGCACCGCAGGCTTCCGCGCCCCCGATCTCGGCGCGCTCTACAACGAAGCCGCCGCCGCGGAGGAGTCCGCCCGCCGCCCCGTCCTCGTCATCCCGGGCATCCTGGGCTCCAGGCTCACCGAGCGCGACTCGGGTCGCACCGTCTGGGGCGCCTTCACCGGTGACTACGCCGACCCGACGAGGCCCGAGGACGCCCGCCTGATCGCACTGCCCATGCAGCAGGGCCCGCGCCTCGCGAGCCTCACGGACCGCGTCCGCTCCGATGGCTCCCTCGACACCGTCGACATCAACTTCTTCTTCATCCCGGTCTCCCTCAACGCCTACGTCGAGATCCTGGGCACCCTGGGCGTGGGGGGCTACCGCGACCGCCAGCTCGGCCAAGCGGGCGCGATCGCCTACGGACCGGGCCACTACACCTGCGACCAGTTCGACTACGACTGGCGGCGCGACATCTCCGAGCACGCCGCCGACCTCCATCAACTGGTGAAGGACATGGCGGAGTACGCCGCGACGGTCCGGGGGCAGGACGAGCCCGTCAAGGTCGACCTCGTCGCCCACTCCATGGGCGGGCTCGTCGCCCGCTACTACCTGCGCTACGGGCCCCAGCCCCTCCCCGACGATGGCTCCCTCCCCGAGCTCACCTGGGAGGGCGCGAGGTATGTCAACCGCCTGATCATGGTGGGCACCCCCAACGCCGGCTCCGCCCTCTCCCTCCTGCAGCTGCTGCAGGGGCACAAAGTCGCGCCGTTCCTCCCCGAGTACGACCAGGCAATCCTGGGCTCCATGCCCGCGATCTACCAGCTCCTCCCCCGCGCCCGCCACGCCCCGGTTCTCAATCGCGACACCGGCGAGCCCGTCGACCTCCTCGACCCCGAGGTCTGGATCGCCCACAACTGGGGCCTCGCCGACCCGAGGCTCGACAGGCACCTCGCCCGCCTCCTCCCCGACGCCACCACCCCCGACGAGCGTCGGCTCATCGCCCTCGACCACCTCCGAAAGGCCCTCGCCCGGGCCGACCAGTTCCACCGCGCCCTCGACCGCCCCGCCACCCCGCCCGAAGACCTCAGCATCATTCTGATCGCGGGCGACGCGGAGACCACCCCCGCCCGATTCACCGTCAACCCTCGCACCGGCGCCCTCGCCCGCATCGGGACCGGCCCGGGCGACGGCACCGTCCTCCGCAGCTCCGCCCTCATGGACGAACGCGCCAGCGGAGACTGGTCCCCCCGCCTCCGCTCGCCCATCGGCTTTGATCAGGTCATCTTCCTGACCGACGACCACCTGGGCCTCACCAAGAGCCCCACCTTCGCCAACAACATCTTGTACCTCCTCCTCGAAGAGCCCCAGCCCTAGCGGTCGCTTCCGCGAAGCCTGCCCACGCTTCCCCCGGCCCGCGCCAAAACGGCGCTCGTCCCCGCCCACCGTCCGATAGCAGAGGCATGGCGAAGTCCCCCAAGCCGCGCGGTCGTCGCGCCGATTCGTTTTCCGAGCCCGGCTTCCTCGCCGGTCGCTCCGCGCCCGCAGTCCTCGTGTGGCTCGGTCTGGCCGCGATCTGGCTGTTCATCGCCCTCGCGATGGTCAGCTTCAGCCCCGCCGACCCGCCCAGTCACGCGGTCTGGCCCCGCAACACGCCGCCCCTCAACTGGATGGGCCCGATGGGCGCGGTCACCGCGTACGGGCTGCACCTGATCCTGGGCTTCGCCGCCTGGCCCGCGCTGGCGCTCGCTGCCCTCGCCCTCATCGGGGTCGCCCTGGGGCGGAGCGTGGGCCAGCCCATCGTCCGGGCGGTCGGGGGCGTCTGCATCATCAGCGCGGTCGCCGGGCTCGCCGGAGTCCTGTTCCCCGCCGCCGGGCCCCTGCCCCGCCTCCCCGGGGGCACCTCGGGCGTGGTGATCTCCGCGGAGCTCGTCGCCCGCTTCGGCGGCGCGGGCTCGGTGCTCTGGCTCCTGGTGCTGCTGGCGATCGGTCTGATCGTCGCGCTCGACAAGCTCGTCGTCGTGGGCCTGATCCGCGCGTACCGCGTCTGTGCGCACGCCTGCGCCGCCAGCGCCCAGGGCATCAGCGCCTGGGCCCACAAGATCGTCTCCGCCGCCCGCCCCGCCCTCGCGGGCGTCCGGGCCCACGACCTCGACGATGTCGCCCCCCGGCCCCGCCAGGGCGCCAAGCCGGCCCCCGCGAAGAAGGCCAAGGAGAAGGTCAAGGCGATCGACGAGTCCCGCGGAGGCTTCGCCGGCACCGAGGCCTTCGACCCCGACGCGGACGACGCGGATGAGGACGAGCACGAGGTCGAGGACGAATACGAGACCGACGAAGAAGACGAGGACACGGAGGCGGAGGACGAGTACGAGTGGGAGTACGAGGACGAGGATGAGGATGAGGACGACGCCGAAGCGGTCGACGAGGCGGAGGAGATCGAGGACGAGGACCACGAGGTCGGCGCCCCGCAGGTCTTCGACCGCGACAAGCTGAAGGAGAAGATCAGCAAACTCCCCGTCCGCTTCGCGAGCACCAGCCGCGGGAGCGCGACCGAGGCCGACCTCGCCGACCTGCAGAATGCCGCGGAGCTCGAGGGCTACAAGTTCCCCGGTCTCGACCTCCTTGAGGAGCCCGACGAGGGCTTCGGCGCGATCCTCGAGGAGTATGTCCGCGAGCAGGCGGAGGCCCTTGAGGAGGCGTTGACGCAGTACAAGCTCAAGGGCGAGGTCGTGGGCATCGAGTCCGGCCCCGTCATCACGCTCTACCACGTGAAGCTCGCGCCGGGCACGAAGGTCGCCGCCCTGAACGCGGTCTCGAGCGACCTGGCCCGCGCCCTGAAGAGCGTCAACATCCGCATCGTGCCCAACATGGTCGGGCGTGACACGGTGGGCGTCGAGGTGCCCAACGCCAAGAAGGAGAAGGTCCGCCTCAAGGAGCTGATGAGCGACCGGTCGAACTTCGAGGGCATGCGCCTCCCGATGTTCCTCGGGAAGGACGCGTCGGGCGACCCCCTCATCGCCGACCTGACCAAGATGCCCCACGTCCTGATCGCGGGCACCACCGGCTCCGGCAAGTCCGTGTGCATGAACACGATCATCATGAGCTTCCTCTACACGAAGAAGCCCAACGAGCTGAAGCTCGTCCTCGTCGACCCCAAGATGGTCGAGATGAGCCAGTTCAAGGACATCCCGCACCTCATGTGCCCGGTCGTCACCGAGATGTCCAAGGCCGCCGCGATCCTCGAGTGGGCGGTCGGCAAGATGGACGAGCGCTACGCCCTGCTCGCGGAAGCGGGCTGCCGCGACATCGCCAGCTACAACGAGATGGAGTGGGACGAGCTGCGCGAACGGTTCAGCCCCCCCGGCGAGGAGCTGACGCCCGAGGAGGAGGCCCGCATCCCGCGGAAGCTCCCCTACATGGTCTTCATCATCGACGAGCTCGCCGACCTCATGATGACCAACAAGGAGGTCGAGGGCTCGATCGTCCGCATCGCCCAGAAGGCCCGCGCGGTCGGGATCCACCTGATCCTCGCGACGCAGCGCCCGCAGGCCAACGTCGTCACGGGCCTGATCAAGGGCAACATGCCCTGCCGCATCACCTTCAAGGTCGCCTCGGGCCTCGACAGCCGGATCATCCTCGACCAGAAGGGCGGCGAACTGCTTCTGGGCCAGGGCGACATGCTCTTCCTCAGCCCGTCGAGCCACAAGCTCATGCGCAGCCAGGGCACGCTGGTCGACGACAAGGAGATCCGGCGCGTCACGCGCTTCTTGAAGGAGATCGCCGGCCCCAGCTTCGAGCGCCAGCTCGTCCAGCTCCGCTCCGGCGGGGCCAACTCCGATGAGGAGCGCATGCTCCAGAGCCAGAACAACTCCTCCGCCAGCCTCAAGGCGGCGCAGGAGGACCCGATGTTCGACCGCGCCGTCGAGATCGTCCTCGAAACCAGGCGGGGCTCGGTCAGCCTGCTGCAGCGCCGCCTCGCGATCGGCTACACCCGCGCCAGCCGCCTCATCGACCTCATGGGCATCGCCGGCATCATCGGGGAGCACAAGGGCTCCGTCGCCCGCGAGGTGCAGATCACCATCGAAGAGTGGGACGAGATGAAGCGCCTCGCCGATGAGATGGCCAAGGCCCAGGGCGAGGAGCCCGTCTTCAGCGGGCCCCGCGCCATCAACCTCAAGAACGGCGACGACCCCGACCAGGCCATCCTCTTCCCCGACGACGAGACCGAGACCGAGGACGCCATCGAAGACGACGAGTCCGAGGACGACGCCGAGGTCGAGGACAGCGCCGACGACGACGAGGACAGCGAGGACGACGCTGACCCCGAAGCCTCCGCCGAAGATGAAGCCGAGGAGGGCGAAGAGTGGGAGTGGGTCGAGGTCGAGGAAGAGGTCGACGAGGACGAGGCCGACGACGCCGAGTCCGAGGACGACGCTGACGCCGAAGACGACGAGTGGGAGTCCGAAGAGGACGACGCGGAGGAAGAGGAGGACGAGGACGACGCCGCAGCGGCCGAGGCCCCGCCCTTCACGCCGAACAAGTCCCGCAAGAAGAAGTAGCCCCCGCCCCCCGTCCCGCCTCGGGCTGAAATCGCCCCCGCGAACCCACCAACCACTTTCCCTGTACTCCTCCGGGACCCGCCGGTCGCCGCGTGGCGGCCGGGCGGGATTGTCTTGGCTATCTTCCCGGACGAACCCCGCCCGGCAAGAACCCGGGCCGGGAGACTTCCGGACCCCAATGTTGCGCGGCCGCCGCGATCGTGCGCCGCCGATCGACCGCCAGAAAGGACCCTTGTGATGCCCACGCCGTTCACGCGCACACCGCTCCGCCTCGGGACCGTCGCGGGGCTCGCAGCCCCCTTCGCCCTCGTGTCCTTCGCCGGGGCGGAAGTCCCCAGCGTTGTCGACCGCATCCCGGCCGACATCGCGGCGTTCGTCGCGATCCCGAACCTCCAGGCCCTGCTCGCGGACGTGACCGCGTTCAGCGCCGCCCACGCCGACAGCCTCCCGCCCGAGGTGGGCCAGGGCCTGGCGCAGGTGGGCATGCTGCAGCTCCTGCTGAGCCAGCCCGGCATGAAGGCCGATGGCTCCGCAGCGGTCGTGCTCTTCCCAGGGGGGGGCGGGCCCGAGGACATGGACGCCGCGGCGATCCTCCCGATCACCGACTTCGCCGCCTTCCGCGAGAGCCCCTTCGTGCAGGGCCAGAACGCGAAGATGACCGATGGCGTGCTCGCCCTCGATTTCTTTGGCCAGCAGGTCCACATCCGCGACCTGGGCGGGTTCGCGATCATCGGGCCGGAGCGTGGCCTGGTCAGCAGCTTCGACGGGGCCAAGGGCCGCATGCAGGCCCACCGGGCCCGCCTGGGCGCGACCGGCTCGCGCCTGGCGGACCGCACCGACGCGATGATCGTCGCGAACATCGAGGCCCTCGCGCCGGCCCTCAAGGAGGGCATGGGCCAGATGGAGCAGCAGGCCCAGTTCCTCGCCATGATGGGGGGCGGCGCCGCGGTCACCGATGGCTTCGGTCTCGTGAAGATGGTCGCGGACAACTTCGTCCGGGACGCCTCCGTCGGGCTCGTCGGGTTCGACATCAGCGCCGCCGGCATCGCGGTCGATCTCGCCGCCCAGTTCAAGGACGAGTCCGAACTCGCGGGCTTCTTCGCGGAAGAGGGCGACTCGGGCGAGCTCATGAGCCGCCTGCCCCGCATGGACTTCCTGATGGCCGGCGCGTTCGACTCGTCGAACCCCGGCGTCAAGCAGATCATGCAGAACCTGACCGAGTTCAACAAGCAGATCCAGGCGGCAGCCGCGGAGCAGATGGGGGGCGAGGTCCCCACCATGGGCTTCGAGGCCTTCGAGACCGCGACCGGCTTCACCGGCGCGATCGGCACCGCCCCCGCGATGGGTGGGGGTGGCCTCTTCGCCAACTCCATCGCCTACTACGCCCTCCCCGACCCCGAGGAGGCCAAGGCCGAGCTGATGAAGGGCATGACCGCCGCCAACGGGACCAGCGCCGCGGGCCTCAAGTACACCACCACCTACCAGAAGGGCGCCCAGGAGATCGCCGGGCTCACCGCCGATACCTACGGGGTCCAGACCCAGATCGATCCCACCCAGCAGGGTGGCGGCGGCGGCATGGGCATGATGGCCGACCCCGCCATGATCCAGCAGATGATGTTCGGATTCACCGGGGGCCCCAATGGCTTCGTCGTTCAGGACAACGACGGGCTCTACATGACCGCGAGCAAGAACTCGCAGCTCGTCACCCGCGCCGTCGGCGCCTCCAAGGGCGACGCCCCCCGCATCAACGACGCCGAGGGCTTCAAGAAGACCCGCTCCAGGCTCTTCGACAACCCGACCGCGGAGATCTACATCGCTGCGGATCAGATCGCCAACACCGTCGGGCCCTTCGCGGTCATGATGGGCGCGGTCGAGCAGTTCGAGCCCGCCCCCGCCATGGCCCCCCTTGGCATGGCGGTCCACACCGGTGACGGGGGCATGACCCTCCGCACCTTCGTCCCGGGCGAGCTGATCGGCTTCCTCGCCAAGTTCGCCCCGCAGGACGGGGGCGACTGGGAGATCGAGGACCAGCAGGAGGCCCCGCCGTTCTGATCGGACGGGCCACGCACGACGAACAGCACTGGGCGATCGCCGAAGGGCGGTCGCTCGTTTTTTCGCGCCCACGCATCGCCCTGATCATCAACACCACCCCCGACAGCTTCTCCGATGGCGGGCTGCACCAGGACCCCCGCGCCGCCGGCGAAGCCGCGCGCCGGGGCCTCGATGAGGGCGCCGACCTCCTCGACATCGGGGGCGAGTCGACCCGCCCGGGCGCCGCTCGCGTCAGCGAATCTGAGCAGATCGCCCGGGTCTGCCCCGCGATCGAAGCGATCCGCGGCGCGGGCATCGACCTGCCGATCTCCGTCGACACCACCCGGGCCGAGGTCGCCCGCGCAGCCCTCGACGCGGGCGCCGACGCGATCAACGACGTCTCCGGGGGCACCGAGGACCCCGTGATCCTCGCGCTCGCAGCGCAGCGCCGCGCCGGCGTCATCCTCATGCATCGCCTCCGCCCGCCCGACGCCGACAGCTTCTCCGACCGATACCAGACACCCCCCATCTACGAGGGGGGGGTGGTCCACGCGGTCCGCCGGGCCCTCTCGGAGCGCCTCGACGCCGCCCGAGCCGCCGGCATCCCCGAGGACGCGGTCGTCCTCGACCCGGGCCTGGGCTTCGGCAAGACCGTGGGGCAGAACCTCACCCTGATCCGCGCCACGCCCGAACTCCTCGCCCTGGGTCGCCCCCTGCTGGGCGGGGTGAGCCGAAAGAGCTTCGTCGCCCGGGCCCAGCGCCTCAGCCGCCCCGACACCGACCCCGCCCCGCCGATTTCGGCCTCACTGGTTCCAGCCCCACCCGGTGACCGGCTCGAGGGCTCGCTCGCGCTCTCCGTCGTCCAACTGACCCTCGGGGTGAGGCTTTTCCGGGTGCACGATGTCCGCGCCCACCGCCGGGCCCTGGATGCCGCGTGGGCCGCGTGCATCGCGGATCTGGCCCTGTGATTCGCCCATCGCGTGGAGAATTTTCCCCCTCCGCCGGTCCGGAGGACCGCCCCCCGCACCCCCAGGGGCCCCCCACAGGGCGATCGAATACCCGGAGCCCGGTCGCGGTTTCCCTGTCCCGCGGTGCGAGGTACGATTGCCGGCCCACCCGTCGGAGGTGGTCTCGCGGCGAAGGATGCCGGCGAACGAGCAAACGCCCGCTGAACGAAGGAGCCATCCCAATGGCAAGCGAATTGGTCAAGGAGTTCACGGACGCGAACTTCCAGAACGAAGTGCTCGACGCCGAGACCCCGGTGCTCGTCGACTTCTGGGCGGAGTGGTGCATGCCCTGCCGCATGCTGGCCCCGACCATCGATCAGGTCGCGTCCGACTTCGAGGGCAAGGTGAAGGTCGGCAAGGTCGACACCGACGCCAACCGCGAGACCGCGACGAACTACGCGATCTCCGCGATCCCCACCGTCATCCTCTTCAAGGGCGGGCAGCCCGTGAAGAAGTTCGTGGGCCTGACCAGCAAGGACGACCTCTCCGCCGCCCTCACCGAGGCCGCCGGCTGACGCGACCGGTCCCACCCTCCCGCGGACGCTGAAACCCGCGGGCCACCACCACCCAAGATCGGAACAGGCAGCATGCCCCAAGCGGACCCGAGCACCCAGGCCCACAATGGCCCCGCCGGCTCCGCCGGTGAGGCCGGCCACGCCACGCGCCAGCCGGGCCCGAAGGTCCTCCGCTGCGGCGCCGTGGGCGTCGGACGCATGGGCCGCCACCACGCCCGCGTTTACGCCCAGATGGAGGGCACCGAGCTCGTGGGCGTCGTCGACGCCGACGCCGACCGGGCCCAGCTCCTGGCGGAGAGCCACAACTGCCGGGCCTTCACCACCCCCGAGGAACTCCTGGAAGCCGGCGTCGACGCGGTCACCATCGCGGTCCCCACCACGCACCACGAGTCCGCCGCCCGCCCCTTCCTCGAGGCCGGCGTCGCCTGCCTCATCGAGAAGCCCCTCGCCCAGGACGGCGAAACCGCCCTCCGCATCAAGCGGATGGCCGAGGCCTCCGGCGCCACCCTCATGGTGGGCCACATCGAACGCTTCAACCCCGCGGTCCGGGCGATGCAGAAGCTCAAGGCCCAGGGCATGCACATCGTCCCCCGCTTCGTCGAGGTCCTCCGCATCAGCCCCATGACCTTCCGCTCCGTCGACGTCGGCGTCGTCATGGACATGATGATCCACGACATCGACGTCGTTCTGAACCTCATGGGCGGACGCGAGCCCGTCGATGTCACCGCCCACGGAGTCTCCGTCGTCACCGAGCACGAGGACATCTGCAACGCCCGCCTCACCTTCGAGACCGACGACGGCCCCTGCGTCGCCAATATCTCCGCCTCCCGCCTCGCCTTCAAGACCGAGCGCGTCACCCGCATCACCGGCGAGGACGGCTACATCAAGATCGACTACGGCGCCAAGAAGGGCGTCATGATCCGCAAGACCGCCAACGAGCTCCAGCGCCAGGAGATCACCGAGCAGCTCCGCGCCGGCACCGACCTCACCGACCTCAACTGGTCCGAACTCGTCAACTACGAGGAGCTCGAGATCGAGCCCGCCGACCAGCTCGAGCTCGAGATCAACGCCTTCATCGACGCGGTCCGCAACAGCTCCCAGCCCCCCATCGACGCGGAGGCCGGGTTCGTCAATGTCCGGACCGCGGAGCGCATCGTCGAGTCCATCCGGCACTTCATGGGCCGGGTCGACGCCTCCAAGGGCTGACCCCGCTCCCACCACCGCGAAAAACCCACCCCACGATCCATAGAATCCCGCCCCGCACGGACCAACGCGGGGACCACCCCGGACGCCGAAGCCGTCCCGAGAACCGGTAAGCGAAAGCCCGACATGTCGACCGACCAGGACCGCCCGACCACCGAGACCCGCCCGCCCCTGTCCGAGGACCCGCAGGCACCCGCCTCAGCGTCCCCGCACGAGTCGGAAAGGCCGCGACCGCAGGGCGACCCCATGACCCAGGCGAGCGACCAGGCCCAGCGCGAGACCGGCGCCCCCTCGGTCCACGACACCCTCGACGCCGACACCGAGGCCCAGATCGCCCGGGAGGTCGACGCCGCGATGGCGGACATGGACAAGGCCCGCGCCAGCGACCTCCCCGCCAGCAACCAGTCCCCCGCGGACCACGCCGGCGCCCACGCCCGCAAGCCCGCCCTCCGGGGACCCCGCGTCGTGCAGGGCGGGCGCGAGCACCGCACCGGCACCGTCGTCACCGTCGGCCCCACCGATGTCTTCGTCGAGTTCGGGCCCAAGGAGCTGGGCGTCGTCGAGCGCCCGCAGTTCAAGAACAAGCAGGGTGAGGAAACCGGCCTCCCGAACCCCGGCGACCAGCTCGAGGTCGTCGTCCAGCGCTTCGAGGCCTCCGAGGGCATCTACATCTGCGTCCTCCCGGGCGCGGTGCAGAAGGCCGACTGGGAGATGCTCGAAGCGGGCCAGGTCGTCGAGGCCCGCGTCACCGGCGTCAACAAGGGTGGCCTCGAGCTCGAGGTCGCGGGCCACCGCGCCTTCATGCCCGCCAGCCAGGTCGATATCGACCGCATCCCCGACCTCTCGGTCTTCGTGGGCGAGAAGCTCCAGTGCACCGTCCAGCGCGTTGACCGCCGGGGCGGGGGCAACATCGTCCTCTCCCGGCGCGAGATCATCGCGGAGGAACGCTCCCGCGCCGCCGACAAGCTCCGGGAAGCCCTGAAGGAGGGCGACACCGTCGAGGGCACCGTCCGCAAGATCATGGACTTCGGCGCCTTCGTCGACATCGGGGGCATCGACGGGCTCGTCCACATCTCCGACCTCGCCCACGACCGCATCAACTTCGGCGCCAAGAACGTCGAGAAGTACGTCACCGAAGGCCAGAAGATCAAGGTCCAGATCCTCAAGGTCGACTGGGACGCCGGGCGCATTTCCCTGGGCCTCAAGCAGCTCCAGGACGACCCCTTCCAGGCGGTCGCCTCCGAGGTCGTCGAGGGCGCCGAGCTCACCGGCAAGGTCACCAAGTGCCTCGAGTTCGGCTGCTTCGTCGAGGTCGCCCCGGGCATCGAGGGCCTCGTCCACATCTCCGAGATCGACTACAAGCGCATCAACAAGGTCGAGGACGCGGTCACCGCCGGCGAGGTCGTCCGCGTCAAGGTCCTCCGCGTCGACCCCGACAGCCGCAAGATCTCCCTCTCCATCAAGGCCCTCAAGGAAGCACCCGCCGGACAGGGCGGGGGCGGCGGGGCCGGCGGGCGCGGGGGCCGTGGCGGCGGTCGCGGCACACGCGACGACCGCTCCCCCGACGAGATCCTGAAGGAAACCCCGCAGCTCCGGCGCATGCGCGAGCAGGCCAAGAAGCGCGAGAAGGAAGAGCAGCAGCGCGGCGCCGGGGGCCTGGGCTCCATCAGCGAGTTCGGCGGAGGCCTCAGCCTGGGCGACCTCAAGCTCTGAGTCGCCTCAGAACGAGCCCGAAGCGCCATCCGCGCTCGCACCATGCCAACCGCATGGAGCCCCGAGCGTGAGCGAGCGGGCTGAGACATCACGCGCGCCGGGTGCCGTGGTCAACCTCGCGCCAGCGAGGCTGGCCACGAACGGGTGATCCCCGAAGAACCGCGCGACCCAAACCCAAAGCACACCAAGCCGCCCGACCCACCCCGGTCAGGCGTCTTTACTTCCGCACCGCCATCCCCGACCAGGGCCGCCGCACCACCCGCCGCTCCGCGGCGAACATCTCCCCGTGGGCCCGGTCCACCCGCTCCACGCTCAGGAACGCCTTCGGTGCGAGTTGTTCGACGAGCGCCAGCACCTCGCGCAGCTTCCGGCGTTTCATCACCAGGAACGCGATCTCGACGGGCCCGTCCCGCCCCGTGCCTTCGAGCCTCGTCACGCGGTAGCCCCGCTCCCGGAGTTCCCCGCTCAGGTTCACCTCGATGTTCCCGTTGATCACCCGCACGATGCGGTACCCCACCGCGAGCCACTCCTCGATCTTCATCCCGACGAGCGTCCCGGTCGCGAACCCCGCGCCGTACGCGATCAGCGCCACCGGCTGGTCCAGCTGGCTCACCACGCCCCCCACCGCGAGCGCCCAGATGATCACCTCGATGAAGCCCAGACCCGCCGCGATCCACTTGTGCCCCTGGATCATGAAGATCATGCGGATCGTCCCGATGCTCACATCGCAGATCCGCGCGAAGAAGATCAGGATCGGCAGGTACCATTCCACGCCCGCACCCTAGCCGATCCGTCGGGCCGGAGCGGGCTTCATCCCCGCCCCGTCGACCCGAAACCACCCGCGCCCCGCGCCGTCTCCGACACCTCGCCCACCTCGCGCAGCGCCCCCCGCACCACCGGCGCGATCACCAGCTGCGCGATCCGGTCCCCGTGCCGCACCGTGTAGGGCAGTTGGCCCAGGTTGATCAGGCCCACCATCGCCTCGCCCCGGTAGTCGCTGTCGATCGTCCCGGGCGCGTTGGGCACCGTCACCGCGTGCCTGATCGCCAGCCCCGACCGGGGGCGCACCTGACCCTCGTATCCCTCCGGGATCGCGATCACCCACCCCGTGGGCACCAGCGCGATCGACCCGGGCGTGATCGTGATCGCGTCCGTCTCGATCGCCCCCCGGGGCAGGCACGCGACCAGGTCCATCCCCGCCGCCCCGGCGCTCTGATACGCCGGCGCGATCGCCTTCTCATCCAGCCGCTTCAGTTGCACTTCCACGTCGCGCACACCGGAGCCTACCCCACCGGCCCCGCCGCCGCACCACCCCGTATCCCCGGGTGCCGTGAAGACATCGCGCAGCGATTGCTCCGCGGAGTTGCTCCACCCCGATGGCCGATGGCCGGTCCCCAGTCCCCTCTTTAGCTCTCCGCCGACTTCTCCGCCTCCGCCAGGAGCTTCAGATCCTCCGGGCTCAGGTCCGTCTCCAGGTCCGCCAGCATCCGGTTGAACGACGCCACCAGCCGGCGCACGCTCTCGATCGCGTTATCGAGGCTGCTCCGCCCCGTCACCCGCTTCAGGAAGTCGGGCTGACGGATCGACGCCAGGTTCTTCTCGCTCGTCGCCTTGGCCGCGATCAGGCTCGCGAGCAGCGCTTCCGCCTCGTCGCGCTGGGCCCGCGTCCGCACGACGAGCGTGCCCGCACCCTCCCCGCTCGGGCCGCCCGAACTCGCCTGTTCCGTCCGCTGCTGCATCGTGGGCATCCTGCGTTCCTCCGACGCCTTCGATCGTCGCCGGAGCCGCTCGAGACAAGCAACCGTCCCTCCGCCATCGTTCCCCGCCGCCCGACGCCCGGCGCGACCCACCCAACGCGATCAGCTTGCGTCCCGAAACGCCCACGCAAAGTCCGATCTCTCCCACCCACCCATTCCGGGCAGCATGTTCCGCGTGCCCCAACCCCGGCATCCCCCCAGGCCCGATCACCACAACCCGAGCGATTGCACAGGCTTACATCCACAACCCCGGCACAAGCCGGGTGCCGTGGAGACATCGCGCAGCGATTTCTCCACGATCGACGACGCCCGCACCCACCCATCGTGGAGAAGGCGGCGCCGTCTCCACGCCACCCCGGTGGTCTTTGGCCCTTTCCCACAGTGGCCCTTTGCCCCGCCCTACACCGCCATCGCCCCCACCCCGCTCCGCGTCCCCAGTTCCGGCACCCACTCCGCCAGAGCCCGCACCACCGCCGCCCGGTCCCCTCCGCGGCACACCCGCTCGAGCTCCAAGCAGGCTGCGCCGATGCTGAACCCGCTCGCCAGGACCGCGTCACCCCCCAGAAGCGTCAGCACCCCCGGGCACTTCGTGGGCGTGAGCGACTCCGCGTCGTACGCCAGCGCCTCGTGCAGTTTTTCGCCGGGCCTGGCGCCGGTCAGCACCAGGTCGATCTCCCCGCGCGTCCCGTCGAGCGCGGGCCCGGAAACGAGGCCGTCCGCCGCCTCGCGCACGACCGCCCGGAGCCCATGGGCCTCCGCGTACCGCACCGCCAGGTCGAGGATCTTCACAGGCTCGCCCATGTCCAGGACGAACAGGCTCGCCCGCTCCGCCTCCGCGAGGCCCCCCGCCTGCGTGACGAGGCTCGCCGCCTCCGGGATGGTCATGAAGTACCGCGTCATCCGGGCGTCGGTCACCGTGATGGGCCCGCCCTCCGCGATCTGCGCCGACCAGATCGGCAGGACGCTGCTCGCGGACCCCAGCACATTCCCGAAGCGCACCATCGACAGGCGCGTGTCGGAGTAGCCCCCGAGCGCCGAGGTCACCATCTCAGCCACCCGCTTCGTCGCGCCCATCACGCTCGACGGGCGCACCGCCTTGTCGCTCGAGATGAGCACGAACCGCTCCGCCCCAGCGTGCACCGCCGCTTCCGCGACGCTCCGCGTCCCGAAGATGTTGTTCACGACCGCGTGCGCCGGGTGATCCTCCATCAGGGGCACGTGCTTGTGCGCCGCCGCGTGGAAGACGACATCGGGCCTCCAGCGGTCGAAGAGCCTCCGTGTCGCGTCGGCCTCCACGACATCGTGCAGCGCCGCGACGCGGTGGACTTGGGGCGCCTTGGCCGCGATCTGCCGGTCGATCTCGAACAGCGCGTTCTCGCTCCGCTCCACCAGCACCAGGCGTGCCGGGCCCAGCCTCGCCGCGAGCCTCGCCAGTTCGCTGCCGATGGATCCGCCCGCGCCGGTCACCAGCACGCACTTCCCTCGGATCATGGGCTCGACGAGCCCCCGGTCCATGGGCCTTGGCGTCCGCCCGACCAGCGCCGAGGGGTCGATCACCGGACCACCGACGCCGACGCTGACCGGCGCCGGCGCGTGCGACAGGAGTTCTTCCAGGGGAGGCACGAACCGCTCGACCACCCCGGCCCGGCGCAGGCCCGCCCGGATCGCCCCGATCTCGGTCCGCATCGACGCCGGCAGGCTCACGATCGCGAGGGGCGCCCTCGTCCGGGCGCAGATGTCTTCCAGCGCCCCGAACGCGCCGAGGCGCTTCAGGCCCGCCGCCCCGCCCGAGTCGCCTACCTCGACCCAGCCCGCGACGGTGGGGGGGTCATCGAGCGTGCGGAGCTGGCGGAGCACGCCCACCGCGGTCTGCGCTGTCCCGATCACCAGCGCCGTCGCCCGCGTCCCCTCGGGCCCACGGACCGCCGGCAACCACATCTCTGTCGGCGATACAGCGCTCATCCCCCGCCTATCGACCAACCCCCGCCCCGGCCCGCACTTCGGACCCCCCGGGTCTTGTCATTCCCTCTCCGCCACTCCGCCACTTGGCCCCTATCTTCATTCCCATGATCGCCCGCCTCACCGGCACCCTCCTCGCCCTCGACGGTCCCGCCGCCCTGGTCGAGCCCTTTCCCGGGCTCGTCCTCTCGGTCTTGCTGCCCGCCTACCTCAGGGAGCCCCTGGCGAGCCAGATCGGCTCGACCCTCACCCTGCACACCCGCTTCGACCTCGAGGGGACCGCCCAAGGCGCCAACATGACCCCGAGGCTCGTCGGCTTCCCCGACCCCTCGGAGCGGGCCTTCTTCGAGCTCTTCACCTCCGTCAAGGGGCTCGGCGTGCGTAAGTCCCTGCGGGCACTGGCGGTACCGCCCTCGGAAGTTGCGGGGGCCATCGCTGCCAAGGACGCCCGGGCCCTCACCAAGCTCCCCGAGATCGGCAAGCGACTCGCCGAGACCATCATCGCCGAACTCACCGGCAAGGTCGACCGATGGCTGATCGACGCCGCGATCGAACCGAAGTCGAGCCCGATCGGCCGGCGCACCCCCTCCCTCGATCCCGCGGACGACGAGCCCATGGCGGCTCTCATGGCCCTGGGCCAGTCCGCGGTCGAGGCGGAGCGCACCCTCGCCCGGGCCCGCGCCCACCTCGGGGACCGGGGCGCTTCCGCAACGACCGAGGAACTGATCGCCGCCGCTTTCGGGCAGTAGTGCGCACGGATCGGCCGCTCTCTACACTGGGCCCATGCGTTTCGCGATGATCATGGCTGGCGGCTCCGGGACTCGCCTGTGGCCCATGAGCCGGGCCGAACAGCCCAAACAGCTCATCCCCTTCGTCCGCAGGACGCCCACAAGCCCGGCAGCGAGCCTGCTGTCGATCTCTGCGGAGCGCCTGGAGGGCGTGGTGCCCGAGGACCGGCGCTACATCTGCACAGGCGAGCGCTTCCGGGGACAGATCCGCGAGGCCCTGCCCTCGTTCACCGACGAGCGGATCCTCGGGGAGCCGATGGGCCGGGACACCGTCAACGCGGTGGGCTTCGGAGCCGCGGTGTTCGAGAAGCTCGACCCGGACGCGGTCTTCAGCGTCCTGACCGCCGACCACCTGATCGACCCGCAGGACATCTTCGCGAAATCGATGGACGTGGGCTTCCGCCTGGTGGAGGAAGACCCGACGCGCCTGGTCTCCTTCGGGATCACGCCTGTGTACCCCGCAACCGGGTTCGGCTACATCGAAGACGACGGCCCGGTCCCCGGCGCCTCGATCGAGGACCCAGACAGGCTGGCGTTCAAGATCGCGCGGTTCGTCGAGAAGCCACCCCTTGAGAAGGCACAGGACTACCTTGATTCGGGGAAGTTCTTCTGGAACGCCGGCATGTTCGTCTTCCATGCCCGGACTTTCCTGGAGCAGCTCAAAAAACACCAGCCCCGAAGTGAGGCGGGTCTCCGGGAGATCCAGGGAGCCTGGGGGACGGCGCAGCAGCAGGCGGTGATCGACCGGGTGTACCCGACACTGCCGAAAACCTCTGTGGACTATGGGGTTATGGAGCCGGCCTCGACGGATCCGGCGGTGAGCCTGTGCGGGGTGCGGATGCCTGTGAACTGGCTCGATGTCGGTTCGTGGCCCAGTTACGCGGAAACATTGCCCAGAGATCCTTTCGGGAATCGGCGGAGCGGGGGGAAGCTCGCGCTCAGGGATTCACGGGGGAATGTCGTCGTGTGCGACGACGACGAGCACACCGTCGCGCTCGTGGGCTGTGATGACCTGATCGTGGTGCGGACGGAGCGGGCGACCCTGATCATGCCCAAGAACCGGGCTCAGGACCTCAAGGCGCTGCACGCGGACCTGCCGGAGCACCTGAAGTAGATCGACCCCCTTTGCGGTACATCGGCATCGACCTCGGTGACAAGCGGACGGGCCTGGCGCTCGGGGATGGCGTTACGCGGCTGGCGACGCCTGCGGGGCTTGTGGAGGTGCCCCTGGCGGAGGACGGGGGGGCGAAGCTGCTCGGGGCCTTGGCGCGTGCGGTGGATGACCTGGTGGGCAGGGGCGAGCACACGCTGGTGGTGGGGCTGCCCCTGAACGCGGACGGGACGGAGAGCGCCCGGTCCAAGCTCACACGCGCGTGGGCGGAGAGGCTCGGCGAAAGGACCGGGTCGGCGGTGGCGTTTCAGGAGGAGCGGCACACGACCGATCTGGCGCACAAGCGCCTGGCGCAGTCGGGGTTGACGCACAAACAGAAGAAGACCCGTCGTGACGCGATCGCGGCGGCGGAGCTGCTGCAGCGGTTTTTGGATGGATTGCCCCCACGGGAGCCCCGGGACTGGGACGGGGAGGCGGGGGACGCGGAGAGAAACCGGGAGGGGCGGGGGGCGAACGATTGGTAGGGGCGGGGGGTAGGTTTGACGGGGGATGGCCGGGACGGCCGCCCGATGAAGCGTCAGGAGGCCGCGATGCTAGCAGCGATGGTATTGGCGATGACGGCGATGGCGGTCGGCGGTGCGGGTGCGCAGCCGTCGGATGAGAAGCCCCCGACCTCGCTCGGGCCGACGCCTGTGAACCCGGAGGACCTGTCGCCCGAGCTGCTGCGGGAGTCGCGCGGGATCGAGACGATCGAGGACCTGCTGACGCGCCTCGCGGCGGCGACGGATGCGCTCGAGACCTTCAGCGCAAAGGTGCAGTACACGCGCGAGTTCGCGATCGCGGGGGACCAGCAGACGCGGCGGGGGGAGTTGTTCTTCGACAACCGGGTGACGGACGCGCACGGGCGCCGGTTCGCGGTCGTGTTCGACACGCTGATCGTGGGGCGGAGGCTGGAGCGGGAGGAGCAGCTCTTCGTCTTCGACGGGGAGTGGCTGGTGGAGAAGGTGGCGGGCGATCGGCGGTTCACGAAGCGGCAGGTGGCGCCTCCCGGGTCGGACTTTGACCCCTTGCGGATCGGTGAGGGGCCCTTCCCGGTGCCGATCGGGCAGGACCCGAAGGAGATCCTGAAGCGGTACGACGCGGAGCTGAGGCCGGCGGGCGAGGGGCTCGATGATGATGGTCTGAGGGGGTTCGCGGAGCGGGCGCTGGTGCAGATGAAGTTGGTCCCCAAGGCGGAGCGCCGGGAGATCGATGAGTTCGAGGAGATCCGTCTGTGGTACGACCCGCAGACGGAGGCGATGCTGCCCCGGATCGCGCGGACGGTGAACGCGTCGGGCGATGTGTCGCTGGTGGTGCTCTTGGCGCCGGTGGTGAACACGGAGCTGCCTCTGGAGGTGTTCGACACCAGGACCCCCCCGAAGAGCGAGGGGTGGAGCGTGACGGTGTCGGCGTATCGGGAGAGCGAGACGCGCGGGGGGCGCCCGTGAGGGGACCGGCGATGCATCAACCCGAGCCTTCGCTTCGCTCAGACTCGGCGTCCCGTGTTGCGAGGCGTTTGCGGTTCTGCCAGCCCCGCGCTCACGCTTGGGGCTCCATGGTGCGGGGCATTCGTTGCGCGGGGGTTGGGCTCACGCTGGTCGCGGGGACGGCGGGCGTTGTGGCGCAGGACGGCGAGGCGATCTCGCGCGAGCAACTGCAGGAGATGATCGCGCAGCAGGGGGGCGCGGGCGGTCAGGGGCAGGGCGATGAACTCAATCCGGCGGTGCGGGCGCTCCTGCAGGCGCCGTACCTCTCGGAGGCGGAGCGGGTGGAGCTGCGCGTGCGGCACGGGGTGTGGACCGAGGCGGACCTCGGCGATGCGGCGCTGCGGGCGCAGGCGGCGCTGATCGCGGGGGCGTACAGCGACGCGAGCCTGACAGACGAGACCGTTTCGGTGGTGGACCGGGCGGAGGCGGCGCTGATGCTCGGGGAGCCGGAGCGGGCGCTGGAGTTACTCGCGGGGGAGGGGTCGCTCCGGGCGGTGCGGATCCGGGCGGCGGCGCTCTTTGATCTGGCGCGGTACGACGACGCGGACGCGGCGGTGCAGGCGGCGATCGACCGGATGACGCGGGTGCGGGTGGAGGACGCGGGGGAGGTGGCGGAGGGCGTGCGGGCCTTGATGATCCGGTGGAACGTGCGGGGGCCGGAGGGGCGGGACGGGTCGGACTACCGCGCGATGACGCGGATCCTGGCGCAGGCCCGGGAGGCGAACCCCCTCGACTGGCGCGTGCGGCTCGCTGAGGCGGAGCTCTTGTACGACAAGCACAACAACGGGGATGCGGCGGCGGCGCTGCAGGAGGTGCTGGGGCTGTGCCCGAGGAACGCGCAGGCGGCGACGCTGCTCGGGAGGCTTTTGACCGACGCGTTCGATGTCGCGAAGGCGGGCGCGATCGCGGGGGAGATCGACCGGCTGGCGGGGGTGCTGGATGCGGACGGGGAAGAGGCGGGCGGCTCGGTCGGCGGGGCGGAGGTCCGCGCGCGGATCCTGATGCGCCAGCGCAGCCCGGAGGCGGCGATCGCGGCGCTGGATGCGCAGCTCGGGGAGACGCCCACGCAGCGCAGGCTGGTGGCGCTGCGGGCGGCGGCGAGCGCCGCGGCGTTCGACGATGCGTCGCGGGAAGGGTGGCTGGAGCGCCTGGAGGAACTGAGCCCGGGGTCGGCGCTCGGGGTGTACGAGGTGGGGGCGGCGCTGAGTGAGGCCCGGCAGTACGCGGAGGCGGCGGGGTACCTGTCGCGTGCGACGGAGCGGCTGCCCAACTGGTCGCAGCCCTGGATCGAGTTGGGCCTGCTGCAGGTGCAGGCGGGGGACGACGACGGGGCGCTGGCGGCGCTGACGCGGGCGATGGAGCTCGATCCGTTTGATCTGCGGGCGGCGAATTCGTTGGAGCTGGTGCGGGAATTGCTCACCTACGAGGTGCTGGAGGGGGCGCACTTCGCGGTGCGGTACAAGGCGGGGATCGATGAGCTCCTGGCGCGGGAGATGCTGCCGGTCCTCGACGAGATCCACGAGCGCGTGGCGGCGCAGCCCGAGGAGATCCCGGGCGGGCTGGGGCACGAGCCCGAGTGGAAGACGCTGATCGAGCTGATGCCCAACCATCGGTGGTTCAGCGTGCGGATCACGGGGATGACGCGGATCCACACGATCGCGGCGGCGACCGGGCCGGTGATCGCGATGGAGAGCCCGCAGGTGGGGCCGGGGTTCAGCAACGGTCCCTTCGACTGGCCCCGCGTGCTGCAGCACGAGTATGGGCACACCGTGGCGCTGAGCAGGACGCGGAACCGGGTGCCCCACTGGTTCACGGAGGCGGCATCGGTCGAGCTGGAGGATGCGCCGCGGGATATGCGGACCTGGCGGCTCTTGGCGGCGGCGTTCGAGGGGGGGACGCTGTTTGACCTGGACCAGATCAACATCGCGTTCGTGCGCCCGGAGAAGCCCACGGACCGGGCGCAGGCGTACGCCCAGGGCAACTGGATGTATCACTGGATCCTGACAGAGTGGGGGGCGCGGGCCCCCCTGGACCTGATGGATCGGTACGCGCAGGGTGAGGCGGAGGCGAGCGCGTTCGAGGCGGAGCTGGGGGTGACGCGGGACGAGTTCATGGAGCGGTTCACCGCGTGGGCGGAGGCGGACCTGCGCGAGCACGGGATGCTGCCGGCTTCCGATGCGCCGTCGATACCGGAGATGATCGAGGCGGACTCGCGCGAGGGCGAGGAGGTCCGGCCCGACCGGGCGTTCGTGGAGCGGTGGCTCGGGCAGTTCCCGGGGCACCCGGATCTGCGGGAGCTGGCGGCGCGGGTGGCGCTGGAGGCGGCGCCGGGGGGCGCCGACGGGCGGCTCTCCGATGAGGTGGTGAGCGCGCTCGTGGCCTACGCGGCGGCGCGGCCCGTGGACGACTGGCCTCACCGGTTGCTGGCGCGGCACTACCTGAGCTTCGATGAGGGCGACGCGGCGCGGTTCTCCGCGGTCGAGCACCTGGAGTTTCTCGATGCGCGGGAGCAGTCGTCGACCGCGTTCGCGTCGTCGCTGGCTCGTCTGTACGCGGAGCGGGGGGAGCACGGGGCGGCGCGGGTGAAGGCGGAACGGGCGACGCGGATCGCGCCCTTCGATGCGGGTGCGCGGGAGCTGGCGGCGCGGGTCGCGCTGGTCGCGGGCGATGCGGCGCGGGCGAAGCGGCACATCGAGGCGCTGGCGTTCCTGGAGCCGGACCGGGAGATTCACAAGAGGCGGCTCGAGGCGGTGGGGCGGCTGGGGCAAATGGCCACAGATTGAAAGGGGCAAAGGGGCAGAGGGTGGCGTGGAGACGGCGCAGCCTTCTCCACGATCGGGGCGGCGGGCGTCTCAGTTCGTGGAGAAATGGCTGCGCCATGTCTCCACGCCACCCGGGGTTGGGTTCGGGGCACGGGAACTGTGTCAGCGTTGTTGGGGTTGTTCGGCGGCGCGGGGGTCGCGGCGGATGGTTCGGAGGTCGCGGAGGCGTTCTTCGCGGGCTCTTCGTTCGATGGTGCGCAGGCGGGAGGCGCGGTCGGACTCGGGGAGGCCGAAGAGGGAGCCCAGGAGGCGGCGGGTGGCGGGGAGGGTCTCGGCGGCGACGGCGGGGGCGCCGATGGGGCCCGTGAGCTTGGTGGTGATGAGTTCGTCGCGGATGGCTTCGATGAAGCCCGAGAGGACGGGGATGCGTCTGACCGCTTCGGAGCGGAAGCGGAGGTCGATGATGCCGGTGGGCCAGTGCATGGTGCCGAAGCCGATGATCTCAACGGAGGCGCTGAAGACGCTCATGGTCTCGAAGGTCATGGTCTCGTCCTCGATGTAGAAGGAGGCCTCGGCGAGGTCGAGGCGCTCGCCGACGGGGGCCTGGAGGTTCGAGAACTCGATCAGCGGGGTGAGGAGGGGGAGGGCGAGCACGGGGCCCCCGGAGGCGCGGAGCTTGCCCCGCCCGGTGAGGCCGTTGGTCTGGGCGAGGCGCCCGGCGACGGTGATGTCCCCGTCGACCGAGCCCCTGGACGCGTCGCTGGCGGGGCGGTCCCCGTCGGGGCCTGGCGCGGCGTCGAGGCGGGCGAGTTCGACGGGGTCGGGGGCGATCCCGAGGGCGAGGTCGTCGAGGAGGGGGGCGAGGCGGATATCGGCGGCGCGGATGTCGGCGCGGAAGCGCGGGGATGCGGTGGGGGGCTCGTTGGCGGGGGGCGGGTCGATGCGGACGGAGACCGCGACACGCCCGTCGTGCGCATCGGCGGAGAGGTCGGGGATGAGGACGACTCCGTCCTCGCGTCCGGCGATGATGCGGGCTCGGGCGTTGGTGAGGCGGATGCCGGAGGCGCGGAGGCGGTCGGCGGAGACGCCGATGGTCCATCCGAGCCTGAGCGCGTCCTCGGTGCCGGCGAGCCAGGTTTCGAAGCGGACGGTCCCGTCGAGGTTGGAGATGGGGAGGCCGACCTCGAGTGATCCGCCCTTGACCGCGAGGTCGCCCGTGATGACGGTGTCCAGGCCGGTGCCGGGGAAGGCGACGGGGTCGGCGCGTTCGATGACGACGCGGCCCTCGGTGAGTTCGAGGCCCCCGGTGGCGTCCATGTTGAGGTTGGTGGCGATCTCTTCGGCCCAGTCGGGGAAGGCCTCGCGGATGGAGTTGGGGAGGCCCCGAGGGTCGGGGTCGACGGAGGCCTCGACATCGGCGGCGATGCGGAACGCGCCGGTGTCGGCGGTCCGCCAGTTGCCGGTGGTGCGGAAGGCGAAGCCCTCGCCCGAGCCCACGAGGTCATCGAACGCGCCCCCGGCTGCGGTAAAGGTGACGCGACCGTCCATGCTGTCGACGTGCAGGCGACCGCCCCAGAGCGTGACGGAGGCGGAGCGGGGGCGAAGCGAGCCGGCGATGTCGGCGCGGAGGAGGGCGTCGGCGTTGGTGTCCGGGTCGTCGGTGGCGCCGGGGGCGGGGGGCCTCGGGGTGAACTCGAGGGCGAGGTCGTAGCGCCCGGTGGGGGCGAAGTCGGCGTAGACCGACGCGAAATCCTCGCCCAGTCGTTCGTTGACGACCGCGTCGGTGAGCGCGGACTCGAAGCGGGCGCCGGAGAGGCGGGCGTGGAGCTGGGGGAACTCGGCCTGGCCCAGGAGGGGCCAGGGGTCGATCTCTTCGAGGGGGAGGACGCCGGTCAGCCAGAGCTGGCCAGCGGGGTCGTCGTCGTAGGCGAGGTCGGCCTGGAGCTGCTCGAAGCTGATGATCGGGCGGCCCCCGGTGTCGAGGACGACGCGGCCCTGGGCGTTGGTGAGGCGGACGCGCCCACCGAAGGTGTCGGCCTCGAAGCGGTCGATGCGGTCGGCGGTGAGGGCGACGCGGGCGGTGCTGGCGAGTTCGCGCCCGAGGGTCCCGGTGAGGACCGCGGTGAGGTCGAGGCGGCCGGTGGGCCGGTAGTCCTCGCGGAGGTCGGCGAGGCTGTTGGCGAAGTCCGGCGCGAAGAGGGAGAGGAGGCGCTCGATGGGGAGCTCGACGTCGAGGTTCTCGGCGCCCGCGGTGGTGGTGACGAGGGGCTCGGTGATGTCGGTGAGGAAGCGGCCCTTGTCCTCGACCGGGAGGTCGATGCCCGCGAGCATGGTGACGCGGGTCGGGGGCGGGGGGCCCGCTTCGTCCGGGAGGGACCGCGGGCCGGAAGCGACGCCCCCGGTCTCGGAGAAGGCGGCGGACGCGAGGGCGAGGTCGATGCGGTCGCGCTGGGCGCGGATGGTGCCGGTGAGGTCGGTCAGGAGGAGTTCGTTGATCTGGGCGTCGGGCGCGGCGCGGTCTGTTCGGGCGAGGTCTCCTCGCGGGTCGGGTCGGGCGAGGACCTCGTCGAACTCGACGACGATGTCCCAGCCGACACCGAAGTCGGAGTGGGGGCCGATGTCGGCGACGCAGTCGAGGGTGCCCTCGAGTCGGAGTCGCTTCAGGAGGGTCGTGAGGTCGGCGGGACCGTCTTCTTCCGCGAGCGCGCCCGGGCCCGGGATGGCGCTGATGAGGAGGTCGTCGATGGGGACGTCGGTGGCGGTGATGCGGACCTCGGGGGGCGGGTTGTTGCCCCCTTGGGAGACCTCGGCACGGACCCAGAGGGCGACGTCGCCCCCTCGGAGGGTGGTGAAGGCGCCGTCGGAGAGGGTCGCGACGTCGTCCTCGATGATCAGGCGGATGCCGGACCCGAGCATGGGCACCGGGAAGTGCTCGCTCAGCATGCGGGCGTCGTCGATGGTGATGTCGATGCGGTTGCGCCAGACGGACCCGAGCCCGTAGAGGCGGTGGAGGCTGACGACGACGTCGGCGCTGCCCCCGAGGGCGAACTGGGGCGCGGAACCCGGGCCCGGGGAGGCGGGGTCGCGGACGAGCCCGTCCTCGTAGAGGCGCTTGAGCTGCAGGGTGCTGAAGAGGGCCTCGATCATCGCCTGGCGACCTTCATCGAGGGAGGCGATCAGCGCGTCGTCGATCGGGACATTGTCGACGCGGACGTCGATCTCCACCTCCGCGGCGTCGCCCAGGGGGGCGACCCACCCGTCGAGCGCGATGGTCGCGCCGGAGGCGGCGGTTCCTCGGAAGTTGTCGATGATGAGGCGTTCTTCGTCGAAGGCGAAGCGGCCCGAGAGATCTCCGAAGACGTAGGGGAAGTCGCGGTAGGCGGCGATCCCGTCCTCGAGCGTGAGCTCGCCCGCGACGAGGACGCGGGTGTCGGTGGGCCCGGCGGGTTCGGCGAGCTGCTCGGGGAGCTCGAGGCCCGCGGTGCGCTCGCGATCGCGCCCCGCGGGGGGGAGGCCCCGCCTGAGCCAGACGGTGCTCGTGATCCGGGCGGTGGGGTTGAGGAACATGTCCAGCTTGTCGATGACGACGGAGGGTGTGAAGCGGAAGAGGTTGTCCTGTCGCTCGATGCGGACGGGGCCGGCCTGCAGGCGAGCGAGGAAGGGGCTGGCGGGGTCGACGCCCCACGCGTCGAAGCGGACGTCGTAGGGGACGCCATCGAGCCGGCCGGTGAGCGCGGCGCCGAGCCCGGCGGTGCCCAGCGACATCTCCCCGGTGACATCGGTCATGCGGAGCGGGCCGGCGTCGCGCAGGTCGACGCCCTCGATGTCCCCCGGGTCGAAGGGCAGGTTGAGCGCGACGTCCGAGACGCGGAAATCGACGTCAACGACTCCCTTGGGGTCGACGCCGATCCGCATGGGCCGGATGCGCCCCGTGAGGTCAAGGGCCTCGAAGGCGGGGCGGAGGCGCGTCGGCACTTTGCTCGCGGGCCACTCGTCAAGGGTGAAGCCGCTGAGGAAGATGGTGACCCCGTCGTCGCCCACACGCCCCAGGATCTCGGGCGTGCCCTCGTCGAGGGGCTGGCCGGAGCTCGCGTCCTCGGCGCGGACGCGGAAGACGTGGCCGCCGGCGCCGTCCTCGGGCGCGGGGGCGAGGAGCCCCGAGAAGGCGATGGTCTCGAGCGGGGTAAAGGTGCCCCGCTCGGAGCCCGCAGCGTCGCGGTGCTCGCCCAGCTCGAGCGTGCCGGCCTGGATGCGGGCGGTGGGGAGGCTCGAGAGATCGAACGAGCCCCCGGAGCCTCGGGCGACGATCTCCGCAGCATTGAGCGTGCCGGTCTCGACGGACTGGCTCAGTCGCAGGCGCGGGCGGTCGAGGTCGAGCGTGCGGACGACCCCCTCGCGGACGCCCGAAATGGCGCGGAGCCAGTCGAGCTCCGCGTCGAGGCGCTCGAAGCGGAGCAGCTCGCCCCCGGGCCCGTCGATCGCGGGGATGCGTACGACCGCGTCCTTGATGACCAGGTCGAAGTCCGGCGAGAGGTACATCGCGCGAGCGTCGATGGTCACGCCCGCGGCGTCCGCAATCCGGGGCAGCACGAGGCGGAGCATGACGGGCGAACGCGTCAGCGCGATGCCCGCGACGAGGAGGACGACGAGGATGATGAGCCCGGCGCGGGTCCAGCGTCGGGCCCGGCTCGCGCGCCGCTTCGGCGTGGCTTCGCGCTTCGGCTTCGTCTCTTTGGTGTCGCGGTCGCCCATCGCCGGTTCTCAGCTTTCGGTGACGATGAGGAAGGCGGGGAGCTCGCGGGGCCGCCCGTCGGCACCGACGCAGGCGAGCTCGGTGGTGGCGACGGCGCAGACCCCGTCACGCGGGGTGGCGGGGTCGGCGGGGTTCGGGGCCTTGCCCAGGCGCTCGACGAGGCGGATCTCGTACTCGTGGCGGATCTTGATCCGTCCCGCGGGGACATGGCGGACAGCGATGTCGAGCACGTCGTCGTAGCGGATGGGTCGGCGGTAGCGGATCTCCAGCTTGGTGATGACGAGGAAGTAGCCCTGCTCCTCCATCTGGGCATAGGTGAGCCCCGCGTCGCGCAGGAGGTTCGTCCGGGCCTCCTCCATCCAGATGGGGTAGCTGGCGTGGTGGGCGACGCGCATCGGGTCGCACTCCGCGTAGCGGACGCGGACGCGGGTGGTGCCCTCGACCGAGGGCAGTTCGGGTGGGGTCGCGGGGGCGGTCATCGGGGGACTGTAGAAGGGGCCCGCCAGCCAGGTGGCCGGGTACCGGGTGTCGGGTGCCGTGAAGACGGGTGCCGTGGAGACGGCGAAGCCTTCTCCACGACCGGTGGGTCCTCGGGTCGT